>MEKI01000091.1:59180-63438 GCA_001766905.1 Acidobacteria bacterium RBG_13_68_16
GGACCGCCGTCGGAAGCGGGATCGGGGCGGACCGCGCCGTGGTTGCACGTGCGGCGGGGCTGCTGGCGGAGATGACGGGCCTCGCGGTGGCCCTCGAGGGCAACGCCGCCGCAGGGATCGCGGCCCAGGATGCCCCGATCGCATTCGCTGACGCGCTCGCGGGCATCGGGCGGGTGCTGCTCGCGGTCGCCAACGACGTGCGCCTGCGTGCCTCGGGTCCGTTCGGCGGACTCGGGGAGCTGGAGCTCCCCGCGGTGCAGCCCGGCTCCTCGATCATGCCGGGCAAGGTCAACCCTGTCATCCCGGAAGCGGTCGCGCAGGTGGCGCTGGAGGTGGAGGGTCTCGCTGCGGCGTGCCGGGCCTCCGCGTCGCTGCACCAGCTCGACCTCTCGCACGCCAACCCGCTCCTCGCCTGGAACCTCGACACAATGGCTCGCCTCTTGGCCGCGGCCAGCGAGGTGCTGGTGTCTCGCTGCCTCTCGGGGCTGCGGGTCAACGTCGAGCGTGCACGCTCGCTGGCGGCGGCAAGTCCTGCCCTGGCCACGGCGCTGGCGGCCCGCATCGGCTACGAGCGCGCCGCCGAGGTCGCAAAGGCTGCGGAGAAGGCGGGGACCAGCGTTGCGGAGGCGGCCCGCCGACTCGGCGTCCTGCCCGAGGAGGAGCTGGAGAAGGTCCTCGACCTCGAGCGGCTCGCCGGTCTCGACCGCCCGTAGGCAAATCTTGGCCCACCGGCCGCGGTTGGTGGAATAATCGACGCCGGTTCCGAGGAGGGTGCCGTGCCCAACTCGCCCCTCGTGCGCTGGACGGTCCGCCTGGTGGCCGCCGCGCTGGTTGCAGCGCTGGCGGCACTATTGGCGCTCCGGATCTACGGTAGTGAACGCCTCGCTGCCGCAGAGAAGGAGTTCGCAGCGAAGGTCGGGTCACGGGAGGCCGCTCCGTCCGCACCCGTACGTTTCCTCGACGAGGAGAACGCTGCGCTCCTCCTTCGTGGCGGGGCGGAGGCGATGATCCTGCCGGGAGACGACAAGCCGCTGGTGGGCGAGGCGAGCATGACCCCGTCCCACAGTTGGAGCGAGAGCCAGCGGGCGGACATCCGGCGCATCCTGGGGAACAACCGGCCCGCGGTGGAGCTGCTACACCGTGCCGCCGGGAAGGCGAGCTGCAACTTCGGCGTGATCGGGTCAAACAACAAGACCGAAGAGCTCACCGGGGCCCATCTTCTCAAGCTCATGACAGCGCAGAGGCTGCTGCTCGTGGACGCGCGCATGGCCCTGCTCGAGCGCGACGCCGCTCGCCTTCTGGCGGACGCCGCATCGATGTCGACAATGGCTGCCGGATTCGAGCGCGAGACGCCAATGATCGAGCTGGTGGCCGGCATCGCCTGCGAGAGGATGCTCCTATCGGTCGTCGGGGAGACGATCGCGGACCCCTCCACGGCGCGCGGGTCGCTCAGCAGTCTTCAGGAAATGCTCGTTGACACCGATCTAAGAGTGGCCTGGCGGCGAAGCAACCTCGCGGAGGCGGCCGAGATCGAAAGACACGTTGCCGTAGTCATGAGCGACCCGCTCACCGCGCGGGAGGGGAAGGCCTCGCTCTACGGGCGGATCCTGGAGTTCGCGATCGGGGACATCTTCAGGGCGCAGCAGCTCGAGCTGAGGGCCGACCTTGTGGCCGCAGTCGACCAACCCCTCGGTTTGAATCCGCAGCTGCTGGCGCGGGGGAGCGACAGGCCTCGCTGGATGTTTGACGTCTTCGAAAGCGTGATCTTCCCGGAAGGGGCCAAAGCTGCGGCCAGGGTGCAGTCCACGTTGTCCGCGAGGAATCTCGCCGGGTTTGCGCTGGCCCTTCGTCTCCGGGCCTTCGAAACGGGTTCATACCCTTCGACCCTGGCGGGACTCGCAGGGGCGACACAACCCGATCCGTTCGCGGGCAAGCCCCTTGCCTACGACCGGCGCCCCGACGGCTCGGCACGCATCACGGTCCCGGGGTTTGAGGGGCTCTGGAGGCGCATCTCAGGCGCTGGCGCGGGCAGCCAGCCGTTCTCCTGCGAGCTGCCGACGCCACAGCCGCCGGCAGCGAGGGGCGCGGTGAGGTAACTTCCCCCGGATCGTACGCAGGCTGCGCCGCGGGAATACCCGAGAGCACCGGATTCCCCGTTTATCATTGAGTTGAGAGAGGGACGCCTCGAGTGTTCATACCGATTGGGCTCGACCAGACCACCGTGCGGCGGCTGCCGTGGGTGAGCTTCGCGATCATCGCGGTCAACTTCGTTGTGTTCCTCACGGTGGGCGCCGACGTGCGCAACGCCGAAGACGAGATCGCGCGGCGCGGGCAGGAGGTGATGGCGTACTGGGCCCTGCACCCCTACCTCGCGTTCCCGACGAAGATGCTGCCCGCAGAGATGCCCGAATCGCAGCGCGAGAGGATCACGACGCTCGCGGAGGGCATGAGGAGCCTATCCCAAAAGGCACCGGCGTCGGACGAGCAGCGCGATCAGGAGCTGCGGGAACTTGACGGGCTCGTGGAGAAGTTCCGGGAAGCGTTGACCTACCACCCCTACAAGGCGTGGGGCCTGGTCCCCGCGAACCCGCGGGCGGTCGCGTTCCTCACGAGCCTGTTCATGCACGCAGGCTGGCTGCACCTACTCGGCAACATGCTGTTCTTCTACATCTCCGGGCCCTTCACCGAGGACGCTTATGGAAGGCCGCTCTTCGCCGCCCTCTACCTGACCTCCGGCTTGGCCTCGGGCCTGGTGCACGTGGCGGCGTTCCCGAACTCTGAGGCACCGCTGGTCGGGGCCTCTGGCGCGATCGCCGGAATCATGGGGGCGTTTCTCGTGCGCTTTGTGCGCACCAAGATCCGGTTCTTCTACTTCTACTTCTTCTTCATCATCCGCAGCGGCACGGTGGACCTGCCGGCCTGGATCGTGCTGCCGCTCTGGTTCCTGCAGCAGCTGTTCTTCGCCGGCCTTTCAACGTCAAGCGGGGTCGCGTACCGCGCCCACGTGGGCGGGTTCATCTTCGGTTTTCTTGCCGCCCTTGCGATCAAACAGCTTCGCATCGAGGAGCGCTTCATCGCCCCCGGAATCGAGAAGGAGATCTCGGTGACGCAGCATCCGGCTCTGGAGGAGGGAATGGAACTTCTGGTCCGGGGCGAGACCGGAGCCGCCCGGGCCGCATTTCAGAAGGTCCTTGCGAGCGAACCGAGAAACGCCGATGCCCACCTGGCCATTTGGCAGAGCCACTGCCAGGACGGCACCGCCGTGAAGGGCGTCGAGCACGTCGTGCGCGCGATGGACGAGGAGCTGAGGCGTGGGGACGTCACGCTCGCGCTGGGACACTGGCGCGAGATGGTGGCAGCCACCGGTAACGGGGGACCCGCAGCGCTGCGCTTCCGCCTCGGCACAACGCTCGAGTCAGAGGACCCGCCAGCGGCAATAGAGGTGCTCCGCCATCTGGCCGGGGACCAGGCTGCGGGCTTGCTGACAGAGAAGGCCAGTCGGCGCCTTGCGGCCCTCGGAACGCCGCCGCCCGTGGCTTCCCCGCGATCGCCCGCGTCAGCGGCGACCGCGGCACCGGCGACGTCCACGCATGCGACCGTCGTTGCTGCGGCGCCGGTTTTCACTGCCCCGGCCGTCCCGACGCCCAGGCCGCCGGTTCCACCGGCCGCGGTCGAAGCACCCCCAGAGCCGGGGCCGTTCGACGAGGGGCCCGAGCCCGTGCGTGAGGCGATGGGGGAGACGGGCTCACGGGTCTTCCCGGATGTTGCGGTGGCTGAGGAAATTCCGCCAACGTCCGCCCAGCCCGGCGGCTTCGACGTGGAGGTATGCGCCCTGGAGACCCTCCAGCCGGAGGGCCCCATGGTGAGGGCGACAGTCGGCGGCAGCGAGCTTCTGCCGTTTGTGGAGGTCGAAAAGGTGGTGGTCGCAGGCATTAGCGGCGCCGAGCACCCCTACCTGGTTCTGGATCTCGTGCTGCACGCCTCGCCCGGTGCACCGCGCCAGGTGGAGCGGCTCCTGTCGTCGCAGTTCGATCCGCGTCACCTGGTTGGCCGCCCGGATCTGTCCCCTCTGCAGGCGTTTCGGGAGCTGGTTCGAATCATCGCCGAGGGAGCCCACGCCGAGCTCCACCCGGCCACCATTCTGGTGCCCTCCGCCAAGATCCCCACCTTCAGCACCATCGAGGCCTACGAGCAGGAGATCCTGATACCGGTCTTGTGAGTTGCGGTTCCGTTTTGCAATCGGATAGGATGGGCGGGC
>MEKI01000091.1:63511-66180 GCA_001766905.1 Acidobacteria bacterium RBG_13_68_16
GAAACGTTGCTGGCGAAAATCCAGGAGCACCGTCCGCGCACGCAGAAGCTGGTCAAGGAGCACGCGAACGTCAAGATCGGTGAGGTGACGATCGGCCAGGCCATCGGCGGCGCCCGCGGCGTTCGCATGCTGGTGACCGACATCTCGTACCTCGACCCGTTCGAGGGGATCCGGTTCCGCGGCAAGACGATCCCGGAGGCGTTCGCGGCGCTCCCGAAGGTGCCGGGCTCGGACTACCCGTACGTGGAGGCGTTCTGGTGGTTCCTGCTCACCGGGGAGGTTCCGACCGAGCAGCAGGCCCTCGAGGTCGTGAAGGACTTTCAGTCGCGCCGCGCGGTGCCGGCGTACGTCGGCAACATGCTGCGCGGCATGCACCCGGACACCCACCCGATGACGATGTTCTCGGCGTCGATCCTCTCGATGCAGCGGGAGTCGCTCTTCGTCAAGCGCTACAACGAGGGGATGAAGAAGGACGAGTACTGGGACCCGACGTACGAGGATTCCACCAACCTCCTTGCCAAGCTGCCCTCGGTCGCGGCCATGATCTACCGGTTGAAGTACAAGGATGACAAGCAGATCCCGGCAGACCCCAAGCTCGACTTCGGCGGCAACTTCGCTCACCAGATGGGTTTCCCAAAGCCCTACGACGACGTGGCACGGATGTACTTCATCCTGCACTCGGACCACGAGTCGGGAAACGTCTCGGCGCACACCACGCACCTCGTCGCCTCGGCGCTCTCGGACGTCTACTACGCTCTCTCGGCGGGGATCAACGGCCTCGCCGGCCCGCTCCACGGCCTGGCCAACCAGGAGGTGCTGCGCTGGATCATGAAGTTCCAGGAGAAGCTGGGCGGCAAGGAGCCGACCGAAGAGAACGTCAAACAGGCGCTCTGGGATACGCTCAAGGCTGGCCAGGTGATCCCCGGGTACGGGCACGCGGTGCTGCGCAAGACCGACCCGCGGTACATCGCGCAGATGGAGTTCTGCCAGAAGAACCTGCCGAATGACCCGCTGTTCAAGCTCGTCAACATGATCTACAAGGTCGCACCCGGCGTCCTCACCGAGCACGGCAAAACCAAGAACCCTTGGCCGAACGTGGACGCCCAGTCAGGGGTAATCCAGTGGTACTACGGCCTCAAGGAGTGGGACTTCTACACGGTGCTCTTCGGTGTCGGGCGGGCGATCGGCGTGCTCACCAACACCACGTGGGACCGCGCCCTCGGGTATGCCATCGAGCGCCCGAAGTCGGTCACGACGAAGATGCTCGAGGACGTGGCGAGCCAAGCCATCAAGGCCGACGACCTCGGCGCGGATTGAGGAAGGGGAGAGGGACGAGGGTAGAGGAGAGAGCAAAACACCCTTACCCTCTCGAAGACGCAAAGGCGCCCGGGGCAACCCGGGCGCCTCTCTTCAGGGATGAGGCAAGGGGCTCGAGGCAGGATAGACAACCCGTGCCTCGTGCCTCACCGCTCGCGCGTCATGCCTGGGTGGCGGGTGTGGTGGCGACCGCGGCGCGGCCGGACGCGAAGGCGACGCGATTCAGCTCGAGGAACTTCTTGGGGACGCGTTGGGCCAGGCACTCCCACCATGTTTCCTCGGGAAGCGGCAAGAGTTTCGAGACGGCGCCCAGCAAGACCACGTTGGCGGCCTTAACGTTGCCGGCTTCCTGGGCGAGGCGCTCGCCGGGGACCATCACAAGCTCCGCGTCGAGGGACGCGAAGACCTTGGCGAGGTCCTCGTCCCCGGGGTACGTAGCGCTTCCGGAGGAGACCGTGATCGGCACGATCGCCATGTCGTTGACCACTGCCGTGCCGCCGCGCCGCAGGAACTCGGCGAAGCGAAGCGCCTCGACCTTCTCGAACGAGAGCAGGATGTCCGCCTCGCCCAGACCAACGAGCGGAGAGAACACCTTCTCGGGGTGCCACCGCACGTGCGAGGCCACGCTGCCGCCCCGCTGCGCCATGCCGTGCACCTCCGACTTCTTGACGTCGAACCCTGCGGCGAGCCCCACCTCGGCGAGGATGTTGCTGGCGAGCAGTGTCCCCTGGCCGCCCACCCCGACGAGCACGAAGCTGTAAGGTTTCTGGCTGGCCATGGCTCAGCTCCCCCCGGTGACCGGCGTCGAGAAGGTGGCGGGCTGGTGCTCCTCCGCCAGCCGGATCTGGTCGCGGTTGGGGATGGCGTCGTGCGGGCAGAGCTGCGAGCAGACTTCGCAGCCGGTGCACTGGGCGGGGTCGATCAGCGCGAGCGGCTTGCGGGACTTCTCGTCCATCTCCTCGCTCTTGAGGATCGCCGGGCACCCGATGCGGAAGCAGATCCCGCACCCGGTGCACTTTTCCTCGACCACGTGGAGCGGCACCCACCTGCGGCGGGCTTCAGGCAACAGCGCGCACTCCCTGCGCGCGACAAGCACCGCGGGCTCCTCGTGTGACATCAGGTCCTTGTACGCGTTCTCGAGGCCGTCCACGTCGTAGGCGTCGATCGTCGCCACGTGGTGGATGCCCAGCGCGCGCACGAGCGGCTCCAGCTCGATGACCTCGGTCGCCTGCTGTTGCAGCGTGAATCCCGTCCCGGGGTTGGGCTGGTGGCCCGTCATCGCCGTGGAGCGGTTGTCGAGGATGACCGTCAGAACGTTCGCCCTGTTGTAGGCGATGTTGGCCAGCGCCGAG
>MEKI01000091.1:66376-76346 GCA_001766905.1 Acidobacteria bacterium RBG_13_68_16
GCCCAGCAGGCGCAGCTCCTCCTCGAGAACCGGGTCGAGCTCCTCCACCACGACGACCCGCTCCACCCCCGCGGCGAACGTGCGGATCAGCTGCTCGGGGAGCGGGTACACCATGCCGAGCTTGAGGACCGACGCGGTGGGGAGCACCTCGCGCGCGTACTGGTAGGCCACGCCTGCGGTCACGACCCCCACCTTGCGGCCGCGCCACTCGATTCGGTTCAAGGGCGACTTCTCCGCCCAGGCCGCAATGTCGCGCACGCGTTGCTCGACGACCGGGTGGCGGCGGCGCGCGTGGGCCGGGATCATCACGTACTTTGCCGGGTCGCGGGGGAACTTCTCGCGCTTCGGCGGGCGCTCGGTGCGCTCGCCAAGCTCGACCGGGGTCGCGGAATGGTTGGTGCGGGTGGTCGTGCGCAACAACACCGGGGTGTCGAAAAGCTCCGACAGCTCGAAGGCGGCGATCGTAAAGTCCTTGCACTCCTGGGAATCCGAGGGCTCCAGGCACGGCACGCGGGCAAACTGGGCGAAGCGGCGGTTGTCCTGCTCGTTCTGCGAGGAGTGCATCGACGGGTCGTCGGCGGAGACGATGACCAGGCCCGCCTCCGCGCCGGTCGAGGAGGCGTAAAAGAAGGAGTCGGCTGCCACGTTGAGACCCACGTGTTTCATCGCCGCGATGGCCCTGCGTCCGGCATAGGCAGCGCCGATCGCCACGTCGAGCGCGACCTTTTCGTTGGTGGACCACTCGCAATAGACCCGCGGGAAGCGGGAAAGCTCCTCGAGGATCTCGGTGGACGGCGTGCCGGGGTACGCAGCCGCCACGTGCACGCCCGCTTCCCAGGCGCCACGGGCGATGGCCTCGTTACCAGAGAGTACCCGCTTCATCCGAGATCCTCCTTTTCGGGAGGCCGGTCAGGGACCCGCCCGGGTTCTTCCGGCTGACCACCCGACGCGTGCGGCGATTCTATAGCGTTCCGCCCGGCGGGGGAGGGCGACGTTGCCTTCCCTCGGACGCCGGGCGGACGCGCGCATCTCTTCTCAGCAGAAAGGAGAACCCCCCGGCGGGGCGGTGGGGACCGAATGTCGGATGGCTTGGGGGGGAGATCCAACGGCGGTACCCTGCGGGGCGCCCCACCGGGGAAGGTCCTTTGTCAACGAACAGTCTCCACTCCTGCGTTTCTTAGCCAAAGTGAAGACCTTCACAAGTCAAACGTAACACCCAATCCCGCCCATTGCAAGTGCCGCAGGCTGAAACAACCTGCGACTAGCTCTCGACTGCCTTGTTCGGGGCTCGCACGCGGCATACAATGCGATAGAGGAGAAGGGCATGCCACGCACCTACGAAGGAATGCTCGACGCCAAGGGATTCCGCTTCGCCCTGGCGGTGAGCCGCTTTAACGACATGCTGACGGGCCGCCTGATGGATGGTGCCCTCGACTGCCTGGTGCGTCACGGCGCGCGCGACGAAGACATCACGGTAGTCAAAGTCCCCGGCTCCTGGGAGCTTCCCCTGGTGGCGGAGCGGCTCGCGGTCTCCGGCAAGGTGGACGCGGTTATCGGCCTCGGCGTGCTGATCCGCGGGGCCACGCCCCACTTCGACTACCTCGCGGCCGAGACGGCCAAGGGGCTGGCTCAGGTCGCGCTCTCGAGCGGCATTCCGGTCTCGTTCGGCGTACTCACGTGCGATTCGCTGGAGCAGGCCCTGGAACGCTCGGGCTCCAAGGCCGGCAACAAGGGCTGGCAGGCGGCCCAGGCGGCGATCGAAATGGTGCAGCTCTACCGGCGCCTCGGGGAGTGAGCCATGGGTGTTCGGCGCCGCGGGCGAGAGCTTGCCCTCCAGATGCTGTACCAGCGCGAGATCGCCGGGACCGACGTGGAGGACATACTCTCGTCGTTCGAGGAGCTCCAGCAGGCGCCCCCGGCCACGCGCGAGTTTGCCATCAGCCTCGTTCGCGGCGTGATATCCAGGCTCTCCGAGCTTGACTCGCACCTGGTGGACCAGGCCGACCATTGGCGGCTGGAGAGGATGGCCGCCGTGGACCGAAACATCCTTCGACTGGCCCTCTTCGAGCTGATGTTCGAGGGCGGCACGCCCCCGGCAGTGGTGATCGACGAGGCGGTGGAGATCGCCAAGCGCTTCGGCAGTGAGCGCTCCAGCCAGTTCGTGAACGGCATCCTGGACGGCTACCTCCACCGTGGCGAGGCCGCTGGGGAGAGCTGATGCGCCTCGCGGCCGGCCTCCTTGCTCTTGCATGCGGAGGCGTCGCCTTCGGAGACGAGGCCGCAATCTTCGTGCCCACTGCGCTGGCGGCACGGGTCGAGGGGGGCGAGCGCGCGGGTTTGTTTATCGCGCTCGAGGCCCGGCCGGATGGAGCCGTGGTTTGGCTGAACCGGGCCGTGCAGGCGCTGCCCGATGCGCCGGTCTATCCGCTGCCCGAACCGACCCGCTGCGGTGACCCGACGGCGCTGGAGGTTCCGCCGTCATTTGCCGCTCCACCCGAGCTTGCGGGCCTGCCCCCGCAAGGCGACTCGGCATTCGATGTCGCTGCCCGAGTCGTGGATTTCGTCTCCCAACGCATCACTCTGGACGAACACGACAGCGGCCCGCAGGACGGCATCTCCGTACTGGCACGCGGGCGGGGCCGCTGCTCGGGCCGCGCGAACCTGGCCGTCGGGCTCCTGCGCGCGGCTGCGATTCCCGCGAGGGTCGTGCGTGGCATCGTGGTGGGCAGGGACGGCGCCCACTGGCACCGCTGGGGTGAGGCGTGGCTCGGGGAGGTGGGCTGGATCACCTTCGACCCAGGTGCGGCCGTGGGCCTCGTGAGCGTTCGCTACCTGCCCCTCCGCGGTTCCGGCGAGGGCGCCACGCTGGCCGGCGTGCGACTCGAGCGGATCAACGAGAAGGCCTATCTCGGACTGCCGGTGCGCCGCGGCCTGCGGGTCCTGCCGGTGGGCGGTGTGACGTTGCGCTGCCTCGCACCGGCGAGAGATCCCGCCATCACGGCCTTGCTGGTCGGTCCCGACGGCTCCCGGTGGGCCCGCAAGGGACTGGGCGAGGTGGTCTTCGTCGGCATGCTCCCGGGGCGCTACCGGATCGTGTGGCGCGTCGCGGGGCGCACAAACGCCCTCAACCTCCGACTCGAGGGTACGGGTGAGGTGCGCGTGGGGCTCCCCGGTGCCGGCGAGGCGGGGTCGTGAAGGCGATTCTTGGCCGCCTCTCGGAGCTCGGCCTGAGGGAGCTCGCCAAGCTCCTGACCTCCGCTGACACGGAGGGGTCGCTCGAGATCGAGGGCCCCGCGGGGCCGGCGCGCGTCCACTTCCGCAGCGGCCACATCGCAGGCGCCATCACCCCCGCCCTCGTGACGGCGTGCGCCTCCCGCGCCGGGACCTTCTGCTTCCGGCCTGGGCAGACGACGGGCGTCATGGAGTGGCTCCCGCAGGAGGAGTTCCTCGCCCGGCTCGAGTCCCAGGCGCAGCAGGCGGAAAGAGGAGGCCTCGCCGCTGAAAGTGCGACCGCCGGCGATCCGCTGGCGGAGCTTCGTGACTCGCTTGCGGAGATCCCGATTCCCGGCGGTGGGGTCCGAGTCCTGATCGTTGCTGCCGACCCGAGGCCGTACCGGACGTTGACGCCCGAATGGCGGCAGCGCGGCTGGGAGGTAAACCTGACGGAGGCGCCGCTCTGGCCCGACGGACCGGTCCCGAGCCTCGTCGTGCTGCACCTGCCGGTCTCCGGCACCGCCGCGAAGCATGGGGAGGGTTGGACCGCCGTGGTCAAGCGAGCGGCGTCGCAGCGGCCACCGGTCCCGACGCTCTGGGTCGGCGGGATGGGCGACCCTGCGATTCGTCACCAGGCGATTCTTGCGGGAGCCGACTTCATGATCCCTGCCCCGGTGAGCGAGGTGGGCGAGACTGCCCGCTGGTTCCGTGAGGAGCTGACGCTGCTCGCGGAGCGGTTGCTCGCGCGGCGCGGCGGCGAGGGGGACGCAGGGGCGTTCAGGGATTTCTTTCTGGCCCTCCACGCCGACGTGAGCCCCGGGGAAGTGCGGGCGTCGCTGCTCCGCTTCGCCGGCACGTTCTTTGCCCGCGGCGTCCTCTTCGAGATCCGGGAGGCGGTGTTCGAGTCGGTGGGAGGCTACGGGTTCCACCTTCCGGGCCCGGTCCGTGTGTGGCGCGGCGTGGCGCCGCTGGAGGACGTCGTAGTCGAGCGCAAGGCGGTGAGGCTTGCCGACTACCCGGAGGAGAGCACGGTCGCGATCGCCAAGGCGCTCAAGTCGCGCGGGGCCCTTGAGGGCGCCGAGGTCTTTCCGGTCCTTACGGGGGGCGAGTGCCTGGCGCTCTTCCTCGGCGACCAGCCGCTCCTGGAGGCCGGCCAAGCCGAGGCGCTCGCCGGCGTGCTGGCGAGGAGCGGCACCCTCCTCGGTCTCTCATAGAACGCACAAGGCATGAGGCACGAATGGTCGAGGGCGTCGCCGCGCCCGTGCCCGAACGGACGCGGTCGAAACGTCACTGCACCTTTTGCGACACGAGCCTTCGTCGTTTCCCTCCTTCCCCATTCCTCAAGCCTCACGCCTTTCTCTGCGATACAATCCGCGAATGGCCGAGCCGTACGACCCGCCACAGTTCGAGCCGCGCTGGCAGGAGTTCTGGGTACGGGAGCGCTTCGCCGCGACAGACACCGCCGCGGAGAAGGGTCTCTACATGCTGATGATGTTCCCGTACCCCTCGGGCGACCTTCACGTCGGGCACGGCCGCAACTACATCCTCGGCGATTGCCTGTTCCGGATGTTCCTGATGCAGGGACGCACGGTGCTCAACCCGATGGGGTGGGACGCATTCGGCCTGCCGGCGGAGAACGCCGCCATCAAACGCAACATCCACCCGCGGGAGTGGACGATCGCCAACATCGGCCGGATGAAGGACCAGTTCCGGCGCTGGGGGATCCTCTACGACTGGGACAAGGAGATCACGTCCTGCGAGCCCGGGTACTACCGCTGGAATCAGTGGCTCTTCAACCGCATGCTGGAGAAGGGGCTCGCGTACCGCGGGAAGTCGCCCGTCAACTGGTGCCCTTCGTGCCGGACGGTGCTGGCCAACGAGCAGGTCATCGCCGGCGAGTGCGAGCGTTGCGGCACGGTGGTAGAGCAGCGCGACTTGGAACAGTGGTTCCTCCGCATCACCGCCTACGCCGACCGCCTGCTCGACGGGCTCGACCGCCTGCCTGACTGGCCCGAGAAGGTCAAGATCATGCAGCGCAACTGGATCGGCCGCTCGGAGGGCGCCCAGTTCACGATGAAGATCCAGGGCCGGGAGGACCTTCCGGGCTTTGAAGTATTCACGACCCGGCCCGACACCTCGTTTGGAATGACGTTCGCGGTGCTCGCGCCGGACCACCCGCTGGTGGACGAGATCACCACCGCCGACCATCGCGCGAAGGTCGAGGCGTTCGTCGACCACGTTCGCCACCAGACGGAGATCGATCGGCTGTCCACCGAAGGTCCGCTCGAGAAGAGGGGCGTGTTCACGGGGAGCCACGCTGTCAACCCGTTCACCGGAAAGCCGGTGCCCATCTTCCTGGCGGACTACGTTCTCATGTCCTACGGCACCGGGGCGATCATGGCGGTTCCCGGCCAGGACCAGAGGGACTGGGAGTTCGCCAAGGCCTACGGGCTCCCGATCGTTCGGACCGTGAAGCCGCCCGACGACTGGGAAGGGGAGGCCTATGTGGATGACGGCCCGGCCATCAACTCCGAGTGGCTCGACGGCCTCTACAAGGCCGATGCCGTCGCCAAGGCCACCGAATGGCTCGAGCAGAGAGGGATCGGGAAGCGAAAGGTCCACTACCGCCTGCGCGACTGGCTGATCTCGCGGCAGCGCTACTGGGGAACGCCGATCCCGGTGGTCTATTGCGAGAGGGACGGCATCGTTGCGGTGCCGGACGACCAGCTCCCGGTCTTGCTCCCCGCGGATGTGGAGTTTTCGGGAGTGGAGGGTAACCCACTTGAGCGGAGCGCCACGTTCGTGGCGACGACCTGCCCGAGGTGCGGGAGGGCGGCACGTCGCGAAACCGACACGATGGACACGTTCGTGGACTCCTCGTGGTACTACGCACGCTTCATCAACCCACACGTTGCCGACGCGATGCTCGATGAGGGGCGGGTGCGCCGCTGGATGCCCGTGGATCTCTACATCGGCGGAGTCGAGCACGCGATCCTGCACCTCATGTACGCGCGGTTCGTGTACAAGGTGCTCTCGGACTTCGGCATGGTCCCGGGCGATGAGCCGTTCCCGGTGCTCTTCAACCAGGGGATGATCGTCGGGAAGTCCAACATAACCGGCAGGCTCGAGAAGATGTCAAAGTCTAAGGGGAACGTGGTCGCCCCCGACGCGCTGATCGCGCGCTACGGCGCGGACACGGAGCGCGTGTACACGCTGTTCATGGGGCCCCCCGAGAAGGAGGCGGAGTGGACCGACGAAGGCGTGCTCGGCGCCCACCGCTTCCTCCAGCGGGTATGGGCTCTCCAGGACGTGGTTGCCGGCGCTACAGGCAGGGACGGGGAGCGGGGTACCGACGAGCGGCTGCGCGTCGCCACCCACCGAACCGTAAAGCGGGTGCACGTCGACCTTGAGCGCTACCATCCCAACACCGCCATTGCCGCGATGATGGAGCTGGTCAACTCCATAAGCGAGGCCCAGGAGGCGGCGGGTGGGGGCGCGTTGGGCGAGGCGTACGAGACTCTGCTCAGACTTCTGCACCCGTTTGCGCCCCACGCCACCGAGGAGCTCTGGCATCTTGCGGGCCACGAGGGATCGCTGCTGCGCGCTGGCTGGCCGACCTACGACGCCGCGCTCCTTGCACGCCAGCGCGTCACGCTTGCGGTGCAGGTCAACGGCAAGCTGCGAGCCACGCTCGACGTGGAGCCCGGTCTCGATGCCGATGCCGCCGCTTCAGTGGCCCGCCAGGCCGTCGCCAAGTGGCTCGACGGCAAGGAAGTCGTCAAGGTGGTGCACGTCGCGGACCGGATGGTGTCGCTGGTGGTGAAGGGATGAGGATGGAAGACGAAGAGAAAGGGAAAAGGGAAGGGGTGAAACCGAAGACGGCGGTGTCGTCGTGCTTTCCGTTTGCCCTTTCCCGTTTGACGTTCTTCCGCGCTCAGGTCCCAGGTAAGGTGTTGCTGCTTGCGCTGGCCGCCGGGTGTGGCTACCACCTCGTGGGTACGTCGAGCAACTTGGCCCCGAGCCTGCAGGCGCTCTACGTGGCGCCGTTGATCAACCAGACCGCGCGCTCCGAGGTGGATCAGCGCCTGACCGAGCAGATCACCCAGGAGTGGGTGAGGCGAGGGCGCTTCCAGCTGGTGTCGAGCGGGGACAAGGCGGACGCGGTGATCTCGGGCACCGTCAAGAGCGCTATCGTCAACCCGGTGCAGTTCGATCAGCAGGGACGGGCGACCCAGTATCAGCTCACAGTGACCATCGATATCCAACTCGTGGACCGCACCGGGGAGGAGCAGGTCGTGCTGTGGCGGGACGAGCAGTTCTCGCGCAACACGGCGTACCCGGTCGATCCCCTGGCGAAGGACTATTTCGACCGTGAAGTCGAGGCGATGGATACCCTCTCGCGCTCCATGGCGCGTGACCTCGTGACCACCATCCTGGAAGGGTTCTAGACCGTCGCTTCGGCATCCCCTCTTCCCCCTCGGGGCGGACGCGCCTCGGGTCTTGCCTGCTTGACAAGGTACAGTTCGCGACTTAGACTGAGTAGCATTTAACTTGGCCGCCGCGGCACTGGACAGTGGATCGGCACCGTCAGAGCGGCTGATGTGGGCAGTCGGAATTCGGCAGCGGCGGGGCCCAGAGCCCGGCCCAAAAGGGGAGCGCAAAATGAAGAACGTGTCGCGTTTTGTTGTCGGTCTGACCTTCGTTGGGGCGTTGGTGGCAGCGGGGGCGCGCCCTGTGCTCGCCCAGGACCCGGTCAAGGTGGCGCCGGACAAGTGCAAGGTCCTGTTCGAGAACGACGTCGTGCGCGTGTACGAGTTCACCCTCAAGCCGGGGGAGAAGATGCCGATGCACTCGCATCCGCAAACCTCGATCTACTCACTGACCGACTCCAAGCTCACCATCACCGTGGCGGGTGGCAAGCCGGAGTCGGCGGAGTTCAAGGCCGGCCAAGCCTACTACCACGGCCCGGTGACTCACGGGGGGGTGAACACCGGCACCACGGACACCCACCTCATCATTACCGAGATCAAGGGGCCGCACTCGATGACGCAGAAGTAGAGGCTTGACGGAGCCCCAGCGGCGCCCGGCGGGCCACCCCCGTCGGACGCCGGGTTGGCCCGCGCCAGCGCATCGTAAAGTCACATGCTGACGTGGTGGATACGCGAGACGGCGCCTTCAAGGTGGCAGCGGCGCAGGCCGCGCCGGTTTTCATGGGCCTGGGCGAGACCGTCGAGAAAGCCTGCGGTCTGATCGCAGACGCCGCCCGCGAGGGCGCGCGCCTCGTCGTGTTCCCCGAGGCGTTCATCCCCGGCTACCCGGACTGGGTCTGGCTGGTGCCGGCGCGCGACAAGAAGGCGCTCAACAGCCTTTACGGTGAGCTGCTGAGCAACGCCGGTCTCGATTCCCTCGGATGCAACCGAGAAGCTGTGCCGCGCCGCCCCCCAGGACCGGCCGAGGGGCGAAGGCCGGGAAGCGCTGATCCGTCAGCGCCGGGGCGGGCCGGGCGGCGTCCACCACACGACCCTCCCGATCACCACGTCCGAGAGCGCCTGGCCGGCTCGCAGCCGGATCGCCCTCGGCAGATGAGATGGGTTGTCGGAAAGCAGTATCAGCACCCGCGAGTCCGCATCAACGACGAGCCGCTTGATGGTGCAGCCGGGTTCGCCGCCCACGTCCTCACGCACCGCGTAGAGCCCCCGCGTGGCGACCTCCCGCACCGGGGTCCGGTCGAGCAGGACCGTCGAGCCCGCAGGGATCGTCTCGGCCATCGAGTCCTGGTCGGGACCTAGGCGGACCAGCACCGGCTGGCGGGGGTCCACGCCCAGGTTGCGGAGGAGGGAGTAGGGGATCTTCTCGTAACGCTCGACATGGTCGGCCACGAACATCGGGGGGCCGGCCGCGATGCTGTCCGCGACCAGCGGCACCGGGACCGTGTCGCCCGGCTCCCCGGTCGGCAGATCCTCGCCCATCAACTCGGCGATCGTTGTGGCGAGGGCGGTTGCGATGCGGGAGAGGGTGGACACCGTGGGCACCGACTCACCGCGCTCGATCTGAGCGACGAAGTTGCGCGACAACCCCGCCCGGTCCGCCAGGGCTTGCTGGCTCATGCCACGTCGGTGGCGGGTGTCGCGTAAAGCAGTTCCGAGTTCTTCCACACCCATGGCGCATCCCCCGTTCCCGAGGTTCCCGCTTCACCCCGGTGGGTCGTGGCACCCGACTGTGGTGCCCATCTGACAACTCTCGTTATCAGTATAGGCACCGAAAACGGGAGTGTCAACCGCGTGAGGGGCTGGGAGTGGGGATCGAACCCAGTTGGCGGATGTGCCGGACTCGGGCCCAACCCACGCAGGCTCAGGTGGCTGGGGATGGATACGGGAGTGGTTGTTGGCCTTCCCCGAGGACTTGACAAATATAGTAGTGCAATCTAAATTTGTCTTGACTATGATAGTGACTCATGCGTCCGCGCCCACCCTGGAGGGTCTGCGAGAGGCCAGCGATCGCTGGGTGCGGCGGGAGCGCGCGCGCCCCCGGCTCACCTCCGGGGTGGTGGCGCTGGATGCGCTGTTGGGGGGAGGCTGGCCGCAGGGGAAGGTGGGCGAGCTGGCAGGGCCTGACTCCTCGGGGCGGTCGGGGGTGGCCGCCGCGACGGTCGCGGCGGCCACCACCCGCGGTGAGGTGGTGGCCTGGCTCGATGCCGCCGATGCCCTCGACCCCTGCTCTGCGGCCGCGGCGGGGGTGGATCTCCGGCGAGTGCTGT
>MEKI01000091.1:76681-77020 GCA_001766905.1 Acidobacteria bacterium RBG_13_68_16
CCCCTGCAGGCGCTGCGCCGCAGCACCCCCGAGCTCGCCGAGGCGCCGCTCGCCGTGGCTGCCGGCCCGTTGCCCCGCGATTTGATTGAGCGAGTGGGGATTCACTCCCCGCAAGCGGGGGGGGCTCGGGGGGTCATCTGCGACGGAATGGGTGGGGGGAGCGTCGCAGCAACCCCCCGCGACCTGATTGTGTGTGTCTCGGCGGAGGCTGCGGAGCTCGGCGTGCGGGCCGGCATGACCGCGGCGCAGGCGCGGCAGGTGGCGCCCGCGGCGCTGGTGCGGGTGACCCCGGAGGCGGCAGCGGCGGCGGCGGACGAGGCGCTCGCCGACGTGGCCGGC
>MEKI01000091.1:77030-109206 GCA_001766905.1 Acidobacteria bacterium RBG_13_68_16
CGCGGGTCCGGCGCCACGCGCTGGGCGAGGTCCTGCTCGACGTGGGGGGCCTCGTCCCCCGCTTCGGCAGCGAGCCAAGCGAGCGGGAATTCACTTCCCGCGAGCGCGGGGGGCACGGGGGGTCTAGAGCGCCGGGCGGTGGCAGGGAGCGGCGCGGGACCCCCCGCGAAGAAAGCATTGCGCACGAGCTCTTGCGTGCCTGCCGGCGGGTCGGGTTGGAAGCCAGAGTCGGCATCGCCGCCAGCGTCGGTGTGGCCAGAGCTGCAGCGAGGTGTGCTCAATCGAGTGTAGGGGCGGGGCTTGCCCCCGCCCGTCGTGGCGATGCGGTCGTGGTCCGACTTGGGGAAGAGTGCACCTTCATGGCCCCGCTGCCGCTGGTGCTGCTGGAACCGCCGCCCGACCTCGCGGCGATGCTGGCGCGTTGGGGGCTCGCCACCGCCAGCGAGCTGGCCCGGCTCCCGCGCCAGGAGGTCGCGCTCCGGCTCGGGCAGGATGGGGTGGCGCTCCACCGGCTCGCGTGCGGGGAGGAGACGGCCGCCTTCGTTCCCGACCCGCTGCGGGAGGTGCTGCGGGAGGGGGTGGAGCTGGACTTCCCCCTCGGGGTGTTGGAGCCGTTCCTGTTCCTGGCGAGCGGCATCCTCTCGCGCTTGGAGCGGCGCCTGGAGTTGCGCGGGGAGGGGTTTTCCGAGGTCCTGCTGGAGTTGCACCTGGAAGGGGGAGGGCACCGGGAGTGCCGCCTCAAGCTGGTGGCGCCCACGCGGGAGGTGCCGGCGGTGCTGGCACTGGCGCGGCTGCAACTCGAGGCGAGCCCTCCGGGAGCTCCGGTGGAGGGGGTGGCGGCGCTGGTCACGCCGGGCCGGGTGCGGCTGGCGCAGGGTTCGCTGTTCGGCCCCGCCACGCCGGCGCCCGGGAAGCTCTCGACCGCGCTGGCCCGCCTGGCGGCACTGGTGGGGCCGGACCGGGTGGGCGCGCCGGCCGTCCCAGACACCCACCGTCCCGGCGCCTGGGACCTCGCGCCGTTCGCTCCCGTAGAGGAGCGGGCCACAGAAAGGCAAGTGCACGACTCGGCTCGGTGGGTGGGGGAACTGCGCCCCGCACCCTGCGCGCTGACCCCTGTCTTGCGGGCGTTCCGGCCGCCGCGCCGGGTGGAGGTTGTCGCGGTCGGCGGCCGGCCCGTGGTGGTGCGGAAGGACGGAACGGGGGGGCTGGTGGTGGGGTGGGCCGGCCCGTACCGGTTCGTCGGCGACTGGTGGGGGGACGAGCCGTGCGCGCGGGAGGAGTTCGACGTCGCCACCGAGGATGGCTCGCTGTTGCGTGTCTACTTCGACCGCCTCGAGCACCGGTGGTTCGCAGACGGGATCTATGACTGATCGGTATTGCGAGCTGCACGCGCACACCGCGTTCTCGTTCCTGGAGGGGGCGTCGGCACCCGAGGACCTGGCGGAGCGCGCGGCGCGGCTCGGCCTCCCCGCGGTGGCGGTGGCCGACCGCGGCGGGGTGTACGGTATCCCGCGCTTCCACACGGCGGCCCGGGAAGCCGGCGTGGAGGCGATCGTGGGCGCCGAGGCGGTGCTCCCCGATGGCTCGAGGCTGCCGCTCCTCGTCCAGGACGCGCGCGGCTACTCCAACCTGTGCCGGATGCTCACCTCGGGGGCGCTCGGACGTCCCAAGGGCGAGGCCGTGGTGAGCTGGGAGCTGCTCGAGCAGCACGCCGGCGGCCTGTTCGCCCTTACCGGCGGTGAGAGCGGCCCGCTGGTTCGAGCCTTGAAGGGAGGCGGTGAACAGCCTGCCGCCGGTGTGCTGCACCGGTTGGTCGAGATCTTCGGTGCGGCCCGTGTGGCGGTGGAGGTGCAGCGCCACCAGCGCCGGGGCGAGGAGACACGCAACGCCGCCCTCGTGCGCCTGGCACAGGCGGTGGGGGTGCCGGTGGTGGCGACCCAGGACGCGCTTCACGCCGCGCCGGCCGACGGCCCGCTGGCCGACGCGCTGGCCTGCATCCGCGAGCACCACACCCTGGACACCGCGGGACGCCTCCTCGAGCCCAACCGCGCACGCCACCTGCGCTCGCCCGGAGAGATGGCGCGGCTGTTCGCCGACCTCCCGGATGCGGTCGCGGCAACCTGCCGCGTCGCGGACGCCTGCCCGTTCCGCCTGCACCAGCTCCCGTACCGCTTCCCCTCGGCCCGCCTGGAGGAGGGCCGCGACGAGGCGGAGGAGCTGCGGGTGCGGGTCGAGGAGGGGGCGCGCGAGCGCTACTTCACCGTCACCCCCAAGGTGCGGTTGCAACTCGAGCGCGAGCTCTCGCTCATCGGGAAGCTCGGCCTCGCCGGGTACTTCCTGGTGGTCCACGACATCGTGCGCTTCTGCCGCGCCCGCAGCATCCTCGCCCAGGGGCGGGGCTCGGCGGCCAACTCGGCGGTGTGCTACGCGCTCTCCATCACCGCGGTGGACCCGGTCGCGATGGAGCTGCTGTTCGAGCGCTTCCTCTCGGAGGAGCGGGGTGAGTGGCCGGACATCGACATCGACCTGCCCTCCGGGGACCTGCGCGAGGAGGTGATCCAGCACGTCTACCGCACCTACGGCGAGCGCGGCGCCGCGATGACCGCCAACGTGATCACCTACAAGAGGCGCAGCGCGATCCGCGAGGTGGGGAAGGTGCTGGGGTTCTCCGCGGAACACCTCGACCGGCTCTCGGCGCTATCCGGGAGCTGGGAGTTCGCGGCCCACGTGCGGGAGGAGCTGCCCGAGCACCTCCGGATCGCGGGACTCGCCCCTGAGGAGCGCCGCGCCCGCCTGTTGGTCGAGCTTGTGGCGCGCGTCATGCACCTGCCGCGCCACCTTGGCCAGCACTCCGGCGGCATGGTGCTGGCGGCCGGGCGCCTGGACGACGTGGTACCGCTCGAGCCCGCCAGCATGCCGGGGCGCGTGGTGATCCAGTGGGACAAGGACGACTGCGCCGACCTCGGCATCATCAAGGTTGACCTTCTGGGCCTCGGCATGCTTCAGGTGCTCCAGGACGCGGTGCCGCTCATCAAGGAGCACGAGGGGGTGGCGATCGACCTCGCCCACCTGCCCCCCGACGACCCCGGGGTCTACGACATGCTGTGCCGCGCCGACACCGTCGGTGTCTTCCAGATCGAGAGCCGGGCGCAGATGGCCACGCTGCCGCGCATGAAGCCGCAGCGCTTCTACGACCTCGTGGTGGAGGTGGCGATCATCCGCCCCGGGCCGATCGTCGGCAAGATGGTGCACCCCTACCTCAACCGGCGCGCCGGGTGCGAGAGGGTGATCTACCCGCACCCGGACCTGGAACCGATCCTCAAGCGCACGCTGGGTGTGCCGCTGTTCCAGGAGCAGCTGATGCGAGTGGCGATGGTGGCGGCGGGGTTCTCCGGCGGTCAGGCCGAGGAGCTGCGCCGCGCCATGGGCGCCAAGCGCTCGGTGGAGCGCATGGCGAAGCTGGAACGTCAGCTGCGCGAAGGGATGGCAGAGCGCGGCATCGAGGGCCCGGCCGCGGACGGCATCGTGCAGGGGATCACCTCGTTTGCGCTCTACGGCTTCCCCGAGTCCCACGCCGCCAGCTTCGCGCTGATCGCCTACGCCTCCGCCTACCTGCGTGCCCACCACCCGGCCTGCTTCCTCGCCGCGCTCCTCAACGCCTGGCCGATGGGGTTCTACCACCCGGCCACTCTCGTCCAGGACGCGAAACGGCACGGCGTGCGCGTCCTCCCTATCGATGTGAACACCTCGGGTGTCGCGTGCCGGGTCGAGGTTTCCCCTGCTGTCATCCTGAGCCCGTCCCGCGGAGGCGGGGCGGGCGAAGGATCCCACCGCGCCTGGAGCGCGCCCTGTTCCGCTGAAGTGAGGTGGGATTCTTCGGCCGCTGCGCGGCCTCAGAATGACAACCCTGTGCCGGCCATCCGACACCCGGATCGCGCCACGGTCCCCGGTCTTGCGGTGCGGCTCGGCCTACGCTTCGTCAAGGGCCTGCGCGAGGAAGCCGCGAAGCGCATCGAGGAGGAGGCGGCCAAAGGGCCGTTCGTTTCGGTGCGCGAGGTGGCAGCGCGCTGCTCCCTGCGCAACGACGAGCTGGCCGCCCTCGCCGAGATCGGCGCCTTCGCCTCCCTCGGCCAGACCCGCCGCTCGGCGCTTTGGCAGGTCTCGGCCCTGGACGGCCGCCGGCCTCCGCTTGCACAGGCAATGCAGCCCGACCCGCCGCCGAGCCAGCTCCCCGAGATGACGCTGCGCGAGCGGTACGTCGCGGACTACCTGGGCTCGGGGGTGACAGTCGGACGCCACCCGCTGGCGCTGCGCCGCATGGAGCTGGCCGGGCGCGGCATCCTCTCCGCGGCGCAGCTTGCCCGTGTGCGTGACGGTCAGCTCGTGCGCGTCGCCGGCGTCGTGATCGTCCGCCAGCGCCCGTACACCGCCAAGGGGATGTGCTTCATGACTCTGGAGGACGAGACTGGCTTCGCCAACATCGCGGTCATGCCGAACAACTTCGACCTGCAACGCGCCGTCATCACCACCAGCGCCCTACTCGAGGTCGAGGGCCGCGCGCAGGCGCGGGACGGCGTCGTAACCGTGCTCGCCGGCCGCTGCCGCCCGCTGCCCGCCGCCACCCCCGCCTCACCCTCGCGAGACTTCCACTGACCCTCACTGTCTTCGTAGGGGCGGGGCTCGCCCGCGTCCGCCCTCTGTCATCCCCGCGCACGCGGTACCCATCGTGTCTATCAGTCTCTCGACGCGTTCGCCGGAACTGCCGCGTCTCATCGGTTTGCCGCGCGCGGTATCATGATGACAGCGTGAAGGACCCAATCGGCCAGGTCGAGAGGAGGCGAGGCCCCTCGTGTCGGTTGCCTTCGCCATTCCCGCGGGTACGCCTCATCGATGTCAGGCGGGGGGCGGGAAGGGCTGCGTGCCCTACGGGCTAGTCCTCCTGCTCGGGTCCATTGGCCTCCCTCTTTACTTCGTGGTCCTGAGTGGCGCTCCGTCTCGCATGAAGTGGCTGGTAGGCGCTCTCGCGTGCCTCTGCCTTGCCCTGGTCCTTTGGTTTCCCCGCTTTGCGATTCTCAGAACGCTCCTGCAGCTCACCGTCTGTCTCGTCGTGATCGTCTACCTGAAGGTCCACCCGTACGGGGTGTAGCGCTCATGGGCCAATCACGGTTTGTCGGTGCGCCGATCGGCTCGGACGTTTCTCACGCGGCAGCGACCGCGCACGTATGTCGGCGGTTCAGGAAATGTCTTCGCCTCAGAATTCTGCGTCCGAGCGCCGCCTGCCTGTGGACGTGAAGGTGCCCGAGCGCATGTCCCCGCTCCCTCATGCCGGCGCGCTGCGGGCGATCAAAGTGATACACACGATCGTGTGGGCGTTTTTCGCGTTCTGCATCCTGGCGATTCCAATCTTCGCCTGGCGCGGCGACTACACCCGTGCGGCGTGGTTCATCGGCATCGTCCTCGCCGAGGTCGTCGTGCTGACCCTCAACCACATGCGGTGCCCGCTCACACCGCTCGCGGCGCGCTACACAGAAAACCGCCGCGACAACTTCGACATCTACCTCCCCGAATGGCTCGCCCGCCACAACAAGCTCATCTTCGGCACCCTCTACGCGGGCGGTGTTCTCTTCACGCTTGCCCGGTGGGCGGGCGCGCCGCGTTAGTTGCAGACGACCCCTAGGTACGGGCATACTGAGACAAACTGAGAACGGGGGGATCAGCGGTGCGCCAAGTGGCCGTTTTTCTGAGCCTCGCTGTTTGCAGGCCATGAGGGACGCGTGACCGACACGGCTCTCCGCCCGAAGACCGTGACGACCAGGTGCGTGCGGGCGATCCTAGCCGGTCGCAAAACGCAGCTCCGCCAGGTGCTCGACCCCCAGCCGCCCGAAGGCGCGGCGATCGCCGGCATCGACCTCGAAGGCCGGTTGACCTGGACCGAGGGGGGGCGCACCGTGCGTGCCGAGCCGTGCCCTCTGGGCGAGCCGGGAGACCGACTCTGGGTTCGGGAGCCGTGGGTGTTGCCCGCCGGCACGGACTGGGCGCTGGATCCGGGTCATGCGCGGCGGCACCTGCGCTACCTTGCGGACGAAGAGCTCCCGGTGACCCATCCAGGGAGCCGACCGGTCGCCGCCGGCGAGTTCCACCCTGCGATGGAGATGCCACAGTGGGCCTCACGCCTCACCCTCGAGATCACCGGCGTTCGCCTCGAGCAGGTTCACGAGATCAGCCTCGAGGACTTGAGGTCCGAGGGTGGGGTGTGGCGGGAGGGCGCCCCCGCTCCGAGTCCGGAGGCCGACCGCGAGGGTTTTGCGCAGTGGTGGAGCGCGGTCAATGCCAACCGTGGCACCACCTGGGACCGCAACCCGTGGGTGTGGGTGGTTGAGTTCCGCCGGGTGGATGGCGAGTAGCGCCCTCCACCAAGAGCCTTCGGCCGCCGACACGTTGTGCGGCATCTTTCGGTATGTGGTGCCGTGGACGGTGCTGCACGACCGGCTTGCCGGAAGGACGGACGGCCGAGCGGCATGACCACTGCGCCGGTGGTCGGCACACCTGGCGGGGTTAACCGTGAGTTGCCTCGAACTGGCTGTGAAACGGGAGGCCAACGTGAAACGATACTCCGCGCACCTTGCACCACGACCCTGGCATCTTGCCGGCCACATGGTCTCGCGGGCCATGGCGCTGTTGCCGCTGGCGGTGGCCACGCTGGGGCTTGGGATGGCGATCTACCACTGGGTCGAGGGACTGCGCTGGCCGGACGCTTTCCTCAACGCGGCGATGCTTCTCGGCGGGATGGGACCGGTTGACCCGCTCCACACAACGGCGGGCAAACTTCTGGCGGGCTGCTACGCGCTGTTCGCCGGCGTGGTCTTCCTGGTGCTGGCGGGCGTGATGCTGGCTCCCGTGTTCCACATCGTGCTCGAGCGATTTCACCTTGAGCCTCCGGAAGACGGCACCGGCCGAGCCTCAACTTGAGTGAGGGTTGGTCCGAATGGCCCCTGCTCTAGGTATGTTCGCCGAGCCGTGCTTCGATCCGAGGCGATCGGCTGGGGGATCACGTCCCCCACAGCTCTGTCCGGCGCTCCGGACGTCCTGGGGGTGTTACCATTGGGCAGGGAAGTCGGGCGTCCCGGTCGCGCGGGTTGCGTTGCGCTGGATTTGCGCCGGGCGGGCGAGCCCGGGCGTCGGCGCGCCGCAGGCCTCAACAGGGGAGTACGGAACCTCCGGACATCAGCGGCGCGCGGCGTGACGAGGCGGTGCCAGCGAGGAGGCGGATGGCTCTCAAGCAGGTGTTGATCGCCGACGACAGTCGAATCTTCCGGATCTTGATGAGCGAGGTGCTGCTGGAGCGCGGCATCGAAGTCTTCGAGGCCGCCAATGGGCGTGAGGCGCTCGCCCTTCTGCTCGACAAGCGCCCTCAACTGGCGATCCTCGATGGACTCATGCCGCTGCTCTCGGGGTTCGACGTCATCCAGCAGGCGCGCTTGGCCGCTCCCAACTACAAGCCGGTGATATTCATCGTCACGGCGGTCTACAAGAGCCGCGGATACGAGGCGGACGCCAGGAGACAGTATCAGGTCGAGGAGTACCTGCAGAAGCCGCTCGAGCCGGAGGACCTCTTGGCCGCGATCGCACGCCACTTTCCCGAGGTTTCTGGGTCGCCCAGCAAGGCGTGACGATTCGCGGGACGGTGCGTTCCCGGCGTTGCGCCGGTGCCGGAGTCGGCAAACCGGCCGGCGAACCGGGATTCGGATGGCGCCGCGGATGTGCTAGAGTGACCGGCAGGTTTATTCGGGGCCCCGGCTCCCGTCAGAGGCATGCCACTGGCTTTCGGTCCTCGGGAGCTCCCGGAGTGCGGCGCTTGCAGTGGGGAGGAGGATCATGAGTCTTAAGCGAGTCTTGATCGCCGACGACAGCCACGTCTTCCGCGTGTTCGTAACCGACGTTCTGCGGGAGCACGGCCTAGAGGTCTTGGAGGCCTCAACCGGGCGCCAGGCGATGGAGATCATGCTTGCCGAGCGCCCCCAGCTCGCGATCCTCGATGGACTCATGCCGCTGCTCTCCGGTTTCGAGGTCATCGATAAGGTGCGGGCCGCTGCTCCCGACTACAAGCCCGTTGTGTTCATAGTGACGGCCGTTTACAAGGGCCGCCGCTGGGAGTCGGAGGCGAGGCAGAAGTATCAGGTCCAGGAGTAACTGCAGAAACCCTTCGAGCCGCAGGATCTGAGTGACGCGATACGTCGCCACTTTCCCCGCGTCCCGGCGCCACCTGCGAAGAGCTGAGCGCGGGGCGGGCGCCCGCCCTCCCCCGCGTCGTGCCTCCTGTGGCTCGGTCAGGCTCAGCTGCAGACCTTCCCTGACCGTTGGGAGTTGGCAGGAGGAGGACCTGGCGAAGCGTCTGGCACGGCACTACCCTGTCCACGAGATTGGGATCCCGCTGTCCGTTCCCCCGCAACGTCTCGCGCGCCTGGAGGCACTCGATGAATGTCAAGCGCTTTCTTCTTGCATCGCTGGCGGTTTTCACCGTCGGAATGGTGTGGGGCGGGCTCGTGCATCTCGTTCTCTTGCGCGAGGCCAACGCCGCCATCGCGCACCTGATGCGTCCCGACCTGGCGGGAAAGATGTGGATGTCCGTCGTCGCCAGCGTGGGCTTCGCCTTGCTGTTCGTCCTCGGGTACAGCCGGTTTGCCCGCAGGGGAACGGTAGGCGAGGGGATCGTGTACGGGGCGTTCTTCGCCGCCGTGGCCGGGCTTCTCGTGGACGTGAACCAGTACGTGCTGTACCCGATCCCCGGGACCCTTGCCTGCACCTGGTTCCTCGCAGGCATGCTCGAGTTCGGCCTGTACGGCGCCCTGGTGAGCTGGCTGTACCCCGTCGCCTTGGGGAACCCGACCTCTTGACGACCACGCCGGTGCTGGCCTCCTCGCTTCGTGAGCGGCCAGCCGTTTCCCAGGTGCTCGTGGAGCGAGGCCGCCCCACGTCACCACCGGGCGGCTCAGGTGGCCGTGAGGCCCGAATCCGCCAATCGGACCGTTTATCATGGGCCGAGAAGTGCTCGCTCGTGCGCCGGCGGCCGAACGACCTCGGTACCCCGCAGCCAGCGGTGACGCCAGAGGGGGCGATGATGACGCTCAAGTTCAACGTCAAGGGGAACATCAACATCAAGAGGAGGATCATCGTCAACGGCAAGGAGTACGCCGGCCTCGAGGAGATGCCGGACGACGTCCGCCACGCCTACGAGCAGGCAATGGCCAGCGGAAGCCGCGAGGGTTACGGCATCAACGCTGCCGGTCCGCAGACGAGGGTCATCTTCAACGGTCGTGAGTACGCGAGCCTGGACGAGATGCCCGAGGCGATCCGAACGCTCTACAACGCCGCGATGGCAACGGTCGACGCACATGGAAGCGTCGAGTTCGGTGTTGGCAAAGCCCACGCATCGGCACCCGCGCTGCGAGGGCCTGGGGATGGCATGGCCGCCCAGCAGCTTTCGATGGCGCCGATCGAGGTCGGCGGAGGTGCCGCGAATTCAACGCTGAGAGTGGTGATCGCGGCCATTGTGATCCTCATGCTGCTGGGCGCTCTCTACTACCTCAGCCACCTGGCCCGGTAAGGAACGGTGCCCCGCAGGTTGTGAGCGGGGTCGGGAGTTGAAAGGGGAGCGATCCTGAATGACCAAACCCAAACGTCAGAGCGTGTCGTCGGGCAGCCCGTACGAGCCGGTGATCGGCATCTCGCGGGCGGTCAGGATAGGTCAGGCCATCGCGGTCTCGGGCACGGCGCCGATCGGTCAGGACGGCAAGACGGTTGGCGTGGGCGACCCCACAGCGCAGGCGCGGCGCTGCTTTGAGATCTCGAAGCAGGCGCTAGAGAAGCTCGGGGCGAGCCTGGACGATGTCATACGCACCAGGGTCTTCCTGACCCGGATTGAGGACTGGAAAGCGGTGGCCGAGGTCCACGGCGAGTTCTTCCGGGGGGTCAGGCCGGCAAGCACGTTCGTCCAGGTCTCGCGCTTCGTGGACCCGGACTGGCTGGTCGAGGTCGAGGTGGACGCGGTCGCCCCGCCCAAGGCCTGACGAGCAGTAAGGGATCGCCGCTGGCGTGCTGAGAAGCCCTTGACAGGCAGATAGCCAAAGCCTAGCTTTCCGGCAGACGCAACAAATCCATTTGCCACGCGTGTGCCGGCGCGCTCGCATGAGGCAGCGCGCGCACGGTCCGCGTGCGGAGGGCCGAGACGGCCCGCGACGAGAGGAGAGGTTGGACCATGCATCGAGCATTCCGGTTGCTGGCAGTGAGCGCCGTGCTCCTTGGTCTTACGGTGGCGTGCCGCCCGAGTGCAGCCGCACGTCTGGATGCCAACAAGGCGGTCGCTCGGCGGTATTCGGAAGAGGTCGGGAACAAGGGAAACCTGGCGGTCATCGACGAGGTGCTCGCGGAGAACTACGTCCGGCACTGCCAGGCCACTGGCCCGGACATTCACGGGCGCGAGGCGATGAAGGCGCTCTACAGGGAGTGGCATGCGACGTTCCCCGACTACCACGAGACCATCGAGTTCGGTATCGGTGAAGGAGACTTCGTTGCCGCCTACATCACGGTGCGCGGAACGCAGACCGGTCCTATGGGGCCATTCCCGCCTAGCGGGAAGGTGATGGACTGCAAGGCCGTGGGGATCCACCGACTGGAGAACGGCAAGATCGTCGAGACCTGGGTGGCGTGGGACAACATGGCCGCCTTGGCCCAGCTCGGCCACCTGCCCCCGCCGCCGCAGGGCGCCGCGAACCACTGAGCCCGTCCGCCGGGCTTTCGGCGAGAAGTAGTGGGATGCGGTCGCGACGTTGGTGGCGGGAACCTGGCGGCACACCGCATCTCGGTATGAATGGTCGCGCCACCTGAACCGTCGCGCGAACCCGAACCGCTTTGTGCAGAGGGAAGGAGGCCCGGAATGAAGAGGCTTGTGGTTTTGCTTGTCGCCTCGACCGTAGTGCTCGCCGTGGGGTGCCAACGGCAGGTGGACGTGACAGCCGAGACGACCGCAGTGAAGGGGGTCCTGGAGGATTACATCGCAAGCGTCGAGAAGGAGGACCTGGAGCTGTACACAAAGGTCATGGTTCACGATGTGGGGATGGTCAACTACGGCACCACCGGCGCTCCCATCGTGGGGTGGGACGCGCTCAAGGCTGTCATCGGGGACCAGAACGAGGCGCTCTCCGAGACGAAGATCTCTGCCAGGGACGTCTCGGTGAGGTTCGCGCCATCGGGCACCTGGGCGTGGGCGACATGTCTCTGGGACTTCAAGGCCGTCATGGGGGGCAAGCCCCTGGCTCTGCCCGTGAGGTGCACCTGGGTTTTGGAGAAGCGGGAGGGGCGCTGGGTCATCGTGCACTTCCACAAGTCGGTTGCGGCAGGCTAGAATCGGCTCGCACTTCAATCGGAGGAGGAGACGAGAATGGGAATCCTAAACCTCATCTGGTATCTCATCACGGGCTTCGTCGTCGGCCTCATCGCGCGGCTAATCGTGCCCGGCGTGGACGCAATGGGCATCGTCATGACGACCGTGCTCGGGGTCGTCGGCTCCGTGGTCGGGGGGCTCATCGGCGGCGTCATTTCGAAACCCAAGGAGGGCGCGAAGTTCCACCCCGCCGGACTGATCCTCTCAATCATCGGGGCAATCGTCGTCCTGTTCCTGTACAACGCGCTCAGGTGAGAGGGCGGCCGCACTGGCCGCGCCAGCTCCCAACCGCGGAGGCCTCCCTGGAGGGACACCGGCGAGGTGTTTGCGCGCACGTGTAAGGTGAGAGCCTGATGAAGCGCTTCGTCGTGGTCGGATCGGTGTTGCTCCTCGGTGCACTCAACTGGGCCGCTCTGCACGACATCGTAAAGGGTGAGGCCGACGTGCGTGCGGAGTGGGCGGTGGTGCTCGGCAGCCTCGCCGTAGCTGGAGTGGCCATCGCCTGGAGGCTGGCAAGGCACCGGACCTGAGGCTTCCGGTGCGGGCCCGGTCCGTTAGCTCAGTCAGCCAGTGTAATCTCGGTAAGGACGAACGGCTCCCGGATCACAACGCCGTCAAGAGGGAGCGCACGCTGCTGCCCCGGCCGGATAGCCGCCACGAACCGGGTCCAGGTCCCTGGTTGGATGTCGAGCTGCTGCATCCACGTCGCGGTCCTCGAGTCCAGGACATCCGGTGTCACCCAGACGGAGTGGGCCGCACGGCCGGCACGCAGCCAGTAGGCGAGACCTTCCAGCGGCGGCAGGCCCTGGGTGCGCGCGCTTTCCACGTCCAGCGTCAGCGTCACGACGCGCCGCCCCGACAGGTAGGGGAGCGACAGGCGCAGCGTGGGGTCGACGCCTACCGCGAGCAGCACCGCATCTTCTGGCAAAGTGGCGGAGACGAATGAGGCGATCACGCATTCGCGGCTGTTTTCGACGCGCGACTGCGGCACCGCCGACGCAAGCCCATTGACAACCAGGAGCAGGGCGAGGACCAGACCCAGGGCGATCTCTCCGGTGCGCCGCGGCAGCTTGGCGGCGCCAAACGCGACGAGGGTCGCGAATAGGGGTGTGGCCGCGACCGCATGCTCAGGGTTTCCAACATCCCAAACCAACCAGAGCGGGACGTACGCTGCGAGGCCGAGCGACGCGGTCACCGCAAGGGGGTGGCGATCCCGCGCGGCGGCGATCACCCCGGCCGCCAGCGCAACGAGCAGCAGCACGACCGCAAGCCCACCCGCGAGATCAAGCGAGTTCGAGGTCGCGGCGGAGAATACCGGAACGCCGTGGTACCAGTCCCAAACCGCAAGACCGCCGAGAGCGCGCGCCATCGCCGCCGGGCTGGGCGACCGCAGGTAGTCCTCACCGTGCCCCGGCGCCACCACCTGCAGCCACTGGCGCGGCGCGTAGGCGTGATGAACTAGGACAAACATCGCGATGAGCAAGATGGCGGCCAGGCCCACACCGACGGCAAGCGCGGTCGCCAGCGCGGCCGGCCGCTTTCGGAAGCGAGCCGCGGTCGGCACGAGCAGGAGACCCGTCGCGAGGTGACTCAGCATCGAGGCGGCAAGCGAAACACCCACGGGCAACGGTTCAGGGCGGGCGCGCCCAACAACCGCAAGCCAAAGAAGCACGGTGGCGGCGGCCAGGGCGTAGACCTCCATGCATGTGCCGTACTGCCAGAGGCCCCCACTGGCTCCCGCGACCGCTGCTGCCAGCAGCGCCGGTCCCTCGCCCACACCCGCGCGCCGAAGCACAGGCACCAGCCCGCCTGCGACGGCCGCCGCGAAGAGAGCGGCGCACGCCGCCCCGACGTCCGCGACGAAGGGGTGGAGGCCGGCGAGACGCAGCACCCAGCACACCGCCGCCACCAGGGGGTTGAAGAGCGCGTGATGGGGATGGAACACCTCGCGGGAGGGCCCGCCCCCCGAGAGGAGGCTGTCCACCGCCATCGCGAAGACGGTGTCGTCACCTCCGAGGTCGCGCGTCCGCGTGAGCAGGTAGGCGACGAAGAACACCCCGCCGATCACCAGCGCCTGCTGGGCCGGGGTCGCCTGCTTCCTTGTCGCGCGCATCGTGTTTTTACGTTAACACGGTAGGAACGCGCGTCGAAGTGCGCGGCTCAGCTTTCGACCTCGCCCGAAGCCGGGGAACACATGGCGGAGGGGAGGAGATTCGAACTCCTGACGGCTTGCGCCGTGCCAGTTTTCAAGACTGGTGCCTTAGACCGCTCGGCCACCCCTCCGCCGCGATCCCAGGATACGGTCCGGCACGCGCAACCTCAAGCGTTGAATCGGCTGCTGCGAAAACGCGCCCACTGCTTTACACTGCGCCACCGTGGCCATGCTTGCCGGGCTCGTGCCGGTTTTCCTGCTGCTCGGGCTCGGGGTGTTCGCACGCCGGATCGGCCTGCTCGACGAGGCCTCGGCAACGGGGCTCAATCGCCTGGTGGTCTACTTCGCCCTTCCGGCCCTGTTCATCGCCAAGGTTGGAACGGCGCCCCTCGAATCAGCCTTCTCGCCGCGGGTGATACTCGTTACGGTCGCCATCGTCGCGGTGGCGACAGGCTTGGGCCTGTGGTACGCACGCGCCGCGCATCTCCCTCCTTCGCAACGTGGCGCCCTGGCCCAGGGAGCCATGCGGGGAAACATCGTCTACTTCACGTTCCCGCTCATCCTCACACTCCACGGTGACGACGGGCTGAGGCTCGCAGCGGTGAGTTCCACGGTGCTGGTCCCCATGATGAACCTGCTCGCGGTCGGGGCGCTCGAGCTGTACCGGCCACCGGGTGTGCGCGACCGCCACATCGTGGTCCGGGTGGTCGCCAACCCGATCGTGATCGGTGCGCTCGCGGCCCTCGTTCTCGCGATCGTGCACTGGCGTCCCTGGGGTTGGCTCGGGATCACGCTCAACGCGCTTGCCGATCTGGCCTTTCCCGGGGCGCTGCTGGCGCTTGGTGCCCAGCTCGAGGTGGCACAGTGGCGGCGCATGTGGCGGAGCCTTGGGGTCGCTGCAGCCATCAAGCTCCTGATCATGCCCCTGGGTGGATGGTGGCTCCTAAAGCTGCTCGGAGCGACACCGCTCGAGACCGCCGTCGGTGTGCTGATGCTGGCGGCGCCCACCGCTGTGGCGAGCCACTCGGTCGCGGCCGAGCTGGGCGGCGACGTGGAGCTCTCGAGCTCGTGCGTGCTCGTCACCACGGTGCTCTCGGTGGCGACATACGTGGCCTGGGTCCTGCTTCTTCCGCGCTGACCCCCAGGGAGGTACGCCTTCTACTTCGCGTGCCGGTCGCGTCGCGCGGGGCTAGAATGAGCCGATGCACGAGCAAGAGGTTGCCCGAGCGGCCGAGCTCCTTCGCTCGGCAGAGAGGGTCGTTGCCTTCACCGGCGCCGGCGTTTCGGCTGAGAGTGGCGTGCCGACTTTCCGCGGCGCCGGTGGGCTCTGGGAAGGGCAAGCGGTAGAGGAGCTCGCGAGTCCGCGCGGCTTCTACGCCGACCCCGTGAAGGTGTGGCGCTTCTACGAGGAGCGGCGGCGAAACCTGGCTGGCGTGAGGCCCAACCCGGCGCACCACGTGCTGGCGGGGTGGCAGGAGCGCTTCCCGCAGTATGCCGTCGTGACGCAGAACGTTGATGGGCTGCATCAGGCGGCCGGTGCACGCGGGGTGCTCGAGTTGCACGGCTCGATCTGGCGCGTGCGCTGTCTCGGCTGCGGGCGCGAGCGTGAGGAGCGCACGGTGCCGCTGTCTCAGGTGCCGCCGCTCTGCCCCGAGTGCGGGGCGATGGTGCGCCCGGCAGTCGTATGGTTCGGAGAGTTCCTCCCCGAGACGGTCATGGCGGCAGCGTTCGCGGCCATCGAGCGGTGCCAGGTGTTAGTGGTGGTTGGCACCTCGGCTGTTGTCTACCCTGCGGCGGGTTTCGTGGAAATCGCGGCAGCCGCCGGGGCGAAGGTCATCGAGGTCAACCCCGAGGCGAGCAGCATGGCGCACTTCGCGGATGTCGCCCTGCGCGGTCCCGCCGGGCAGCTTCTGCCGTTGGTGGACGCACGACTTGAGGTGGCGTGACGGTGCGCGTCTCGGAGCTCTCGCCAGCGGAGCGGCCTCGGGAGAAGCTGCTCGAGAAAGGCCCCGAGGCACTCTCGGACGCCGAGTTGCTCGCGGTGCTGTTGCGCACCGGCGTCTCCGGCACGGACGTGCTGGCGATGGCCCAGCACTGGCTGGACGAGACTGGAGGTCTCGAGAGCCTGGCACGGGCGGACACACGCGAGATCATGCGCCGGAAGGGCGTGGGGCTCGCCAAGGGCGCAGTCGTGGCGGCGGCGCTGGAGCTGGGCAGGCGGCTCGCCAGGAGGCGACTCGTCGGGCAGCGGCTCCTCGATCGGCCGGAGGCTGCCGCGGACTACCTGAGGCGCCAGTACGGCCACGAGCGCGTCGAGGTGTTTGGCACGCTCACCCTCGACGTGCGGCACCGACTTCTGCGCATCCATGAACTGCACCGCGGCGCGCGCTCTCACGCGGACATCGAGCCCGCCGAGGTCTTCAACAGCGCAATCGTGGACAACGCCCACGCCGTGATCGTGTGGCACACGCACCCGTCCGGCGACCCGACTCCAAGCGGTGACGACGAGGCGCTGACCCGCCGTCTGGCGGATGCCGGCCGGCTGCTCGGCATCGCGGTGCTGGACCACCTCGTGGTGGCGAGCGGCGGCTTCACGTCGCTCCGCCAGCGGGGCGTTCTGCCCGTCACCTGAGCGCCCAGTCGGGGCGCACGCCGTGATGCAGGAACACGGGAAAGCGTGTATGCTCTTCGTGCCCAGCCACGTAGGGGTTGGCCTGGGGGCCTGCCGGGCCAGCGCTTCTGGCGCGGGTCTCGACGCAGGAGGCGAGCGAGTTGGACAGAAAACCCACAACGCCCGGCGACGTGTCCAGCGCCAAGCTTACCGGAAAGCTCGAAGAGGGGACCCTTTCAGGGCTCCTGCAGATGCTGTCCGCCAAGCGCCGGAGCGGCAAGCTGTCGCTCGCGACCCGGGACGCTCACGGGCTGGTGGTGCTCCAGGACGGGAACATCGTCTACGCCGCCTCCAACTCGGCACGCGAGGCGTTCGGGAACATCCTGATTCGCCACGAACTCATCGACGACAGTGCTCTCATGCAAGCGCTCGAGCAGCAACACGCCTCCGGGCAGCAGAAACGGCTCGGGACGATCCTGGTCGAGACGGGCGCCATCTCGCAGGAGGACCTCGAGAACGTGCTGCGCGAGCAGACGGTGGGCATCATCCGGGAGCTGCTGGGCTGGCATGAGGGCTACTTCACGTTCGAGCCGCTTACGATCGCCGGGCGCGAGTTGGGCGTCGACGCCAGGGACCTGGTAATGGACGAGGGCCTTGACGCCGAGCTCCTCTCGCACAGTTCAGCCAAAGCGGTCGCCCCCGTTCGCGGGCCGGCTCGAACGGAGATGCCGGAGGGGTCCACGGCCGCCGTCCAGAGCGAAGGGGTGGCATCCGCGACCCTGACCACGCTCAAGGAGGTCATGGCGGAGCTGCGTGCCCCCACTTTCGGCGGGGAGATCACGGTCTGGTTGCTTCGCCATGCCGCCGGCATCATGAAGCGATGCATTCTCTTCTCGTATTCGCGCGACTGGATCCGGGGCATGGGCCAGGTCGGCCTCGACTCCGAGGGCGGCGGCGCCGGAGAGATCTCCAACGTGAGGGTCCCCGCCAACGAGACGTCGGTGTTCACCCGCGTGGTGGAGACCCGGGGAAGCTACCAGGGGGAGCTGCCGAGGGGTCCGTGGAACGAGTACCTGGCGATCCAGCTCGGGGGGATGACACCGCCGGAAGTGGTGGTTATCCCGATGATCGTGAACGGCAGCGTGGTCGCGCTGCTCTACGGAGACAACCTTCCGGCCGGCAATCCAATCGGGCCGATCGACGCCGTCGAGGTCCTCATGCTCGAAGCCGGGCTCGCGATGGAGAAGACCACCCTCGAGATTCGGCTGCGGACCCTCCAGGAGCGGCTCGGCGGCGCGTAAGGTTGCCGCACGCTCACTCCTCTCACAACCCACGAAGCGAACGCAACGCGCGCGGCGGTTCCGTTGCGCTTCACGTCGCGGTGCTATCCTTTGCGTCCTGAGGGATGAAGGAGAGGCCGTGGCGCGCGACACCTTCTACATCACGACACCGATCTACTACGTGAACGACCTACCCCACATCGGGCACATCTACACGACTGTCGTGGCGGATACCGTGGCGCGGTACAAGCGGATGCGCGGCTTCGACGTGCGTTTCCTCACCGGGACCGACGAGCACGGCCAGAAGATGGACCGCACCGCGAAGCAGCAGGGCCTGCCCCCGAAAGCACTGGCGGACCGCGTGGTGAGCCGGTACCACGAGCTGTGGCGAACACTCTCGATCACCAACGATGACTTCATCCGCACCACGGAGCCGCGGCATCACGCGGGCGTCCACGCGCTCATAGCGCTGCTAAAGGCGAAAGGCGACATCTACAAGGGGTCCTACGAAGGGTGGTACTGCGCAGGGTGCGAGGCGTTCTTCCCCGAATCGCAGCTGGTGGACGGCAAGTGCCCGGACCAGGGCCACCCCGTCGAGATGCTCAAGGAGGAATCGTACTTCTTTCGGCTTTCGGCCTACCAGGAGCCCCTACTGCGCTTCTACCGGGAAAACCCTGAGTGCATCCGCCCGGCCTCCCGCTACAACGAGGTGGTGCGCTTCGTCGAGATGGGCCTCAAGGACCTCTCGATCTCACGCGTCTCGCTGAAGTGGGGGATCCCGTGGCCGGGTGACCCCGAGCACGTGGTGTATGTATGGCTGGACGCCCTGGCGAACTACATCACGGCCCTCGGCTTCGGCTCGGCGGACCAGACGCTCTACCGGCGCTACTGGCCTGCGACCCTGCACTTCGTGGGCAAGGACATCCTGCGCTTCCACTGCGTGTACTGGCCCGCGTTCCTGATGTCTGCCGACCTTCCCCTCCCCGAGCAGGTCTTCGGCCACGGCTGGTGGCTGCGGGACGAGCGCAAGATGTCGAAATCACTCGGGAACGTCGTGCGCCCGGACTACCTCATCGAGCGCTTCGGGCCGGACGCCCTTCGCTACTTTCTGTTGCGTGAGATGACGTTCGGGCAGGATGCCAGCTTTTCCGACGAGGGTTTCCTGGGTCGGTACAACGCCGACCTGGCCAACGGCCTGGGCAACGCATCGTCGCGGGTGCTTGCGATGGCGCGCCGCTACTTCGACGGGAAGACCCCGCCCGAGCCGTGCGAGGAGAGCCCCCTGCGGGACGTGGCCGAGGGCGCCGTGCGCCGCTACATCGAGGCGATGGACGACTACGAGTTCCAGCGCGCCCTCGAGGGCATTTGGGAGCTGCTGACGGCCGTGGACGGCTACGTCAACGAGAAGGCGCCGTGGGCGATCGTCAAGGCCGAGGGCGTCACCTCGCTGCGGGTGGGTCGCGTACTTTACAACTGCCTCGAGGCGCTGCGCCTGGCGGCCGTGATGGTGGGTCCCGTGATGCCGGGCACGGCCGCGCGCCTTCTGGCGCAGCTCGGCATCACGCCGGCGGTCGCCACCGAGAACGCACTGCGCTGGGGCGGCCTGGCAGTAAACCGGATGCTCGGCGAGGAGGGGGCGCTGTTCCCCCGTGCTGATGTCGAGGCCTTTTTCGCGGAGGTCAACGTGGACGAGTCGAAACCCGATGGAGCTACGGCCCCGGCGACGGCCGAGGGCGATCTGCTCGGCATCGAGGAATTCGCCCGAATGAAGCTGGTGGTCGGGCAGGTGATGGTCGCCGAGCGCGTCCCCAAGTCCAAGAAGCTCGTTCGCTTGGAGGTGGACCTGGGCGAGGGGAGCCTGCGGCAGCTCGTGGCGGGGATCGGCGCCCAGTACGAACCTGAGAGGCTCATCGGCCGCCGGATCGTTGTGGTGGCAAACCTCAAGCCGGCAGTCCTGATGGGCGTCGAGTCGCGGGGGATGCTGCTCGCTGCTTCGGTGGAGGGCGCTCCGTACTTGCTCTCGGTAGACGCCGACGTGCCGCCAGGCACCGGAGTGAAATGACCGCCGCACGCGCTCGCGCGGGCTGCGGTCATCCTGACCCTGAGCAGAGCGAGGGGGAAGGATCCCGAGGCATACCGAGGCCGAAGTGACCCTCTCGCAACGTGCGCCATGATTCTCCGCCTGCCCTACGGGCGCGGGACGATCACCGCGGACCTCCGCGGCCTGCACTGTCACGAGCTGCGACCGGCCACACCACGACGCGTCGCCCCCGTAAGGGACCTGGCCGCGGAGGCGCTCGACCACCCTGCCGAAGGGCCGTCCATTACGGAACTTGCCCGAGGTGTTCACCGCGTCACGGTGCTCGTCCCCGATGCGACCCGAAAGGTGCCGTTGCCGGAGATCCTGCCACTGGTCTTCGAGCGCCTTAGCCATGCCGGCGTCGAGGCCCGAGGAATCACGGTGCTGGTGGCGTGTGGGACCCATCCTTCAGGGGATGCGGAATCCCTCGCGAGCCTGCTCGGCCCGATTCCCAACGAGATTCGCGTGATCCAGCACGACGCCCGTGATACGGCCTCGCTCGTGAGCGTGGGCACAGTTCCCTCGGGGCTTGCGGTCAGGCTTAACCGCGCGGCGCTGGAGGCAGACCTGCTGGTTGCGGTGTCATCGGTCCAGCACCACTACTTCGCCGGGTTCGGGGGAGGTCCCAAGCTTGTCTTCCCCGGGGTTGCCGGGTACGAGGAGACCCAGGCGAATCACGCCAGGGTCATCGACCTGACCACGGACCCGCCCGGCCGCCACCCGCGCTGCGAGCCCGGCATGCTGGACGGCAACCCTGTCGCCGAAGAGATTGCCCTGGCCGCAAATCTGCGGCCTCCCGACTTCGCGCTGCTGCTGGTGGGCGGCGAGGACGGGCGCCCGGCCTGGTCGGCGGGCGGAACCCTCTCCGCGACGTTCCCGAGCGCCTGCGCTCGGGCTCGCGCGTGGTTCGAGGTGGAGGGCGGGCCGTTTCGCCGGGTGATCGTGACCGCGGGCGGCTACCCCACGGACCACACGCTGATCCAGGCGCACAAGGCACTCGACGCGGCGTGCCGTTTTGCGGCACCCGACGCCGAGGTGTTGTTCGTCGCGGAGTGCCACGGCGGGCCCGGATCCCCCGACATCGAGCCGTTCCTCGCAGACCCAAGAGTGTCGGCGATCGTGGCGCGTCTCGCGGGTGGCTACGTGCAGTACGGTCACACCGCGCTGCGCCTGATCGAGAAGACCGGCGCCTTCCGCGTTCTGGCGAAAACCGGGCTTCCCGCCGACCTTTCGGAGCGCCTCGGCCTGCACGTCGTCGCCGACGTCCAGGAGGTACTCGGGCAGTGGCGTGAGCAGGCCCCGCAGGAGGCCGTCGGCCTCATGGTCGGTCCGATCGTGTATCCACGCAGGGCCACTCACTAGCTCGATCCCTTCAAATGGGGTCACGGCACACTACCCGAATCGTTGTCGCCCAATTGGGTCGACCCTCATGCCCCCGGCGTGCGGATCGGGCCCACTCGCTCGACCGCACCCGCCGGGACGGTAGTCGCCGGCAGCAGGAACGCCCGCACCGGAGAGGCCTCCACGTTGGGCAGCCGCAGCGGGGCGGCGACCAGGGTATAGGTGCCCGGGATGACGCCGCTGAAGTCCAACCCCTCCAGGATCGCGATCGACTGTGCGACGCAACGCCGGTGGGACGGGAGGTCGACCGCCGTGGGGTCATCCACCGAGGGCGTGTCGATGCCAACGAGAATCGCGCCCGAACGGACGAGGAAGTCAACGAGGCGGGGGGCCAGACTCGCAAAGGTCGCCGGGATCGGTGCTTCGAGAGCCCAGGTCCAGGTGGCGAAGAGCACGCGAGGGGTGGCAGGCTTCCACCCGCTCGGGAGGTCGTTTTCGGAGATCGCACGATCGTGACCCGGGAGTCCGAGGACCTCGCACGGTCCAACGCAAACCGAGAGAGGAACGCCCGCCACATCGCGGCCGTGGGGGTCGAGGTGCAGGGGGGCGTCGAGGTGGGTTCCGAGGTGGGGGGAGAACTGCAGGCAGGACACGGCGGCCGTCACGGTGCCGTGCGCCTGCGTCCAGCGCTTCGAGAACGCCACGTCGCCTGGCCACGCGGCAGTGGTCGGCCCGAGGGGCCGGGTGATGTCGATGATCTTGCCGATCACCCGGCTATCCTCTCACGATTGGCGCGGACCGGGAAAGGCGACTGCCCGGCGGGTTGACAACAACAAACACCGCGCCGATCCTGAGTGCGACTCGGTCGGTGCTTGATGTCGCCGAGGTTTCCGACTACGCTCCGCATCTCCCGCGACGCGGGGGATCGACAGGGAGGGCCGAATGCCAACACACCTCGTGCCGAAGAGGCTCTACCTCACGAACGGTGTCGGCGTTCACGCGGAGAAGCTCCAGTCGTTCGAGCTCGCGCTCAGGGACGCCGGGCTCGCGTACCTCAACCTGGTTTCGGTATCGTCCATCTACCCGCCCGGCTGCAGGATCGTCACACGCGCCAGGGGCGAGGAGTACCTGGAGCCGGGGCAGATCGGTTTCGTGGTGATGAGCCGGTCCGAGTCCAACGAGCCTCACCGGATGATCGCAGCCTCGATCGGCGTGGCCGTGCCGGCGGACCGCCGCATGTACGGCTACCTCTCGGAGCACCACTCGTTCGGACAGACGGGCAAGGAGGCGGGGGACTACGCCGAGGACCTGGCGGCGTCGATGCTCGCCTCCACTCTGGGCGTGGAGTTCGACGAGAACCAGTCGTGGGACGAGAAGCGCCAGATCTGGAAGATCTCGAACAAGATCGTGACCACCCGCAACGTCACGCAGTCCGCCGTGGTCGGCCGATCCGGGAAGTGGACCACCGTGGTCGCCGCCGCGATGATGCTGTTCGACTAGGTGGAGCCATGGCCGACCCCAAGACGCGGTTCCTGGGTGGCGCGCGGATCCTGCCGCAGCGCGTGCGCGGCGAGATGACGGCAGCGCAACTTGTCGATGGGGTGTTCACCGCATACAACGCCGCGCGACTGCGCGAGGCGGCACGACTGCTCGCGACCAAGATGCTCGCGCCCGACACAACCGTTGCGGCTTCGCTCACGGGCGCCCTGACCCCGGGAGGTTACGGGATCTCGTGCCTGATCCCCCTGGTCGAGGCCGGGTTTGTCGACTGGATCGTCTCCACCGGAGCGAACCTCTACCACGACCTCCACTTCGGCTTGGGGATGCGGCTCCACCATGGCTCACCGTTCGTCTCCGACGTGGAGCTGCGTAAGGCCGGAGTGATCCGCATCTACGACGTCTTCTTCGACTACAAGGTCCTGCTGGACACCGATGCGTTCGTGCGTGAGGTGATCCAGGCCCCGGAGTTCCAGCGCCCGATGTCCTCCGCCGAATTCCACAACGTTCTCGGTCGCTACGTGACCGAGCGCGAAAAGGTCCTCAAGATCGAGGGGAGCTCCCTGCTTGCAGCGTGCCACAGGGCAGCCGTCCCCGTTTACACGTCATCGCCGGGCGACTCCTCAATCGGCATGAACGTGGCGGCGCTGGCGCTGACCGGCTCGAGGCTCACCATCGACCCCAACCTCGACGTCAACGAGACAGCCGCCCTCGTGTACGACGCCAAACGGTCCGGTGGGAAGAGTGCGGTCCTGATCCTCGGAGGCGGTAGCCCGAAGAACTTTTTGCTCCAAACCGAGCCCCAAATTCAGGAGGTCCTGGGGCTCGAGGAGAGGGGCCATGACTACTTCCTGCAGGTCACCGATGCCCGCCCCGACACCGGCGGTCTCTCCGGGGCGACGCCGGCCGAGGCGGTGTCGTGGGGAAAGATCGACCCTGATCAGCTTCCCGACGCGGTTGTGGTTTACACGGACACGACCATCGCGCTGCCGCTGCTCACCGCTTACGCGCTCGCCAACCGGGAGCCGCGCCCGCTCAAACGCCTCTATGATCGTCGCGAGCAGATGCTCGGTCGGCTCCGGGAGGACTATCTTGCCGCCCGTGGGAGCAAAGGGAATGACTGACGACCGTTACGCCCCCTACCAGGATTTCCTGGGCGTCCCGGCGGGGGCAAAACCGACGCGGCCGGCCCGGGCCGCCATCCTCCCGATCCCGTACGACCTCACAACCTCGTACCAGCCGGGCGCCCGCCGCGGCCCGCTCGCAATCCTCGAGGCCTCCACACACCTCGAGACGTTTGACGACGAGCTGGGCCGCGAAACCTGGGAGGAGGTCGGGATCGAGACGCTTGCCGCGGTGGTTCCGGACACGGCTGGTCCCGCGCCCACGCTGGACCGCATCGAACGCGTCGCGCACGACGTCGTCTCGAGCGGGCGATTCCTCGTCGGGCTGGGAGGCGAGCACTCGGTGACCGCGCCGCTGGTGCGCGCCGCCCGGTCAAAACACCCCGACCTAGGTGTCCTTCAGCTCGACGCCCACGCAGATCTGCGCGACTCCTTCGAAGGCTCCCCGCACAACCACGCGTGCGTCATGCACCGGGTCATCGACGACGGTGTGGCGCTCGCCCAGGTGGGGATCCGGTCGCTCACCGGCGAGGAGCGGAAGCTCATCCGCGAGCTCGGGATATGCACGGTGTTCGCGCCGGAGGCCGTCGGGGCGCCGGTGGAAAGCTGGATTGGCCGGGTCCTCTCCGCGCTGCCCGAGGATGTCTACGTCACCGTGGACCTGGACGCCTTCGACCCGGCGGTCATGCCGGCCACCGGGACGCCGGAGCCCGGGGGACTGGACTGGTACCGCGCCCTGGCCGTTCTGAGGGAGGTTGCGCTCCGCAAGAGGATCGTCGGCTTCGACGTGGTCGAGCTCGCGCCCATTCCTGGCAACGTCGCGCCCGATTTCCTCGCCGCCAAGCTCGTGTACCGACTCCTGGGCTACGCGTTCCTTCTCGAGCGCAACGCGCGGTGATCCTGCTGCCCGCTACCTCGTCGCGAGCACGGCAGGCGACAGGTCCTTCGGCCCGGGCGCGAGCCGGCCCCCTACATGTGGGCGGGTTACAATCGTCTCCAGTGAGAGGGGGCCCGCCATTCTTGACCTGGCCATCAACCGGCTCATGGGCGTGCGGCACGCGCTGACTGCGATGGCGCCGGCGGACCCGGCCTTGCGATGGCCGCACTGAAGCGCCGCATTCCGCTCCACACGCAGATGCTCCTGGGTGGGGCGTTCGGTGCCGGTGCCGGCGTGACGGCCTACATCTTCGCAGGGCAGAGCAGCGGCCTCGAAACGTTCGTCAAGTACGTCGCCCATCCCGTCGGACAGATCTACCTGCGGCTGCTGTTCATGCTGGTGTTGCCCCTGATCGTCTCGGCGCTCGCCCTCGGCGTCGCACAACTGCGTGACCTCCGCCAGCTGGGGCGAATCGGCCTCAAGACGCTGGCCTACACCGTCGTGGTGTCGGCGATAGCGGTTCTGATCGGCCTCACCCTGGCGAACGTGCTGCGCCCCGGGGACGGGATGTCGCCAGAGGCGCGTGCCCGGCTCATGGAGGGCGCATCGGGGCGCGCGGCTGCGGTCGGCGGCGCGATGGCGCCCCGTTCAGGACTCGAGCTTCTCGTCGGGATCGTGCCCAAGAACCCGCTCGCAGCGGCGGTGGAGGGGGACTACCTGGCGGTGATGTTCTTCGCCCTCATGCTGGGCGTGGGACTGGCCTTCACCCGCACCCCCGCGGCGCGGAAATTCGAGGATGCGCTCGAGGGCCTCTACGACGTGACGATGAAGCTGATTGGCCTCGTGATCTCCACGGCGCCGGTTGGCGTGGCGGCACTCCTGTTCACGCTCACAGCCCAGCTCGGCTACGAGATCATCGCCCAGCTCGCGCGCTACGTCGGTGTTGTGCTGCTCGCGCTGGGACTGCATCAATTCGGGGTCTACTCCCTGTCGGTCAGTCTGCTAGGTCGGATGAGCCCGCGGCGTTTCTTCGGAGGGATCGAAGAGGCGATGATCACCGCGTTCTCAACGGCGTCGAGCAACGCGACATTGCCGACTGCACTCAAGGTGGCGGACGAAAACCTGAGGCTTCCGCAGTCGGTCAGCCGCTTCGTGCTCACGATTGGCGCGACGGCGAACCAGAACGGCACGGCGCTCTTTGAGGGGATAACTGTGCTGTTCCTGGCTCAGTTCTACGGTGTCACGCTCACGCTTTCTAAGCAGGCAATCGTGATGGTCATCTGCATTCTGGGCGGGATCGGCACCGCCGGCATCCCGGCAGGGTCGATCCCAGTTGTCGCGATGATCCTCGGCACCGTCGGTATTCCGGTCGAGGGGATCGGTCTGATCCTGGGCGTCGACCGCTTCCTCGACATGTGCCGCACGACACTCAACGTGACGGGCGATCTCGCGGCCGCTGTGGTTGTTTCCCGTGGGGAGGGTGCCGGCACCCCCCTGCCGCCAACCCCCGCGTAGCTTTCTCGACCGGCCGACGCCCGCGCAACGGTCTCTCGCCCGCGCCAGTCACACCGACCTTGACGCCAGAGCAAACGAGACTTAATCTTGTTGGTGTCCAGTACAAGAAAAGGGGAGGGATGCCCATGATCCTGGTGCGCGACGTGTTCCGACTCAAGTTCGGCAAGGCAAAGGAGGCCCGAGCGCTGATGAAGGAGGGTCTGCGCATCGCGGCGAAGGCGGGGTTTTCCTCTCAGCGGCAGCTGGTGGATCTCACGGGGCAGTTCTACACCCTGGTGCTGGAGAGCACACACGCCAGCCTGGCGGCGTGGGAGTCAGCCATGAGCGACACGGGAGACGCACAGGTCGCCAAGGAGTGGGGTGCTTGGTACGAGAGGTTCAAGCCCCTGGTGGACTCCGGCCACCGCGAGGTCTTCACGGTGCTGGACGAAGGGTAACGGCCGCGTGCAGGGTCCGCCGACCCAGGCGGCCGGGCAAGCAGCGACCGGTGCACCTTGCGCGCGAAGGGGGCTGGAATGCCAGAGCACGGGGAAGCCAGCAAGCCGGCGGGCATCAGCGATGCGACGGTAAAGGCGAGGACCGGGAAGAGCTGGTCCGAGTGGTTCGCCATCCTTGACGAGGCGGGCGCCCTCGAGCTGGGGCACAAGGGGATCGTCGCCGTCCTCTCCGAACACAACCGGGTCGGTCCGTGGTGGCGCCAAATGATCACTGTCGCGTACGAGCAGGAGCGGGGCCTGCGCGAGAGACACCAGACGCCGGAGGGGTACCAGGTGAGCGTCAGTAAGACGATCGCTGCCCCTGTCGGTACGGTGTTCGACGAGTGGACCGACGACAATACACGCACGGAATGGCTGAAAGCCGCGAACTTCACGGTTCGCAAGGCGACCCAGGGAAAATCCCTGCGGATAGCGTGGGGAGCAGGGACCAGCTCGGTTGACGTCAACTTCTACGCCAGGGGGCCCGAGAAGAGCCAGGTCGTCGTTGACCACCGGCGGCTTGCCGACGCGGATGAGGTCGCCCGGATGAAGGCGTTCTGGACCGAAGCCCTGGACGCGCTCAAGAAGATCTCCGAGCGGTAGAACTCGCGAGGGGCGGCGCACGATGGGGAAGCGCTAGAACTGGGGAGCCAGAGGAACGCCAGCGGCGCCGACCTTGCAGACCACTAACGCGATGTCGTCCTGCTGAGGCCCGTCGCCCGAGAATGCCCCCGCGGCATCGTGAAGGCCTTGGACGAGCAAAGCAGCAGGTTCTTCGAGATGGCCTCGCAGAAACCTGAGGGTGCGCTGAGCCCCGAACTCGTCCTGGTCATCGCGCATCGCCTCCGTAATGCCGTCGGTGAGAAGAACCATCGTGTCGCCTCGTTCGAGCTGGATGATCCGGCTCGATGAGTAGTCGCTACCGGGGAACATGCCCAGGGGAGGGCCGGTGCTGTCGAGGACGTGGCCGACCTCTCCGGAGGACCGCAGCAGGTAGCCGGACACGTGTCCGGCGTTTACGTACTCCAGGGTGCGTTTCGAAGGGTCCAGGCGGGCCAGCACCAGCGTCACGGAATGCCGCCCCTCTAGGTCGCTCGCCAAGACGCCGTTGACGCGATTGAGGAGAGCACCGATGGTCGGCTCCATTCCCGAGTAGGCGCGCAGGCACGCTCGCGTCTCTGCCATCACCAGAGCGGCTCCGAAACCGTGACCACTGACGTCGCCGATGACCATGTCCAGGCGCCCGTCGGGTTGAGGAAGGAAGTCGAAGTAGTCACCTCCGGTCTGGTGGGCGGGGAAGGCAGCAGCCGCAATGTCGAAGCCGGGAACGGACGCGTGCTGCTTGTAGTAGCGCTTCTGGACCTCGCGGGCTAGGTCCAGGAAGAACTCCTGCTTCTGCATCTTCCTCAGCTCGGTCACGTCCTTGAGTACGGACACGAAGTGGGTGACCCGTCCGCCGTCGTCCTTCACCGGGGTGATCGTCTGCTCGGCCCAGTAGTACTCGCCGGACTTCTTCCGGTTGACGATCGTGCCGAGAAAAGGCTTGCCTGCGAGGAGCTTCATCCAGAGCTGCCTGTAGAACTCCCGGTCGTGGTAGCCCGACTTGAGGATGCGCGGTGTGCTGCCGACGGCCTCGTCGCGGGTGTACCCCGTGGTCTTCTCGAATGCGGGGTTCACGTACTCGATCAAGCCCTGCCTGTCGGTAATGACGACCGTGTCGGCCGTCTGCTCAACGGCCCGGTAGATCCTGTCGTAGCACTCGCGGAACTTGGCGAATCTCTCGAGGCAGCCCGTGCATTCCATGCCCGGCACCGGCTCGCTGAGGGCTGCGTCGGCTCCGATGATACCCAGCGTCTCGACGGTGATCTTGCGCAGCGCGTTCTGGCGCTCGGTGACATCGCGGAAGACGACAAGACCGCCACTCAGCTTGCCCCCCCTGTCCCCGAGCGGCCTGCCGCTGACGTTGATCCACAGGCCTTCGGGGTGATGGGGGTTGCGGATGAAGATGAGCTGGTTGAGGGCCTCTTCGCCCCGAAGGGCTCGTGCAAGAGGGAGCCGCTCGGGGGGGTAGGGCGTGACCTGATCTGGGAGGTAGCAGCCATAGACTGCCGACCACGCGCTGGGGACCGTGTCCCTCGCCCCTATCCCCAGGATCCTTTCGGCCTCCGGATTGAAGAAGAGAAACCTGCCCTGCTGGTTGGCCACAACCAGCCCGTCGGTGAGGTTTTCCAAGACGGCCCGAAGCGTCTGCAGCTCCTCCAGCTCCTCGACATCGGATGTGCGTTCGCTCGCCACTCTTCCTTTCCCCATACTCCGCCCCATTAGAGAACCTTCGCGCCGTCGGCAGTCGCTAACACCATCATTCCGTGGGCTTATTCCTGCGTGACCAGTACTTTTCAGCTTGCCGGAGTGTTAAACGTGATCGTGGTCACACGTCGGGCACGAGTTTGGTCGGGCGAGGGCACCACGCGGCATGCTCGCCGGGGGAAAGCGAGGTCGGAACGATGACCCGGTCTTGGCCTTGCTCGCGATATGGACAACGGGCAGGGGAACCGGGGCCGTCAATGGCTGAGCGTGTCAAGGCTCGACGCCCCTCAGGCCAAACGGTGGGAGAATCGGGTTCGTGGCGACGGAGACGAAAGCGGGAGATGGGGCAGTGCGGCGCGGTCTGCTGAGGCATCGGCTTCTCAAGATGATGAACTTGTACCCGCCGTTCCTCGGTGCGGGGATCCGCGTGCGGCGTGGCTCCGACGGGCGAACGTTCGAGGTGCGGATGAAGCTCAACTTCTTCAACCGCAACTACGTCGGCACCCACTTCGGCGGCTCGCTCTACGCGATGTGCGACCCCTTCTTCATGCTCATCCTGATTCCGGCGCTCGGCCCGGAGTACGTCGTGTGGGACAAGGAGGCGACGATCCGGTTCAAGCGCCCGGGCCGCGGTACCGTCCATGCCACGTTCCACGTACCCCCGGGGCGCATCGAAGAGATCCGGCGAGCGGCCGACGAGGGTGGAAAGGTGGAACCGGTGTTCACAGCGGCGGTGGTTGGGGACGACGGCTCCGTCGTCGCCGAGGTGGAGAAGGTCATCCACGTTCGTCGAAGGCGAGGCGGAGAGACCGGCTGAGCGTTCGCGGCTTCAAGCCCAGGAGAATGTCGATGAAGACCGTCATCGAGCCGTTTCGAATCCGGATGGTCGAACCGATCCGGGTGACGACGCGTAAGGCGCGCGAGGTTTTGATCCGCGAAGCCGGGTACAACCCTTTCCTGCTCAAGGCGGAGGACGTGATGATCGATCTCGTCACCGACTCCGGAACCTCTGCGCTCTCAACGCGCCAGTGGTCGGGGATGCTGGGCGCCGACGAGTCGTTCACCGGCTCGCGCAGCTTCTACCGCTTCCAGGAGGCCGCGCGGTCGCTGTTCGGCCACCGCCATGTGATCCCGTGCCACCAGGGCCGCGCCGCCGAGCACCTGATCGGGCACGCCCTCCTCACACCGGGTTCCGTGGTGTTCGCGAACACACATTTCTCCACGACGCGAGCGAACATCGAGGAGGCCGGGGTCGAGGCGCACGACCTGCCGATCCCCGAGGCGCTGGACGCTGCGAACCCGCACCCTTTCAAGGGAAACATCGACCTCGAGGCGCTCAACGCCGGCATCCGAAAGGCTGGGCCAGCCAGGGTTCCGTTCGTGATCCTCACGGTGACCGACAACTCCCGCGGGGGTCAGCCGGTGAGCATGGCCAACATCGCGGGGGCAGGGGAGATCTGCCGGCGGCACGGTGTTCCCCTGCTGCTCGACGCGGCACGCTTCGCCGAGAACGCCTACCTCATCAAGCTGCGCGAGGCAGGGTTCTCCGAGATGAGCCCGCGCGAGATCGCCAGGCGAATGTTCGCGCTCACCGACGGTGTCTTCCTGAGCCTGAAGAAGGACGGCCTCGGCAACACCGGTGGCGTGATCTCGGTCAACAGCGACGAGTGGGCGGAGAAGATTCGCGTCAGGTTGCTGGTGAGCGAGGGGATCCCCACGGCCGGGGGTCTCGCTGGTCGAGACCTCGAGGCACTCGCCGCGGCTCTCGACGAGACGCTGGACGAGGGGTATCTCGCGCACCGCATCGCCTCGACCTCGCGCCTCGGCACGCAGCTCGCCGAATCCGGCGTGCCGGTGCTCCAGCCGTTCGGCGCGCACGCGGTCTACGTGGACGGGCGTGCGTTTTGCGACCACCTCCCGGACGAGCAGCTTCCGGCGTGGTCGCTCACGGTGGCGCTGTACGTCTCCAGCGGCGTCCGGAGCTGGGAGACGGGCAACGTGATGCAGGGGCGCCAGGACCCGGCAACCGGGCGGTGGCAGTGGCCGGCGCTCGACCTCCTGCGACTCGCGATCCCGCGCCGCGTGTACACGCAGAGCCACCTGGACTACGTGGCCGAGGCGATGGCCGAGCTGCACGGGCACCGCCACGAGGTGCGCGGCCTACGCTTCGTCTACCGCCCCCCGGTTCTGCCCCAGTTCGTCGCGACGTTTGAGCAGGTCTGAGATTGCTCGCAGGTCGCCCCCGCAAATGGCACGTCCTGCCATACCGGACACGGAAGGACGGGCGCGCCGGGAAGATTCTCAGGGCCGGGGCCGCGGTTCTCCCCGGAGTGCGCCGTGACTGCGGAGGATCTCGAGCACACGGTCGACGGGGAGCGCCTCGGCGACGTGGCCGCCGAACCCGCGGGTTGTCGTGGCGGTAAACAGCGAGTTGAGCACCGCCTCTTCTGTTGCCTCCACGACCGAGAGGAACAGCGGCGAGAGGTCGTTGTCGGCGAGCACCGTGACGGTGCGCACGCCGCGCACGCCGTTGGGAACACGACACGAAGGGTGCGTGCTGAACGCGATGGCGTAGTCCCCGCTGCCGTTGCTGGCGAACGCGCCCGTGCGCGCCAGGCCCATCGGCATGCGCGCCGCGAGCCGGCTTAGCTGGCGGGCGTCGAGGGGGGCATCGGTCGCGATCACGACCATGCAGGAACCTCGCTCGGGCGCAGCCAGCTCGTCCCTGAACGCGTGACGGCCCAGCTCGACGCCGACCGGGACGCCGGCTACCGTGAGGACCCCGTTGAAGTTGGTCTGGACCAGCACGCCCACGGTCCACCCGCCGAGTGAGGGAGGCAGCCTGCGTGAGGCCGTCCCGATGCCACCCTTCCACCCGAGGCACTTGGTTCCCGTCCCGGCGCCCACGCACCCCTCCGTGACCGCGCCGCCAGCGGCGGCGCTAATCGCGGCGAGCAGCTGTTCGCGGCCAACCGGGCGCTTTCGGATGTCGGACAGGTCGCCGTCGTTGCACTCCCCGACCACCGGGTTGACCGAGAGCACCTCACCGTTGCCGGGCAGGCCGAGCACCCACTCGGCGAGCGCGTCGGCCACCCTCCACGTGCTCAGCGTGCCTGTCAGCGCGATCGGCGTCTCGAGCGTTCCCAGCTCCTGCACCTGCGTCACGCCGGTGAGCTTGCCGAAGCCGTTGCCCACGAAGATCGCCGCCGGAACCTTCTCCTGGAAGACGTTTCCGGAGTGGGGCAGCACAACGGTGACGCCGGTGCGGATGTCCTCGCCGGCGACGAGTGTGGCGTGCCCGACCTTGACCCCCGCGACGTCAGTGATCGCGTTGAGCGAGCCGTTGGGCAGAATACCCACCACGACGCCGACGTCGCGCGCCCTTGGGCGGGGCTGCTCGGCCGGGGATACGCTCGCAACGACGGTCAAGGCGGCGAGAGCGACGGGCACGAGCAGACGTTTCATGCATCCTCCTG
>MEKI01000091.1:109407-109529 GCA_001766905.1 Acidobacteria bacterium RBG_13_68_16
TTTTTCAGGTCCTCGTCTGTCCATCCGCGGCGCAGCAGCTCGGCGAGCAGGGCGGGATACTTGGAGACGTCCTCGAGGCCCACCGGTGTCCTCGAGATCCCGTCGAAGTCCGAGCCAAGCCC
>MEKI01000092.1:0-1666 GCA_001766905.1 Acidobacteria bacterium RBG_13_68_16
AAGTTGAAGAACGGGCGCGCAATCGCGCCCGAGAGTTGGCGGATCTTCCCACTTGCTCTTTCCCACAGCCAGACGTGAAATGTGCCACTCCGATCGGAATAGAAGGCCAGGTACTTCCCATCCGGTGACCACACCGGACTCGAGGCCGTGCCTTTTCCCTCGGTCAGGTTGCGAGACTGACCGGACCTCGTGTTCGTCATCCACACGTCGCACCCCAAGCCCTCCGTGAAAGCACCCGTGCGCGTATAGGACGAGTAACGTTCATCCTGGGTACTTTCCAGTTTGCCGTCGTCTTTGAGGGTGTAAGCCATCCACTCGCCATCGGGAGAGATCGCGATGGGCATGCGGTTCGCGAGCGCCAGCACGCCGAGGGCATCCTCGACTCTCAGAGGCACCTGCGCAGGGCCGGCGAATCCGAGCTGGCAAACCAGCGACAGCGATGCAAGGAAAAACAAACTGCAGGTTACGACGGCCTTTCGGTACATGACTCCTCCCTTTCTGTTTCTCGCCCCGAGGTTTCGAGGGAAACGCCCGGGCGCCGCGCTGGGGTGACTCCCCCGTTCTCCTGCGGGCCCAGCAGCGGACGAAGATGACCCTGTTGCTTCTCTTGGAGTTCGCCAATTCCCTCCGCGGACCAGAGCGGCGAGGGCGGCGAGGACGAGGAGACCTCCCACGAACGTCCATGCGCCGGGCACCTCACCCAGGAACACGAGGGCGAGGAGCGCGGCCCCGACCGGCTCTCCAAGGAGAAAGAGGCCGACGACCGGCGCGGGTAAGAGGCGCAGCGAGCGGTTCACGAGGCCGTGGCCGACGACCGTCGGCACGAGAGCCAGGGCCAAGAAGGCGACCCAACTCCTGGGCGGGTAGCCGGTCAGGGCCACACCAGCCACGAGAGCCCAGAGGGCAAGGACCGCCGCCGCCGTGGCCCAGACGGCGAGAACGTAGGCCCCGAGCGGGAGCGTGTCCCGAAGGCCACGGCCGACTACGTGGTAGACGGAGAGCGTCACCGCCCCGGCGAGAGCCAGGAGGTCCCCCTTCAACGGGGCGGGGCCGGTGGACCAGTCGCCAAAGGCGATCATGCCGACGCCAGCAACGGCCACCGTGGTGGCCACCAGCACCGCGCGTGTCGGGGGTTCACGAAGGAGAGCCCAGGCCAGGGCTATCGTGACCACAGGTGCCGTGTTCACGAGCAAGACAGAGGCCGCGACGGACGTGTAGGACAGGCTCGCGATCCAGGTGCCGAAGTGCAACGCCAGGGCAACCCCCGAGGCCAGAAGGACGAGGCGCTGGCGAACGGTTACCCCACGCCAGGAGCGGATCAGCGAGGGGGTCGTCGCGGGTGCAACGATCAAAGAGGCCAAGAAGATTCGGTAGAACGAGACGGCGACGGCGGGGGCCGCGGCCCAGCGCACGAGGATCGAGCCGAAGCAGACGAAAACGACGGCCAGGCCGAGTGCAAGGTACGGGCTCATGGCCGCCCCGCAAGGCCTTCACGGGCTGCGGTGGCTCGCCATCGAAACGGAGTGGGCCCCGTCACGACCCTCCCACCGGCTTTGCGTTCTTGACCTTCTCGTCGAAGAAAGCGAGCACCCGCTTCCAGTAGTCCACCAGGTTCGCGGCCTTCATCAGGACGTGTTCCTCCGTGCCGTATCGCAGGTAGGTGGCC
>MEKI01000092.1:1716-1799 GCA_001766905.1 Acidobacteria bacterium RBG_13_68_16
GATCCCCTCGTCGTCGGCGCCCGCCTGGACGATCAGAGGCGTCGTGATCCGATCGAGGTAGAACACGGGAGAGTTCTCCACGT
>MEKI01000092.1:1885-3038 GCA_001766905.1 Acidobacteria bacterium RBG_13_68_16
GGGCATTACGGCCTTGAGCAGGTCCCTCGCCGGGGTGCCGGTGCGGACCGGGATGTCCGGCCACACCACCGCGTATCCGCGGGTGGTGAGCATGTGCATGTTGTAGGCGGGGATTCCGACGAGACCGAAGTGGTGCACCGCGCGGGACCCGGAGTCGCTGGCGTACACCCACACCACCGTGGGGTAGCGCTTCCCTTCCTCGTAGCCCGCCGGGAGGACCAGCGCCGCGCGCAGCGCCTCCCCGTCGAGGCTGCGAAAGTCGATGAGTCGTCCCTCGCCGAACACGTACTGGTCGAGACCCGGGTTGATTGTGGTGAGTCGGCGCTGCTCGCGCAGCTCGGCGCCGGTGACCCAGAGGTCCGGGCTCTCGCCGGCGCTCTGAGCGAGGTAGGCAACAAACCTCCCGTCCGGTGAGGCAACCGGGCCCTCGAACGAGACGCCGATCCTCTTGTCCTCCTCAGAAATCCTGTCGATTCGGCCCGTCTCGGTATCCACCCTGCAGAAACCGGCTTTTCTGGACGTCTTGTCGCGTGTGCAGATGAAGAACGACCGGCGTCCGTCCGGTGTCCAGAGAGCATTCCCCGAGGCGTTCCCGATGATCTCCCTCACCTCGTACGGCGCTTCTCCGGTGAGAGGCTCGATCGTGGCGGTCGCAAGCGTGCCCTTCCAGACCCGGTCGTTGCCGAGGACGTAGAGGTGGGCGCTCTCCGCGTCCCAGCGCGGTGGCACGAAGTCTGTGCTGATGGAACCCTCGGTCTTGCCGGAAAACGCGCGGGGCTTCCCTCCTCCGGCCGACACCACGAAGAGCTCGCCCCCGCCGCCCGTCGCCCCCATCACGTCCGCGATACGATCCGCAGGAGCCTCCCGCGGGACTGCCGCGGTGTACGCGACCCACCGCCCGTCCGGGGACCAGCTCATGGCGCCAGAGAACGTCTGGAGGACCCCGGCGACGAGGTCCCGGGAGGCCCCGGTTGCCAGGTCGAGCACGACGATGGTGTGGCTGAGACCGATGAAGTTGGCGGGTCCCATCGCCCTCGCGTCCATGTACGCGAGCCGGCGGCCGTCCGGCGAGAGTCGCATGGCTGCCGGGTGCACGTGGTGCGCCAGGATCCGTTCCTTTCCGGAAGCCACCTCGATCACGGCGATGTCGCAG
>MEKI01000092.1:3079-3386 GCA_001766905.1 Acidobacteria bacterium RBG_13_68_16
CTCGCCTTTCGGCGGCTCCGGCGGCGAGCGGAAGATGACCACGGTGGACCCCGGCTCCTTGTCCTTGACCTCCGGTCCACCCCTGCCCATCGCCGGCTCGAGCTCTTCCTCGCTCACCCCCTCCGGCGACGCCTGCACGACCAGCGCCCGGCCGTCGGGGGTCCACAGCGGCGTCACATACCCCATCCAGGCCCGCGTGACCGTCTCACTGGCGCGCCGCACCGTGCCGGCGCCGCGATCCCACAGCCAGAGGCGCGCCGCGCCGTCTCGGTCGGAGCAGAAGGCCAGCAGCTTACCGTCCGGCGAC
>MEKI01000092.1:3430-3639 GCA_001766905.1 Acidobacteria bacterium RBG_13_68_16
CGACCCACCCCCCTGCGTCGGCGTGAGCCAAACGTCGCACCCCTCGCGCAGGTACGTTCCCTGATTAGTCTTCCGCCCGGAGCCCTCCTTCTCATCGGCGACCCGCTCCCGCGGGTCGCACACCACCGAGGCGACCAACTCGCCGTCGGGGGAGAAGCTCGCGTGTACTCCCTGGACCTGGAAGTCCAGTGCCCACACGGCGTCCTTGA
>MEKI01000092.1:3916-4055 GCA_001766905.1 Acidobacteria bacterium RBG_13_68_16
AGGTAGAAGGACACCGCCCGGTCCTCCTTCCCGTGGATGATCAACAACGGCGCCTGGACGCGATCGAGGTAGAAGATCGGAGAGTTCTCCAGGTACCGCTCGCGGAACTCCCATGGGCTTCCCCCCATACGGCCCTGGC
>MEKI01000092.1:4213-6807 GCA_001766905.1 Acidobacteria bacterium RBG_13_68_16
GTGACGCCGATGCGCTTCGGGTCGGCCACACCGAGCTCAACGGCCTTGTCGATGCCAGGCATCACGCTCTTCATCAGGTCCACCATTGGCGTCCCGAGGTTGAGCTTCGAGTCGGCAAGCAGAAGCGCATACCCTCGAGTTGCGTAGAGCTGGAGGTTCTCGACTGCGGCGATGGCGTACCCGAACCTGTTGAGGTCGTTGGAGATCGAGCTCCCGCCGTAGACCTTCACAACGAGGGGATACAACTTACCCCGCTCGTAGCCTGCAGGGTAGACGAGCGCACCTCGCATGGTCTCACCGTCGAGACTGAGCCACTCGATGATCTCGGCCTTGCCAAGTACCCGACCCGTGAGCGCGGGCGCGACCTGGCTCACCTTTCGCGGCCGCGCCAGGTCACCGCCCAACACGAACAGGTCGGCCGGGTTGAGGGCATCCTCGGCGATGTAGGCGACCCGCGTCCCATCTGGCGAGATCGCGGGTTCCGTTCCGTATCCTCCGTAGCGCTTGTCCTCTTCGAAAAGCAGGGAGACGGCACCCGTTTTGAGATCGACGGTCGCGAGGCCGACGCGCTTGCTCCCCGGGCTCGTCGTCATCACGACGCCCGAGCGGCCGCGATCCGGAGAGAACAGGCTCTGGTGGTGTGGAGAGATGATTTGGAGCTCGTGGTCGGGGAGCGAAGCGAACGCCGCCGCCCCCGATCCGTCCGTCGCGGCGCGCCACAAGACGCCCTTGCGGACGAAAAACAGACTCCGGCCTGCGGGATCCCAGACGGGTTGCCCGACCTCCTCGAGACCCAGCGGATCGGCCGGCGGATTCTGCGCGACGCGCCGGGGCGTACCGCCCGTGCGGGAAACGACGTAGATCTCGTCCGTGGCGAGCGGTCCGGCTGTGCGGTAGGCGATCATATCGGCGGTGGGCGACCAGCTGAAGGTGCCACCAAAGAGGTCGAGGCGAACGTCGGTCGCGACGACGCGGGGCGTGTCCGTCCCGAGATCGCGCGCGACAACCTCAAAGAGGTACTGACCGGTACCAGGCTTCTCTGGGCGCGTCAGGACGGTGTACGCAATCGTTGTGCGGTCGGGACCGAGGGAGTAACTCGCGATACGAAGGCCTTTCACCAGGCGGCGCAGACTCCCGGCCTCAACGTCGATCACCCCGAGGTCCCTGCGAAACATGTCGAGGTTCACCTGGTCCGTGCTCGGCCCCGACCCCGAAGCCGAGGGATCGAACTCGAAGACCTTCGCGGTGACACCAGCCGTCGAGCCGGGAAGAGGGACCTTTCCTTTGACCAGCGCCGCGTATCCTTCCCGCCCCAGCTCTTCCGGGAAGAGCGAGACGAGAACCGAGCGGCCGTCGGCGGTCCAGTTCGTTCCCACGAAACCCTCGCGGACATCGGCGTCGCCCACCTGACGTAGAGCATCCGATGCGCGCTCCCAAACCCACAGGCGGGCCGGACCGACCGCCGTTCCGACGCTCCCGCGGTCCGACAGGAACGCGAGACGCCGGCCGTCCGGGGACCAGCTCGGTGCCCAGTTGTCCCCAGTGCCGCCGGTGAGGTTACGACGGGTGCCGGTCTCGAGATCGCTGACCCAGATATCGGACGCGACGCCGTACCACGCCACACCGTTGCGGAGGAGCTGTTCGTCATCGATGGCTTCACGGCGCCGGGCGTTTTCGGTAACGACATATGCCAAGAATCGGTTGTCCGGCGAGAACGCCGGGGGCGAGTACGCGGCGACGTTGGACGCCTCCAGAACCTCGTCCACGGTCAGAGGTGCCGGCAGCAGCGCGGGGGCCTCTGCGTGCGCCCCATAGACCACGAGCGAAGAAAACACGAGGGTTCCAACGGCATAAAGCGAATGGCGAGGTCTCATACAGGTAAGCCTCCCTTCGGTAGCGGGTTCAGTTTCGGCCTCAAGGTCCCTAGAGAATCGGCTTCCCCCGTCAGCGCGGTTGTGTTCCTCCCAGCACCTTGGCGTCCACCGAGATCAGGCTGTCAAGGCGAAAGTTGGCGTCGAGCTTGAAAGGTGCCAGGTCGTTCAAGCGGAACCGTATTCGTTTCGGGCGGCTCGTCTCGCCGGGCGAAAGGCGCCCCCCTTTGAGCACAGCGCTGAAGTCCCACACCGCACCGGCCCCGACGAGGCGGTTGTCCGCCTCGAGTACCTCGGGTACGGCGCTCCCGGAACGGAGCGAGACCACGCGGATCTTCAGGGGACTGAAAACCGGTTGGTCAGACGTGTTGGTCAGCGCCGCGTCGAGGGCGACTACGCGCTGTACCGGGTCGTAGTCGGTGTTCGAAAACTCCACCGCGACCCTCTGGCTCACGTCCGCGAGAGCCGCAAGGTCCGGGGAGCCGTTAACTGCGGCCTCTCCATCCACCCGCACGGCCGCAGTCCAGACCTGGGGAACACCGGTGCGGTTGTCCACCCAGACAGGGTGGAAGCGGCCGTCAGCGGTGGCGGCCATGCCGGTCGTGTCGGCCGGCGTGAGGAAATCGATCCACTGCGGCCCGATGTCCATGGTGATATTGCCGCCGCGCGCGCGGGGCCGGTGGTGTCCACCACCGTTGCTGTACGCCATGATCGGGACGTATC
>MEKI01000093.1:0-108 GCA_001766905.1 Acidobacteria bacterium RBG_13_68_16
GGCCTCGACGGCGAAGAGCACGTCGTTCGCGTCCAGCGCCTTGGCCTCGCGCTCGACGAACTCGTCGAGCACCTCGTCGCTTCGCTCGAGGGTCGGCATCTCCCTCTG
>MEKI01000093.1:348-13975 GCA_001766905.1 Acidobacteria bacterium RBG_13_68_16
CGAGGTCCCTATCACCAGGCGCAGATGGTCCACACCCAAACCCACGGTGAGGAGCCGGTGCTGCGCGTCCACCATGTCCCGATAGCCGTATCGCGGAAAGCGCGCGTGCAGCCCGTCGCTCGGCTTGCTCGACCGCCCGTGACCGATTCCGTCAGGCAGAATGATGAAGTACCTGGCCGCGTCCAGCGTCTGTCCGGGCTCGAAAAGCTCGCCTGCAAACTCCGGCCGCACGAACTGTCCCCCGCTCCCCGTGGTCCCGTGCAAGACGAGCACGGCGTTGCGCGCCGTGCCTCGAGCGTCACGCTCAAGCGTGCCAAACGTGCGGTAATGGAGCCGCAGCTCAGGCAGGGTCTCGCCCGAGGCGAAGCGAAAATCCTTCAGGATGAGATCGCCCTCGACCGGCGGGGGAACCGCGAAAACCGGAAGGCACGCGGCCGTCATCACCAGCCCAGCAACCATGACCATCCGCCTGTTTGGCGCCGATATCATTTCACCCTCCAACCGGGCCGGACGAGCCGGCTGTTCTCGCTTCCCGCCAAACCGTTCGGTGCCTCATGTGCTCGCATCTGCTGCGCACCGCTCCACGCCCGGTCCTCATGACCGCCACGTGTAGCGAAGCTTGACCACCGCCTGGTCGTTGACGGGCTTGAGCGCCGACCAGCGGTCCTCGTCGGAGGGGTGCACCCAGCCGTGGTTCCACACCACGTAGAAGTCCGTACCGGGCCGGATCGTCCAGCGCAGTCGTGAGTTCATTCCTAGGTTGTTCGAGTCGTTGTCGTACTGGGCGTAGCACGAGAGGATCAGGTCGGGGGCGAAGGCGTAGACCGCCTTGAGCTGGAGGAGCCGCTCGATGAAGTCGCCCTGCGGCAGGTACCCGAAGATGTCCCCCAACAGGAGCCCAAGCTGGAGGTGGCCTCCCGGGGTCGTGTACGAGACGGTCTGCTCCCACTCGGTCATGCGGCCCGTGAAGAACGTCCCGAGCCACACCTCGGTGGTGATCTGCCACGCGCGGTGCTCGGACGTCTTCAGCTCGACTCGGTACCGGTCGAAGCGGTACGACCCGGGAGGGATCACCACGCCCTCTGCAATCTCGAACGGCGCGTCGAGGCGCTCGAACTGAGGCTGCCAGTTCAACTCGATGTCCTCCCCCGACTGCAGCTCGACGTTGACCGGCGCCGTGAAGACGCTCCACGACTGGGTTGTGCCGTTCAGGCCCGTGACCACGACCGGCTCGAGCTCGAACTTGAACTGACGGACCCAGCCCGCCCACCACCCCTGCTTCGGCCTCGGCTGGTAGGCAACGCCGGAGGCGTACGAATGCGTTCCCGGCCTCGGCAGGAAGCCCAGGGCGGGGTCGAGGGCGTCGCCGAACTCCTTGTACGTGAACATGATGTCCCAGAGGTCGTTGGGGTAGTCGATCTTGAAGCCGTACCCCGTGCGCTCACCGTCCGGCAGATCGCCGCCGGAGCCGACGGCCCAGGCTCCCACGGCGAGGTTCTTGTCGCCGCGAAACGTGGAGCTGCGCCAGGTGGCATCGACACCGGCGAGAGAGTTGTCGTGAACACCGTCCGGGTTCCCGTATGTGGCGATGGCGCCCACGCGCAGGTGCTGGTCCACGTCGAAAGTGACGCGGCCGGCAAAGAGGTTGCTGCCCGGTGCCTGTCGAATGTCGTCGGTTTGCACGTCGAGCACGCCGATGCCCCAGCGGCCCTGCCGGCCGACCAGCTTCACGCCACCCAGGAGCGGCACCTGTTCGCCACCATAGAGCCCAACCCTGCGCGAGAAGAAGGGAATGAACTCCTCCGCGAGCCCGATGCCGAACTCGAACTCGTTGGCACCATCAGTGAAGAACTGCCGCTTCTCCGGGTAGAAGAGCGGGAAGCGCGTGAGGTTGATCTGCCGGGTGTCCACCTCGGTCTCGGCGAAGTCGGTGTTGATCGTCAGAACCCCGGCGAGCTCCGGACCCAGGTTGTAGCTGACGTCGAGGCCGGCGTCGGCTTTGGTCTGGGTGTCTTTCGGCGAGAAGTCGTGCGTGCTCTTCACGAGCCCGTACGGCGAGACCGACAGCCCGAGGCCCTGCCGCAGACCCTCCACGCCGGCCAGTTCGCCGGCCCGGCGCAGGTCGCCCAGGCGGGCATCCAAGGTGGTGCCGTTCCACCGAAGCACGAGTCGTTCGCGCGCCACCCAGCGCTCCACGTTGAACCCCCAGACACCCCGCCCGCGGGGGAAACGCAGGGTCTTGGCCGGGATGGCGATCTCCGCCGTCCATCCCTGCGATGTCAGCCGCGTCCGGGCGTCCCAGATGCCGTCCCAATCCAGCGGGATCTCCTCGGGGTCGGTGTAGACGCCGTCCTGGCGGGCGCCCGCGGCGTTGACCTGGAAGAAGTAGCCGGTTGTCCGGTCGCCGAACGGGTCGAGGATGACGGCGATCGCGTCGTCGCCGTCCATGCCGCCGTCGCGCTGCATCGTGTGGACGGCGATCTTCGAGGGATCTGGGTCGAAGCACGTGACGCCGAGGTAGAGCGTGTCGCCGTCAACGAGGACGCGCACCTCGGTGGCGAAAGAGGTCGGAGCACCGGGGCGGGGCGACTGCTGCGTCAGGTTTCCGATGACGCCGGCCTGCTGCCACGCCGTCTCGTCCAGCACGCCGTCGAGCTTCACAGGCGAGGTCGCAACGCCTGCCACGATCCGTTGCGGCGGTCCGTTTGGCTGGGCACCAAGTGCGGCTGCCGCCCAAAAAGCAGCACAAAAAAGGAGCGCTGCCCGGCAGCGTCGTCTCATCGCGCGGATTATCACATACCGGCAGAGCCAGAGAGGCAAAGGAAAAAGAAAAAACCGAGAAGGGACAACAGGACGCTAGGAAGGAGGAATGGCAGAGAGCTACTTGTTTTCCCTTTCCCCCTTAACTTCTTCCCTTTCTCCGTTTCACCATGAGCTCAATGCCGGTTTCCGAGAACCGGCGGGCGACCACGGTTTCCTCCCGGAGCGCGCGCTGCAACTCCGCACCGCCCGCTGCCGGGAATCGCAACACCTCGATCCCGGGCTGGCCCAGCACCGCAAGACGCAGTTCAGAACGGAGGCGGTCCAGACCCTTGCCGGTCAGAGCAGAGATCGCCACCACCGTGCGGTCCGGGGGGGCCGGCGGAAGCCCACCCTCGATGCGGTCGATCTTGTTGAGGGCGATGACGCAGCTCTTGGGCTCCACGCCGAGTGAGGCCAGTACCTCCTCGCCCACCTTGAGGTGGTCGGTCCAGTCCGGGTGGGAGGCGTCCACCAGGTGCACCACCACCTGCGCCAGGGCCGCCTCGGCCAGCGTCGCACGGAACGAGGCCACCAGGTGGTGGGGCAGTTTGCGGATGAAGCCCACGGTGTCGGCCACCGTGACCACGAGGCCGTCGCCGATTTCGCTGCGGCGAGTCCGCGGGTCGAGGGTCGCGAACAGCCGGTTCTCAACCAACGTCTGCGTCCCGGTGAGGTTCTCGAAGAGGGTGCTCTTGCCCGCGTTGGTGTAGCCCACCAAAGCCACCCCCGGTAGGTGCGACCGGCGCTTGCGCTGGACAATGCGCTCCCTCTCGATGTCGTCGAGGCGACCCCGCAGAGCCGCGATCCGGCGGCGGATGATGCGGCGGTCGCTCTCCAGCTGTGTCTCCCCCACCCCGCGGGTGCCTATACCGCCTGCCTGCCGCGACAGGTGCGACCAACGCCGTGTCAGCCGCGAGAGCAAGTATGAAAGCTGAGCCAGTTCCACTTGCGTCTGGGCCTCGCGGGTACGCGCCCGCAGGGCGAAGATGTCGAGGATTACGCCCGAGCGGTCGAGCACCTTCACGCCATCAGGAAGCTCCTCCTCGAGGTGGCGCACCTGGGAGGGGGTGAGGTCGTCGTCGAACAGTACGAGATTCGCGCCGTTTACCTTGGCCAGGCTCGCGAGCTCGCCCACCTTGCCCTTTCCGATAAAGAACGTCGGGTCGGGGGACTTACGCTCCTGCACCATCCGGGCAACCGCCTCGCCGCCGGCCGTGTCAACCAGTTGTGCCAGCTCGTCGAGGTGCGCCTCCACCGTGGGCCTGGCCACCTTGCCCGTGGCCACTCCGACCAGCACCGCACGTTCGCGCTCCGCCATCCGTCGTATGCTAGGTTTGTACGGGGACGTGGTCAACTTGGCCGGGGGAGAGCGCGGTTCGGATGACGATCGACGAGCTCACGCGCTGGCTGATCGGGGGGCCGAAGGTCCTGGACGGCGCCACCGGCAGCGAGCTCTTGCGGCGGGGGGTTTCCGCGGCGGGCAGGCTCTGGGGTGTCGGTGCCCTGCTCGAGGATCCGGACGCCGTCCGTCGGCTGCACCGCGACTACGCGGCAGCCGGCGCCGATGCCCTCACCGCCGCCACGTTTCGCATTGCTCCCTACTCGCTGCGCAGGGTCGGCCTCGAGGATCGCACCGATGAGCTCGCCTCACTCGCGGTGCGTCTGGCTCGTGAGGCCGGCCGGGAGGCCGGCCGCGACCTCCCGGTGTTCGCGTCGCAGACCACCCTGGAGGACTGCTACCGCCCGGACCTGGTACCCGACGACGACACCTTGCGACAGGAGCACGCGGCGACAGCCGCGGCGCTGGCTACCGCGGGCGCCGATGTGTTGCTGCTGGAGACCTTCAACACCGTCCGCGAGGCACGTATCGCGGTCGAGGCGGCTGCCGCGACCGGGCTGCCGGTGATTGCGAGCTTCACGTGTACCTCCGGTGGCCGGATCCTCTCGGGTGAGGGCGCCGCTGAGGCGGCCCGCGCGGTCACGCTTCCGGGCGTCGTGGCCGCGGGCACGAACTGCACGGCCGTCGGGGAGATGCTGCCGGCCCTCACCTCGATGGCTGCGGCGACGCCGCTTCCGCTCGTTGCCTATGCCAACAACGCGTGGTACGAGCAGGACTCCGCATTCCTCATCGCGGAGCCCGTCACGCCGGACCGGTATGGCTTCTGTGCCCTGGGCTGGATCACCGTGGGGGCGCGACTGGTGGGCGGCTGCTGCGGGACCGGTCCGGAGCACATTGCCGCCCTCGCGTCCCAGGTGCTGCGCCGGCGGAGCTAGAATGCTCGGGTGGGGCCGTATCCGGAACCGTACGCAAGTCACCTGCCGCCGCTCCTCGCGGCCGCTTTTGCCGAAGACCTTCCGGACCTGACGGGCAACGCGGTCTTCGCCGCCGGCGACCGCACCTCGGCCGTACTCGTGGCCAAGAAGGCCGGGGTGGTGTGCGGGATGCCGGCCTTTGCAGCGGCGTTCGCCTTCCTCGACCCGGGGTGCACGGTCGAGCTCGTTCACGTCGACGGGGAGAAGGCCGCCGCGGGCGAGACTGCGGCGAAGGTGAGTGGGCCCTCCCGCGCGATCCTCGCCGCGGAGCGGACCGCCCTCAACTTTGTCACACGCCTGTCCGGGATCGCGACGCTCACACGCCGGTTCGTGGACGCGGTGGAAGGCACGCGCTGCCGCGTCCTGGACACCCGCAAGACCACGCCGGGCTGGCGTGCGCTGGAGAAGCACGCGGTGCGCTGCGGTGGCGGGACGAACCACCGCATGGGTCTGTTCGACGCCGCGATGCTGAAGGACACTCACCTCGCTGCGGCCGGTTCGTTGTCGGTCGCGGTCGCGAAGGTTCGCGACCGGTGGGGCGAATCGGTGCCGCTCGTGGTCGAGTGCACCGCCCTCCCGATGGTCGAAGAGGCGCTTGCCTGCCACGTGACACATATCATGCTGGACAACATGGACCTCGAACTCATCGGCAAGGCGGTCGCCCTGGTGGGCGGACGCGCGCGCCTGGAAGCTTCCGGCGGCGTCACCCTCGAGACCGCCCGCACGCTCGCCGAGACGGGAGTGGACTTCATCTCCGTTGGCGCCCTCACCCACTCGGCACCGGCGCTCGACCTTTCGTTGGAGGTCCGACCGTGACCCTCGCCGATCGTGAGCGCTGCGACGTGCTGGTGCTGGGCACCGGGGTCGCGGGCCTTGCGGCGGCTCTCGCCGCATCGGCCCGCGGTGCGGACGTGCTGCTGGTCTGCAGGACGAGTGACCCGTCCGCGACCAACACCGCTCGCGCTCAGGGCGGCATCGTGTTTCGGGGGGAGAACGACTCCCCTGAGCTTTTGTCCCGCGACATCCTTTCCGCCGGTGCCGAATATGGACTCGCCGAGGCTGCCACCTTCCTCTCCGAGGAGGGCCCCAGGGCCGTGCAGAAGTGGCTGGTCGAGCGCCTCCACGTTCCGTTCGACCGCCGTGCTGATGGTCAGCTCGACCTCGCACTCGAGGCCGCCCACTCGCTGCCTCGCATTCTTCACGCGGCCGACCGAACCGGAGCGGCTATCGAACAGGCACTGCTCACGGAGGTGCGCGGCAAGCGTGGGATACGCATGGTGGTCGGCGCCCAGGGTGTGGACGTTCTCACGACGCACCACCAGTCGCGGCGCGCCGAGGACCGCTACGCTCTCGAGAACCGCTGCGTGGGCGCGTACCTCCTGGAAGTGGCGACCGGGCGCGTGTGCACCGCCCTCGCCGGGGCCACGGTGCTGGCCACCGGCGGGGCGGGCGCACTCTACGTGCACAGCTCCAACGACCCGGGCTCCATCGGGTCGGGGGTTGCCATGGCCTCCCGTGCCGGCGCGCGCCTGCTCAACCTCGAGTTCATCCAGTTCCATCCCACGTGCCTGTACATGCCCGGCGCGCCGCGCTTCCTCATCACCGAGGCGCTTCGCGGCGCCGGGGCACACCTCGTCAACCATGACGGCAAGCGCTTCATGGAGCGGTATCACCCCTCGGGGGAGCTTGCGCCGCGCGACGTCGTGGCCCGCGGGATCGTGGACGAGATGCACCGCACCGACTCCGAGTGCGTCTTTCTGGACCTCGGGGGCCAGGGGAAGGAGCTCGCCGGGCGCTTCCCCAACGTCGCCGAGAACTGCCTCAAGTACGGGATCGACATCCGGCGCCAGAGCATCCCGGTGGTTCCGGCAGCCCACTACACCTGCGGTGGGGTCGTTTCGGACCTCTCGGGGCGCACGACGATTCCGGGCCTCTACGTGGCCGGCGAGGCGGCGTGCACCGGCGTGCACGGTGCCAACCGCCTGGCCTCCACCTCGCTGCTGGAGGGCCTCACGTTCGGCCTTGCCGCGGGCGAGCACGCCGTGCAGCGCGCGCACAAAGTCCCGATCTCGGAGAGCTTGGCCGGGGTGATCCCGGACTGGGAGCCGGTCCCCGGGCCTTCTAACGAGGATCCTGCGCTTATCGCCCAGGACTGGTCCGCCCTCCGCCACACGATGTGGAACTACGTGGGCATCGTTCGTACCCCGGAGCGGCTGGCGCGGGCGGTCGCGGACCTCCGCCACCAGCTCGGCAGGCTCACCGAGTTCTACCGCTCGACGCCGCTCTCCGCCTCCCTCGCGGATCTCTTCCACGGGTGCACCGCCGCGGGACTGATCGCCGCTGCCGCGCAGCGCAACCCCAATTCCGTCGGGTGCCACTACGTCGTTCGGGGTGGATCGCGCGCCAGCTGACATCAGCTGAGAGTTGAGAGTCAGGTGTCGAGAGCGAAGCGTTGACGGCTCTCCTGGTCTCTCGGTGCGTCTCTGACTCTCAACTCTTGACTCTTCACTCCCGAGGTGGTGGTGCGCTAGGCTTGCGTCATGGCACACGATCGAGATGCCGCATGGAAGCTGCTGTGCGAGTGGACCGAGTCAACAAACCTGCGCAAGCATGCCCTCGCCGTCGAGGCCGCCATGCGGGCCCACGCCCGCAGGCTCGGCCAGGATGAGGAGCCGTTCGGGATCGTGGGGCTCATTCACGACTTCGACTACGAGAAGAACCCGACGACGGAGACCCACGTCTGGGTTGGCGCCAAGGTACTCCGCGAGCAGGGGTGGCCGGAGGAGTGGGTGACGGCCATCGAGGGGCACGCGAGCTACACCGGCGTGCCGCGCCAGACCGATGTGGCCCGTTGTCTCTTCGCGGTTGACGAGCTCACCGGCCTCCTCACGGCAGCCGCGCTGGTGCGGCCCGACAAGGCGATCGCCAGCGTCGAGGTCAAGTCCGTGCTCAAGCGGATGAAGGAAAAGGCGTTCGCACGGAGCGTCAACCGCGAGGACATCGCGAGAGGCGCGGAGGAGATCGGCATGCCCCTCGAGGAGCACATCGCACTCGTGCGCGACGCCATGGCCTCCATCGCCGGAGAACTGGGGCTGGCCGGTGCGTCGTAGCGTCACGCTCGCGCTGGCCGTGGCCGCAGGCCTGGCCGCGGCCATGGTGGTGGCCGCCTGCGCGCGACCCCTGCTTCCCGTTCGCCTCGCGGGCCTACACCGTACCCGGGTGTGGACGGGCGAGCGCGCAACACGGATCATCGCCCAGCTTCACGGCAGGCAGGTAGCCCGCGGTGACTCGATCGTGGCCGATTACGGCGGCAAGGGCGAGTTGCGAGTCTACCTGTCGCATTACCCGGACGACGCGGAGGCGGTTCGCGTCCTCGGGACGATGATCGGCGCCATGCGCTCGGGCACCACGCCGTTCACGCCGCCCCGTCAAGACACCGGCGACTCGGGCCGCTGGCTGACGTTCGGTCCCGGCGGCCACCACGAGCTGTGGGTGAGCCAGGGCCGTCTCTACTGGCTGCAGGGTTCACCGGATTCCGTCCAGCAAGCCGCTGCCGAGCTTCCGCCCCCGGTGGCCGGCAGCTGGACCTGACGCCCACCTTCCCCGCGGCTGATACAACGCCCATCCAACGACAGGGGAACAGGGGTCCTGCCAACGGCCGTTCCAGGCGAGGTGACCTCCGTCACCTCAAGACCGCCGATTCGCCCCCGTGCCCTGCTTCGCGCCCTCCCAGACCTTGACTTTTCTGCAATCGAGACCCAGATTAGATTCCGTCCCCCTTCAACCATCCGGCTGACCCCCCGCAGCTTGGCTGTGCGGGGGGTCGGACGATATGCACGCTGGAACGGCGACCGCGAAGCGGGCTACACGCCGGGCCTGCAAGGCCGGCGAGGGACGCGGCTGTGTACGAGGAGGCGGTAGGTTTCGCAGGTGTGGGGCAAGGTCCCCTCCGACGCCCGCCCACCGAATCGGGCAACAAAACCCCTTCCAACAAACCGAGCATGACCCAAAAGGAGGGACTCATGTCGAAGCGTGGATTCCTGGTTCTGTTCATCGTGGCAGCGGCCCTGGTGACTCTGGCCGTTGCGTTGCCGTCGGGCACCGCCCTCGCCGGCGAGCAGCAGGCGAAGGGCGACCGCTACCTGCTCACCATGCCGCACACCCCCGAGCAGTGCTTGAAAGCCCTCGACGACATGGAGGCAACCTCACCCCAGCTCCTGGCCAAGACCGACTGGGGCTGCATGGCCGGAGACCACACCGGGTACCTTATGGTCCATGCGGTCAGTGAGCAGGCCGCCCTGGCCATGATTCCGGCCGGTGAGCGGGCGCAGGCGAAGGCCATAAAGCTCAACAAATTCACGCCCGAGCAGATCAAATCGTTCCACCAGAAGATGTAGCCTCACCGCAGACTCGAGCGGGTTTGAGCGCCCTGCCTTGGCGGGGCGCTCATTTCTCCCGGTCACCTGGTGGAGGCGGCCACAACGAAAGGTCCGGCGGCGTTGCCCCCAAGTCGTGGGGTCCCCTCCCCCGGCCGCAAAGCGTTCCCGACCGCCCGCCCCCATGGTAGGATCGGCGCACATCTAACACGAAACCAGCTCGCACGAGTTGGAAGGAGGAGGGAATGGTCAAGAAGATTCTGCTTGGCGGCCTCGCGATCTTCGTGGCGTGGGAGGTCCTCGACTTCCTCATTCACGGGGTGATCCTCGGATCGACCTACGCCACCGTTCCGAACCTGTTCAGGGCGCAGGCGGACATGAAGATGGGGCTGATGGCGGTCGTGACGCTCATTGGTGCTCTCGCCTTCGCCGCGTTGTACGCCTGGTTCGTGAACCCGAAGAGCCTCGCCACGGGCGTGAAGTTTGGCGTCCTATGGGGCTTCGCGGGCGGGGTCATGATGGGCTACGGCAGCTACTCAGCGATGCCGATCCCGTACATCATGGCCCTGGTCTGGTTCCTCGGCACCTGGGTCGAGTTCACGGTTGCCGGGCTGCTCGCCGGCCTGATCATCAAGCCGGCCGCAACGACGTAGTCGCCCACGCACGGCCGCCCGGACTCGTCCGGACCCCTCTTTCTCCCAGCGGGTCGGGAGCGGATGGTGCTCTGCCCGCCTGCGAAGGCGGTAGAATGTCAGCGGGCAAAGGTGAGGGCATGGGGGCCAAGTACACGCCGCGGCACAAGATCCGCTTCGTCACGGCGGCCGCCCTCTTCGACGGGCACGATGCGGCGATCAACATCATTCGGCGCCTGCTCCAGGCCCACGGCGCCGAGGTGATCCACCTCGGGCACAACCGCTCGGTCAAGGAGATCGTGGACGCCGCGATCCAGGAGGACGCCCAGGGGATCGCGGTGTCGTCGTACCAGGGCGGGCACATGGAGTTCTTCACCTACATGGTGGACCTGCTCCGAGAGCACGGTGCGGGTCACATCAGGGTGTTCGGCGGCGGCGGCGGCGTGATCGTCCCCCACGAGAGCAAGGCACTCCACGAGGTCGGGGTGGCCAGGATCTTCTCCCCGGACGACGGGCGCGCGCTCGGGCTCGACGGCATGATCGACGTGATGATGCAGGCCTGCGACTTCGACCCCGCCGCACTTCCCGACGGTCAGCCGCCGGATCTGGCGCCAGGACATTGGAACGCCGTCGCCCGCCTGATCAGCAAGGCCGAGGCCGGCACGCTCGCCTCGTCGTCCCTCCGGACCCCGGGCCCCGAACCCCGCACCCCGGTCGTCGGCGTCACCGGTACCGGCGGGTCCGGCAAGTCCTCGCTCACCGACGAGCTCGTTCGGCGGTTCCTGGCCGACTTCCCGGACCTGGCCATCGCGGTGCTGGCCGTGGACCCGACCAAGCGGCGCACCGGCGGCGCTCTGCTGGGCGACCGAATCCGCATGAACTCGCTCGGTCCGGATCGCGTCTACATGCGCTCGCTCGCCACTCGGCAGGCCCACCGCACGTTGTCGGCACACATGAAGGCGGCGATCGACATCTGCGGCGCCGCCGGCTTTGACCTGGTGATCGTGGAGTCGGCCGGCGCGGGCCAGGCGGACAGCGAGATCGCCGACCTCGCCGACGTCTCGCTGTACGTCATGACGCCCGAGTACGGCGCGGCGATGCAGCTCGAGAAGATCGACATGCTCGACTTTGCGGACATGGTGGCGATCAACAAGTTCGATCGCCCCGGGGCGCTGGACGCGCTGCGCGACGTGCGCAAGCAAATGCGCCGCTGCCGGAACGACTTCTCGACCGCCGACGACGCGCTCCCGGTGTTCCCCACCTGCGCCCACCAGTTCCACGACACCGGTGTCAACGCGCTCTTCCTCGCGCTGGTGGGAAGGCTGCAGGAGCACTGCTGCAACGGTTGGGAGCCCGCTTCGAGCCACGCCCACCCCGCGGGCGCCCCGGAGCGCCACCCGCTGATCCCGGCCGAGAGGGTTGGCTACCTACGAGAGATCGCACGCATCTGCGGCGACGCGCGGGCGCGGGCCGAGGAGCAGGCTCTGGTGGCGCGCAAGCTGTACCAGCTCACCGGCGCGCGCGCGATCCTTTCCGCCCCGAACGGAGGCGCCGACTACACCGATCTGTGGACGTTGTTCGAGGAGATCACGGCGGCTGCACCGCAGGCGCAAGCGCCTCAGCCCCCTCTCCCAGGGGGAGAGGGACAGGGTGAGGGGTCTGGGCTCGAAGGTGAGCGAATCGACGCACCGGGCCTCGCTGCGCTCGATTCCGAGATCGGTCGTCTCGCCCAGGCGCTCTCCGGCGACTCCCGCGAGCTGCTGGCCACCTGGCCCGAGCTGAGGCGCGAGTACGCCGGCGACACCTTCAGTTACACGGTGCGCGGCAAGGAGATCACCGTCCCGCTCACGTCGTTGTCGCTGGCGGGCACCCACGTGCCCAAGGTTGCGCTGCCCGACCTCGAGGACTGGGGCGACATCCTGTTCTTCCTTGCACTTGAGAACGTGCCCGGCGTCTACCCGTACACCGCGGGGGTTTTCCCGTTCAAGCGCACGGAGGAGTTGCCAACCCGCATGTTCGCCGGCGAAGGCGGACCGGAGCGCACCAACCAGCGCTTCCACCTTATCGCCCAGGGGCAGCCGTTTGCGCGCCTCTCGACCGCGTTCGACTCGGTGACGCTCTACGGCGAGGATCCCGCCGAGCGTCCCGACATCTACGGCAAGGTCGGAGAGTCGGGGGTCTCGATCTGCACCGTGGAGGACATGGAGAGCCTCTACGCCGGGTTCGACCTGTGTGCACCCAACACCTCGGTCTCGATGACCATCAATGGCCCGGCCCCGATGATTCTCGCGATGTTCTTCAACGTGGCCGGGCGCCAGGAGGCCAAGCGGCGGCTGATCGCCGACGGGCGCCTGACCGGAAAGCCTGAGGATGCGCTGCGGCCGGTCGTGTACGGGAACCCGTGGCACGAGATCTCCGAGATGCTGAAGCCGGGCGAGTGGGAGGACGCACTGGCTTGTGCCCTGCGCCAGGTCCGCGGCACCGTCCAGGCGGACATCCTCAAGGAGGACCAGGCCCAGAACACCTGCATCTTCTCGACCGAGTTCGCGCTGCGCATGATGGGCGACATCCAGCAGTGGTTCTCCGACCACGAAGTGCGCAACTTCTACTCGGTTTCGATCTCCGGCTACCACATCGCGGAGGCCGGGGCGAACCCGATCTCCCAGCTCGCCTTCACGCTGGCCAACGGCTTCACCTACGTGGAGTACTACCTGGCGCGCGGCATGGCGGTGGACGAGTTCGCGCCCAACCTCTCGTTCTTCTTCTCCAATGGAATGGACCCCGAGTACGCCGTGATCGGCCGGGTGGCGCGCCGGATCTGGGCGACCGCCATGCGCGAGCGCTACGGCGCCAACGGCCGTTCCCAGAAGCTCAAGTACCACATCCAGACCTCGGGCCGCTCGCTGCACGCGCAGGAGATCGCCTTCAACGACATCCGCACCACCCTGCAGGCGCTGCTGGCCCTCGCCGACAATTGCAACTCGCTTCACACCAACGCGTACGACGAGGCGATCACCACCCCCACCGAGGAGTCGGTGCGGCGCGCCCTCGCCGTGCAGCTCATCAACAGCAAGGAGTTCGGGCTGCTCGCCAACGAGAACCCCCTCCAGGGCTCGGCGTTCCTCGAGTGGCTCACCGACCGGGTTGAGCAGCGCGTGCTGGAGGAGTTCGAGCACCTCTCGGAGCGCGGTGGGGTACTGGGCGCCATGGAGACCGGCTACCAGCGCTCGAAGATCCAGGAGGAGTCGCTTCACTACGAGCGCCTCAAGCACTCTGGCGAGCACCCGATCGTGGGCGTCAACACCTTCGTCGACACCCACCGCGGTGAAAACGTCCTCGAGGCCGCCGCCCTCACCCGCTCCACCAAGGAGGAGAAGGACGCCCGCCTCGCGCATGTGCGCGACTTCCAGTCCCGCCACGCCGGGTCGCACCTGGAAGGTGCTCCCACGGGTGAGTCGGTTGGAGCGGAGCAACGATCAGCGGGAGCGGCGCAACGATCAGTGG
>MEKI01000093.1:13997-16363 GCA_001766905.1 Acidobacteria bacterium RBG_13_68_16
GAGGGTGCCCGAGCCCACCCTCGCCACCCTACCCGCCTGGCAGCGCCCCTCCTCCTACGCCCTCGCCCGGCTGCAGAGCGTTGCCCGTGCCGGAGGCAACCTCTTTGCGGAACTGCTCCAGACCGTCTGCTCCTGCTCCCTCGGCCAGATCACCCACGCCCTCTACGAGGTCGGCGGGCAGTACCGACGGAGCATGTAAGCCCGCGCCCGTGCGTGGATCGTGAGACGGTAATACGTGACACCCTCTCGGGCCTTGTGCCGCCTTGGGTGCCTTCCCTTGGGGCACGATTGGCGACACCCTGCTGCTCCTGCTCGGCCCGACTGCTCTGGCGATAGTCCTTGACAATTTGCGGTCCACAACCGAGTTTGTCCACCAAGGACTTGGAATCTCACACGTGGCGGGGTAGAGAAGGTGCTGTTTGCTTCTCATGTTGAACGTGCTTCACCATGTGGGGGAAGCCGTTCAGTCGGAATGCGTCGCCACGAGTCCGCCGGCCGGAGGCTCTAGGGCGCCGACTTAGGAGGTCGCATGATGACAGATGTGCTCATCGTAGGCACAATCCTTGGAACGGGACTCCTCATAGTGGGGATCGTCGAGTTCGTCAAGTTCCTGAAGTGGGCCTCGAGGACCAACCGTGTAAGAAACCTCCTCAGCGCGTTTGCGAAAGAGAACGACTATGATGAGAGGCAACGAACCTACAAGCAGTTGGATTTGATCCCCACGGTCATGATCGGCGGTTCACTGTTGTCTTTCCTTGCCGACGTCTCGCACCATAAGCGGGACGAGATCCTCCCTCATCTCAAGCGCTTCTTGCCCGCCATCAGAGAGCGAATGGACGTCGACGATGTGATAGGGATCCTGGGGGAACCTGATGGCAAGGCGTCCGCTGCCGAAGTTGCACGGGCAATTCACGGGATGCCGCGCGGGTGGTCAGGCGATATGGAGTTCTGGACTTTCCACAAGCCATGGGGAGACTACAAACTGATGATCGATGGTGCGCACGTGCACAGAGTACACTCTCAGCCGGCGCCCGATCGCCAACTGGCCGAGACATGAGGTAAGCCCACCGGAGAGCTGATCTTGATAAGTATGCGGCCCGGTGAAGTTGCCGAGTTGGTCGACACCATGGGCTCCTGCTCCCTCGGCCAGATCACCCACGCCCTCTACGAGGTCGGCGGGCAGTACAGAAGGAGCATGTAGGGGTTGCGCCTTTGCCGCTGAAGAGAGAGAATGCTGAGGCGATGCAGCCCACACTCGAGTACTTGCTCGGCTACATGGAGAAGCGCTTTGACGAGATGACGCAGCGCTTCGACCAGGCTGATCAGCGCTTCAACGACCTGCAAGGTGCCGTTGATGCCTACGCCAAGCGCGCTGATGCCTACTTCCAGGAAATGGTCGCTCTGTCCCACAAGGTCGAGCGTCACGAGCGCTGGCTGCACCAGATCGCCTAGCGCCTCGGCGTCAAGCTAGACTACTGACGGCGCTGCCCTCTGACCACCTGCCGTCTCCCCGGTATTGCTCCCTCGGCCAGATCACCCACGTGCTCTACGACGTCGGCAGGCAGTACCGACGGAGCATGTAGCGGCCGCCCACGAGGCGACGGCAACCCTTTGCACCCATCGTGATAACATCCATTTGGATGGCAACACTGGCACTTGAGATCGATCGCGAGAGGCTCGAAGAGCTTTGCCGCCGCCACGGCATCCGGCGGCTCGCCCTCTTCGGCTCCGCGCTTCGCGAGGACTTCGGCCCCGAAAGCGACGTGGATGTACTCGTCGAGTTCGAGCCGGGAACGCGGGTCGGGTTGCGATTCGTGGCGATCCAGGAGGAGCTCTCGCACCTGCTCGGCCACAAGGTTGACCTCAACACCCCGGGATTCTTGAGCCCTCACTTTCGCAGCAGTGTGCTGAGTAGCGCAGTACCGCTTTATGGGGCAGCCTGAGGATCGCGTCCTCCTGTTGGATATGCTCGACCATGCGCGTCGGGCCGTGCAGGCAGTCTCCGGGCGGAACCGGGCGGACCTCGATACCGACGCTGTGCTCGCGGCGGCTTTGGAGCGGTTCATCGAGGTGCTCGGGGAGGCCGCCGGCAAGGTTTCCGAGGCGACACGGAGCGAGGCGCCCGCGATCCCCTGGCTGGGCATCATCGGCATGCGCAATCGCCTCGTGCATGGGTATGCTTCGGTCGATCACGACATCGTGTGGGACGTGGTTACCCGCGACCTGCCTGCCCTCCTCACAGAGCTGGAACACCTGCTCAAAGCGTGAAGCCAAGGGGCGTTCGGTTCCTGGAGCAGTCCCTACGTCAGATCACCCACGCCCTCTACGAGGTCGGCGGGCAGTACCGACGGAGCATGTAGCGGCGG
>MEKI01000093.1:16371-16441 GCA_001766905.1 Acidobacteria bacterium RBG_13_68_16
TCTCCTGTTTGCCTTGCCCGCACGGTCGAACCGAGGACAGCGGGGTCCGAGGCTACCGCAGCAGGTCGTG
>MEKI01000093.1:16531-18799 GCA_001766905.1 Acidobacteria bacterium RBG_13_68_16
GGTGCGCGCCGCGGCTTCGAGATCGAGAACGTCGAGCGCCCTCACAAAGGCGCCGCGTGCGGCGCGGAACTCCGCGAGGATCTCCTCGAGCGGGCGCTCGTTGTAGTCGCTCCCCTTGGTCGCTCGGTTTTCCATGTCGGCCGCAGTGAGAGTACCCTCACCGCGCAGGTACTCCTCGATGCGGCGGCGCCAGAGTGCCTCCACGCTCAAAAGGTGCCCGGCGTGCTCCTGAGCGGACCAGACCTCCCCCGGGCGGCTGGTGAGGCGCTCCGGCGAGGCGTTGTGCACGACCTCCTCGAGACGGGCGGGCGCCCCGCGCAGGCGCTCCACGATGGCGCGAAACATCCCTACCGGAAAGTCGAAGCTCCAGCGGTACTCGAGCCACGGCAGGACGTCCGACACGGGCGTGCCCTCCGCCCCTGTTACGCAGCTCACCCCGCCGGGGTTGCCTTGCGTTGACACGCCGTCTCATCCGCCGCACAATCCTCAACCTGGAGGGCCCGCCATGAAACGAGTGATCGTTGTCCTCATCGCTGTTTTTTCCCTGTGGCTCGGCGCAGCAAGCGCGCAGGAGCACGAGTCGCACGGGTCGAAGGTCGTCAGCACCCCGCAGTGGGAGAGCGTCAAGTCGCTCGTCGGGGAGTGGGACGGCTACACGATGGAGGGCGACAAGAAATACCCGGCGCACATCTCGGTCCGCATGACCGGCGACGGTTCGGCGGTGATGCACTGGATGGGCGCCGAGACGCCGCACGAGATGATCACGATGTTCCACATGGACAAGGAGAACCTGCTGGCGACCCACTACTGCGCCGCCCACAACCAGCCCCGGTTCCAGGCGGTGGTCTCGGCCGACCCCAAGAAGGTCGTTCTCGAGTTCAAGGACGGGACCAACATCCGCCCCGGGGACGGCTACATGCGCAGCCTGGCTATAACGTTCGTGGATCCCGACCACCACAACGAGGACTGGGGGTATGAGGCGAACGGCAAGGTCGAGACCGCGACGTTCTACATGACACGGATAAAGGTGACGTCGAATCCCTAGCGGTCGGGCTGTGGCTCTCCGCGCCCGATCGAAAACCGCGCCGCGGCAAGCGCCACCTGGGGCTGGCTCCCCGCCCGCGCTTCGGAAAACCCCGGACGCGCCGCCTCGTACTATGTCCTTGAAGCCCCCTGGGAGGTACCCGAAATGTGTGACGGTCTCTCGAACCTCGCCTGCCGGCTGGCCGGTGCTGCGGCCATCGTGATCTGCCTGGGGAGCGTGGAGGGCACAGTGGTGGAGGCGGCAAAGGGTACGGTCACCGGTCGTGTCCCCTCGGCTGACGGCGTGGAGATCGCGTACACCGCCCGCGGCGCCGGAGGCGTCGCCCTCGTCTTCATCCACGGCGGGCTCGCGGACCGCACGTTCTGGGCTCCGCAGCTCGACGGCCTCGCGGACCGGTTCCGGGTCGTGGCGCTCGATCTCGCCGGGCACGGCGAGTCAGGCCGGGGGCGCGCCGCATACACGATCGGCGGGTGGGCGGAGGACGTGCGCGCTGTGGTCGAGGCCCTCCACCTCGACCGTGTCGTGCTCATCGGCAACTCGCTCGGCGGCCCTGTCGCGCTCGAGGCGGCGCATCTCCTCCCCGGGCGCGTGCTCGGTGTCGTCGGCGTGGACACGCTGCACGATCTGACGTACACGATGGACGCGGCCACCGCGCACGCGCGGGCCGAGGCGTTCCGGACCGACTTCACGGAAACGTGCCACGCAATGGTCAACTCGTTGTTCCACCCAGGCAAGGAGATGGAGCTGAGGGCCTGGGCGGAGCGGCGCATGTGCGCGACGCCCCCAGACGTCGCGGTCTCGATGATGGAAGGGTTCGGCGGTTACGACACCGCCAGAGCAGCGCGCACCGCCGGCGTTCCGATCCGCGCGATCAACGGCGACCTGTGGCCCACGCGGACCGATGTCAACCGCACCGTGGTGAAGGACTTCGATGTCACGGTCATCAAGGACGCCGGCCACTACCCGATGTTGGAGCACCCCGCGGCGTTCAACCGGATCCTGGCGGACATCGTCCGAGCCCTCGAGCACGATGCCGCTCGAAGGGGCCCTACCGGGCGCTGACCGGCCGGCCTCGCCATACCAGGGCCGCCGGGGCCGGGACCGGCTCCCATCGCCTGCTTTCTGGTCGGGTCAGGCATCAGCCGCGGTTGAGCCGGCGCGGCCGAAGGGTGTCGGGCGGCTTGTTTGAACTCCTCCGGCATCGAGGACACCGAACTCCCGTC
>MEKI01000093.1:18964-19101 GCA_001766905.1 Acidobacteria bacterium RBG_13_68_16
TGGTGCACTTCACCGATCAGGGAATCCGCAACATCAAGGAGACCACCAAGCGGGCAAAGATGTTCATCGAGATGGCGCGCAAAGCCGGCGTTAAGGTTCGGGACCTCTACTGGACCCAGGGAAGGTGCGACCTCATC
>MEKI01000094.1:0-202 GCA_001766905.1 Acidobacteria bacterium RBG_13_68_16
GCCCTGCTGGCCGGCGTGGCGCTCGCCTTCGACCTGGCCCTGTGGAACACAGCGGTCAACATTACCACCGCCGCCAACGCCACGCTCTTCGCCAATACCGCGCCCCTCTGGGTGGCGTTGGGCGCGTGGCTTCTCTTCCGCGAACGGCTTAGGCCGTTCTTCTGGGCGGGGCTCGGCCTCACGTTGGCCGGCTCGGCGGCGA
>MEKI01000094.1:373-448 GCA_001766905.1 Acidobacteria bacterium RBG_13_68_16
TGATCACCGCGCTCCTGGCGATCCCGATCCTGGGTGAGATCCTCACGCCCATCCAGTGGATCGGCGGCGCGGCGG
>MEKI01000094.1:515-1348 GCA_001766905.1 Acidobacteria bacterium RBG_13_68_16
CGATACAACGGACTTAAGGGGAACACCGAGAGGGACTGTCCCCGCTGCGTCGGACGAGCGTAGTCTGAGCGACCTCCGCCGCCCGCGCTCGCGCGAACCCGCGCGGTCGCGGCCGCCCCACCTCCCTCCCGCAACCCGCGCGCTCGCACGGCAACCCAGGCTCCCGGAGCCTGCGACGCTCCGGGAGCCTTAGTCCGGGAGACCCGCGGTTCCTCCCCCGGATGGCTGCCTTCAGCCCCTGCGAGCCGCGCATGGGTCGTCGCCCAGAATGCGCGAGAATGGTTCGGACGGACCGACCGCGCCAAGGAGATACGCTCGGCGGCGCGGTCTCTGGCCGCCAAGCCGATCGCCCGCATCCAGGCGGCACGGCAAGTCTTCCACGTATGCGGGGCCCAGTCGCGGAAGTTCCTTGCATCGGGGTTGCCTTTTGTTGTAGACTGAGGCATCGGGGGAGCGGACGCCTCGGCGGGGGGCCTCTCGAGTCCACCACAGACCCACGCCCGACAAATCCCCGGTCGGGCGGTTCTATCGCCGGGGCCGCACCACTTAGACCAACAAACGCCGAACAATAGTTTACAGGGGAGGGGGCGATGTTTCGGTTAGCCTTCGGCACCAGCTCGCAAGGATCCTCGCTCCGCGCTTCCAATCGAATCAGTAGGGGTCTCAGGCTTGCAGTAGGCAGGTGCATTCACTCGCTGGCCGTTCTCTCCTTGGCGGCGCCGTACCTTCCTGCCGCGGCAGGCCCAGGCCGCACCTCTGGCGCAGCCCCGCAAGCCAATCCTCCGACGTCGGCTGCGGAGGCGGCCAGGAACCTCGCCTCGCCCCGTTCACGG
>MEKI01000094.1:1368-1613 GCA_001766905.1 Acidobacteria bacterium RBG_13_68_16
CAAGCGCCGCCCCGCGGTACCGCGCCCGATTCTACTTCGACCCGAACTCCATCGTCATGGCGAGCGGGAATTCCCGTCAGGTCTTCTTTGGCTACTCGGGAGCCTCGACGCTGGTGTTGCGCATGGAGTTGCGCTTCTACCAGGGAGACTACCAGATCCAGGTTTCTACCGCGTTGGACACAGGTGGATGGTCGAAGAGCTCGTGGATCCCGATACATGATCAAATGCACTAATCGGAAGTCGAT
>MEKI01000094.1:1656-4082 GCA_001766905.1 Acidobacteria bacterium RBG_13_68_16
CGCGGCACCGCTGCCATCAGAAGTAATCTTCGCGGACGCAGTCGAAACTGGGAGCTTCGTTGCATGGTCCACCGCCACAGTGGATTCCGGCGACCTGAGTGTGACAACCGCCTCGGCGCTGGCCGGCGTGTACGGGATGCAGGCCCTCTTGGATAACGATGGGGTCAACGCCATCTATGTCACGGACTGGGGACCGTTCCAGGAGGCGCGTTACCGGGCTCGTTTCTACTTCGACCCCAACTCGATCCCCATGGCGAACAACGATGCCCACTACATTCTTTACGCCTATCAGCAATCGTCGAACAACGTTGTGGTTGGACGACTTGAGCTGCGCTTCTCCTCAGGCCAGTACCAGTTGCGAGGCGGGATCGCCGACGATAGCTCCGGCTGGTCCAGTTCGACCTGGACAACCGTCAGCGACATGCCCCACAACATCGAGCTGGACTGGAGGGCAGCTACCGCCCCACTTGCCAACGACGGCGGCTTCACCCTCTGGGTTGACTCATCAGAAGTTGGCACCGTAGCGAATGTGGACAACGACAGCCGCCGAATCGACTACGTATCCCTGGGGGCAGTGGCTGGGGTCGATTCGGGTACCCGTGGCGTCTACTACTTCGACGCCTTCCAGTCTCGTCGCACTTCTCTTATCGGCCCCATCGGAGGCGTCCCCCAGCAGACGGGCGCCAGCCGGCTGCTCTTCGACGACCACTACCCTTCGCTTTTCACGGGGCAGCTCCGCTACGCCTATCCGATCTGGACCCCGCCGGGCCGAGCTGGGCTTGCCCCGTCGCTCACGCTCGCCTACGCAAGCGGGGTGCTGCATGGGTGGATCGGCGACGTGCAGGCGCCCTGGGTTGGCGCGGGCTGGAACCTTGATGCTGTAGAAATCGTCCGGGCGATCACCACGGATGAAACACGCTACGGCTACGCGGATTCCTACGGCCTGACGTTCAATGGGGTGCGGTACGACCTGATCCCCGACGGAGTGACGCAAGGTCGCTACCACACCCAGGAGGAGTCCTACCTCTACATCCAACGCCACAGCCCCGCGCTTGGGAACGAGGGTGCGGTGGCCAACGGCTCTCACGAGTGGTGGGAGGTCGTCGCCCGTGACGGCACCCGTTATCGCCTGGGGTGGAACCCCGATTCCGAGCAGCTGGCGTTCATGCCGGGCTACTCGTGCAGCGTCGGCAGCCCCTGTACCACACCGGCCTATCCTTACGATGAGATGGGCTACGCCGGTATCGGGACAGGGATCGTTGCCCTGCGCTGGCGGATGGATCGAGTGTTAGACCGTCACGGGAACCTCATGACGTTCTCCTACTCCGAGGCGACGAAGACGATCTCTTCGACCACCTTCGACCGCGCATCCTACCTGGCGTCGATCCGCTACACTGGACATCAAGATGGAGGCGGGACGGTCGACCTCCAACCGGGGTACGAAGTCCGCTTCGTGCTCGCAGGCCGTCCGGGCGATCTCCCCGAGGGAGGGCTATCGCTCTGGGAGACGATCGACGCAAGTCTTCTGGACCGCATTGATGTGTGCTATGGCACGTGCGCGGGCGGCACGATCGGGCGGAGCTATGACCTGATGTACGATGTCCTTCCCGCCGTCGCTCCAGGAGGCACGCTTGTTCTGACAGGGATTACGGCGTCGAGCGCTGGATTCACCGAGAGCGGCCAAGTCGTGTCGGCGGCCACGGCTCCCACCGTGCGGTTCGAGTACGAGCTCCTCCCCAACATCGATCCTGGCTGCGGGGGCTGTCAGCAGATCGGCTATCCGAGGCTGACGCAGATCGAAAACGGCTACGGAGGCACGGTCACCTACACTCTCGAGAACGACAACCCGACGCCCGACCGCCCGTACACCTGGCGAGTGGCGCAAGTCGAGACCACCGACGGGTTCGGGACCGCCGCTGTTCGGAAGTTCGTCTACTCGAATCCCGAATACCCCGGCGGCTCCGGCCTGCTCATTGGCTACGGGATGGCGTCTGAGACGAGTTTCGAGACCAATGGAACGACTCCGATCCTGGAGACGCGCCACACCTATGGGACGGCCATTCCCGACATCGGCCGCGAACAGCAGACCGACTGGCTCAATGGCTCGGGAACTGCGCTTCGCCGCACGATCTACACGTGGGCGACGGATGACTCGGGGCTCCCCGCGGGCGTCACATTCCGCTACATTCAGCGGGACGAGCGCTATGAACGGTCCGGAGGTGCCCTGACGCTGATTGCCCAGTCATCCTATTCCCGGGATCCAGCCACAGGGAACCTGGCGCAGCAACAGGACTACGCAGGAACCAACCTCTACCGGACTTTCGACCTGGCGTACTCCGTCAATGCTGATCCAGGGGTGTGGATCCTGGATCGGTTGTCGGCTCAAACCCTGCGGGACTCTGGCGGCGCAATCCGAGGCGAACAGC
>MEKI01000094.1:4088-5163 GCA_001766905.1 Acidobacteria bacterium RBG_13_68_16
ACTACGACGGCAGCCTGGCGGCTCTACCGACAACCGGCGACCTGACCCTCACCCAGGCGCGGACGGGGGCCGGCGCCCAGAGCGCGGACACGGGGTATGTTTACGACGGATACGGGAATCTGACCGAGCTGCGCGCGTATGAGGCGTACGGCAGTGCCGGAACGCCGCCCAGCGGCAGCTATCAGTTCACGTCGGTGGCGTACGACCCGGGCCAGCACTCGATGCCCGTCTCGGTGACAAATGCCCTCGACCAGACCACGTCGATCCAAAACCTCTTCACGCTCGGCGTGCCCTACAGACTTACGGACCCCAACAGCCTGGTGACCACAACTGCGTACGATGGCCTGGGCCGCACAGTGACCACAACTGCTCCGGGATTCTCATCGCCCAATATGCAATCGACTTATCCTGTGCCGGACAGCAACGGGCGAATCGTCGCGCCATACGCCGTGCGCACGCAGGTGTGGGATACTCTCGGGCCCGGAGGCCCCACGTACCGGTCGGCGTGGACGATCTACGATGGCCTCGGGCGAGCCATCCAGAGCCAGGCAGCGGATGCAACCGGCGGCCTCTTCCTGGCCGACGTCGCGTACAACGCTCAAGGGCTCACCGAGCGGGAAGGCGTCCCCCGGACGGTCGCCGTCTCAGGTGGAACCTACCAGACCCCGAGTTGGGGCTCGATCCCGCACACGCTGGACGACTACGACGCCCTCGGGCGCACAACGGAGGTTGTCGCGCCGGGAGGCCTGGTCTCCAGCTTCACCTACGACGGCCTGGTAACGCATGCGATCGATCCGAATGGTCACAGGACCACCCGGGAATACGACGCGTTCAGTCGGCAGGTTCGCGTTCGCGAGTACAGCGGCACCGACCCGACGTTCTCCCTTTACGCCACAACCAGCTACCTCTATGACGTTGCCGATCGACTGGTCGAGATCACCGACGCAGAGAGCAATACCACGTCGATGACGTACGACTGGCTGGGACGTAAGACGGCGATGGACGATCCCGACGCCGGATCCCTCAGCTACGTCTACGACCCGCTCGGCAACCTCATATCGCAGACGGACGCACG
>MEKI01000095.1:0-104 GCA_001766905.1 Acidobacteria bacterium RBG_13_68_16
GTTGCTTACCGCGGTCAACCAGGCGTTGGACGGCGGGGGAATTGGCACCGAGGTGCGCCCTCGCCTGGACGCAGTCTTGGCCCGTGTGGACGCCGTGCTCGGAA
>MEKI01000095.1:136-10196 GCA_001766905.1 Acidobacteria bacterium RBG_13_68_16
GGTGAGGACGCTGCGAGTGGTGTCAGCCCAGTCACAGCGTCGGGTGCATCACCCAACGACGCCGAGATCGAGGGTCTAATAGCCGAGAGAGTCGCCGTCCGCAAGGCGCGGGACTTCGCTCGCGCAGACGAGATTCGCAGGCGACTGACGGAGCGCGGCATCGTGCTCGAGGACACGCCCCACGGCACGGTCTGGCGCCGCGCGAAGTGACAACGGTCACGGCGCGGGCCCCGGGGCGCGGGTAAGGCTTGGCGCCGTGACCGCAAGAATCGGCCTGTGCCGGGCGTGAGTATTTTGGGTACAATCCCGGCAGAAAAGGGGGTAAGCGATGCGGCGCTGGTTTCTAATCGCGCTTTCGGGCCCAGCGTTGGTTCTCGCGGTCGGGTGCTCTGTCAACCCGGTGACCGGCAAGTCGCAGCTCGACCTCATGGGCGAGGCCGGCGAGATCCAGATGGGTCAGAACTACTACCCGGGTGCGATCCAGGGCTCGCTGGGACCCATCGACGAGAGGAACGTGCAGGCCACCGTGGAGCGGGTAGGGGAAGCGGTGGCCACCGTCGGCCATCGCCCCGGCCTGCCGTACCAGTTCACGGCGGTCAACGACCCGGAGGTGAACGCCTTCGCACTTCCGGGCGGAAAGATCTGCATTACGCGCGGGTTGCTCTCTCGGCTCGAATCGGAGGACGGCCTTGCCGCGGTGCTGGGCCACGAGACCGGGCACGTCACGGCAAGGCACGCGGTCTCGGCCTACAACCGGCAGCTCATGGCGACGGCGATCCTGGTGGGCGGCGCCGTCTACATGGAGTCCCAGGACGTCAAGAACCGCGGGCTCATAACCCTCGGGGCCGTCATCGGGACCCAGGTGGTCCTGGCAAGCTACTCCCGCCAACAGGAGCGGCAGAGCGACGAACTTGGCCTGGAGTATGCGGTCAAGGCCGGGTACTCGCCGCGGGGGATGGTGGAGACGCAGAAGACCCTGCTCGCCCTTCAGAAGGGCCAGCCGGGGGCCGTGGAGCGGCTCTTCGCCTCACACCCCATGTCCGCCGAGCGTCTCGACACCGCAGAGAAAAGAATTGCGAAGCTGCCGGCGGACGTCCAGGCGCGCCCGCTGCGGAGCGAGCCGTATCGGGTCGCGATGGCCGAGGTGATTCAAGAGCGTCCCGCCTGGGACCTTGCCAGTGAAGGACAGCGGTTGCTCGGCCAGGACAAGGACCGCGACGCGGAGGGGAAGCTCGCCCAGGCGGTGCGCATGGTTCCCAAGGCCGGTGTGATCCGAACCCTCCACGCGGTGAGCCTCGCGAGCATCAAGCAGAAGGGCGCAGCCGTGGACGAGGCGCGCCAGGGAGCCCGCCTTTCGGGCGACGTTTTTGTGTCGCGCCTCGTTGCAGGGGAGCTGTTGCTGGAACCCGATCCGGAGGCGGCCCTCGACAACCTGGAAAACGCCGAGAAGCTCCTCCCCGGGCAGCCGCAGGTTTCGCTGCTGCGCGGTCAGGCGCTGGAAAACCTCGGCCGAAAGCGCGACGCCGCCGCGGCGTACAGGGAAGCGGTGGACCGCGATCCCAACGGCGAAGTGGGCGCCGAAGCCGCGCGCCGAATCCGAAACCTGGGGTAGACTGCACGGGAGGATTCCGATGAGCCCGCCTGATCCCGTTGGAGAGCTGATCCTCCTCGCCCGCGGCGCCGCCGAGGCAGGTGAGGACTGGCGCGGGCGGCTGCGGAAGGAGTGGCTGCCTCGCACGGTGGCAACAACGCCGCGCGCCATGCTTGTGGATGCCCTTGCCGAATGGTTCGATGAGGTGCCGGAGCCCGGCGCCGAGCTCACCGCGCAGCTCGAGTCCGTCGTGCTGTTCGCCATGTCGGACGAGGGGTACGACTAGAGAGAGCGGGTTCCGGGGCTAGGGGTCCGGCGCCCGGGATCGAGAACCCACACGAGCGCACAGTCCCGCAACGAGAGGCCGTGGGGGAATACCGTCCCCATTTACCCTCATTGAACGATCCGATACGGAAAGGAGACGAGGCATGCGCTCTCTGGGGGTGGTGATGATGCTGCTGGCGGTGGGAGTCTCGACGGCCGGCGCCGAGGTCCGTACCAAGGTGGTCGAGTACAAGGAAGGTAACACCACGCTCGAGGGGTACCTGGCGTGGGACGATGCGGTCAAGGGGCCGCGGCCGGGCGTCCTGGTGGTGCACGAGTGGACCGGACTCGGGAAGTACGTCAAGTCGCGCGCCGAGCAGCTCGCAAAGCTCGGCTACGTCGCGTTCGGGGCCGACATCTACGGCAAGGGCGTGCGTCCTTCGACGCCCGAGGAGGCGGGGAAGACCGCCGGCATCTACAAGGGCGACCGCGCGCTGACGCGGACCCGCGTGAACGCGGCGCTGGAGCAGCTCCTGGCGAATGGAAACGTTGATCCGAGGCGCGTCGCGGCCATTGGCTACTGCTTCGGTGGGATGGTGGTGCAGGAGCTCGCCCGCAGCGGTGCGGACCTGGCAGGAGTGGTGGCATTCCACAGCGACCTCAGCAACCCGAGCCCGGACGACGACAGGAACATCAAGGGCAAGGTGCTCGTCCTCCAGGGGGGCGATGACCCGTTCGTCCCCACCAAGGACGTCGAGGCGTTTGAGAGCCGCATGCACGCCGCCGGCGTGAACTGGCAGGTCGTGCAGTACGGGGGTGCGGTGCACTCGTACACGAACCCTGATGCCGGCAACGACAACTCCAAGGGGGCCGCGTACAACGCCCAGGCGGACCACCGCTCATGGGAGGCAATGAGGGCTTTCTTCGGGGAGATCTTCAAGTAGCGGCCAGCCGCGGGCCGGCCGTCTTCGTGGGTCGTTGCGAGGCAATTCGGCAGCCCAAGGGGAGAAACGGCGGCGGCCCAGCGGGTGGCCGCTACCTGTTGCCGACCGTGAAGGCGACGGCGGGGTAGCCCACGAAGTGGTAGAGGTTGGCCTGTGCCGTCTCGCCGAGACCGACGTCACGCACCGGCAGCTCCGGGGACGAGATCGACGTGCCGTACGCAATCGGATGGCCCAGCGGCCCCGGAAGCCCGAGCACCGCGGTCATGCGCTCGAGCAGCAGCATCCCGAAGGGGATCGAGAAGCGCCCGCACCACGTGAGGCGATACTCGGAGGGCTGCTCGGGGTCGACGCAGGTGGAGAAGAAATCCTCCACCTTTGCCGCCGTGACCAATCCCGCCAGCGGGCCCGCAAGCAGCGCGCGATCCTTCTCGCACGCCTTCACGTATGCGTCCACGCCGCCCTCACCGTACGGCACGTATTTGAAGTCGGCGCCGTAGTGAACGGCATCGGAGGAGATCACGACCGCCACGTCGCGCCCGAGCTGCCAGCGGTGCGAGGTCATCACCCGGCCGAGAGCCGAGGCCATGCGACCGGCCAGTTCCTCCATGCGAGCGAGGCCCATCGCCGGAACGATGATCGGTACTATCTGGACGTCAGGTCGTGCGTGCCTGAGCCAGTAGACGAGCGCCTCCAGGGAGTGCTCGGAATCGTGCGCCGCGTTGTCGCGGACGAAGTCTCCCTCACGCAGCAGCGCGAGCACCTCCTCGCGGGTCTCCGACACCGGGACCTCCCCATCGGGGGTGCGCCACGCCTCGTACGAGTCGAACACCAGGACGTCGTGGGCGCCAAACCGCCGGTACTTGTGGAAGACACCGACCAGGACGACGGTCTTCGCGGTGACCAGCGGCAGCACCTGACGGTACACCCGCCCGGCGTAGATGTAGTCGTCGTGGGGGCAAATCACCCCGGCCACGCCCGGCGCCGGCGCCGCGCCCAGTCTCTCGGGCGCGGGGGCCGCGTTTGAAAGCTCCCACACCCTGGCCATCTGCTCAGCCGTCGATGCGAAGCCGACCGCGTCCTGCTGCCCGCGCACGTCGCCCTGGGAGGGGATTCCCATCGTCTTGCGCACTTCCGACGGGGTCGGTGGTGTGATCTGCGCGGGCTGCAGCGCGGCCTGCGCCAGGAGCTGTCCTGCGCTGGCAAGGAGAACAAGGGCCGCTGTCCGGATGTGCATCCTCCGACCTCCGATTCCAGACTTCAGTCCGACGGTGCCCCCTCCAGCAGCGTGGCGGCGGCGCGGTTGCCCGTGCGGATGGCGTAGTTCTGCCCGCGGTCCTCGGGGTAGATCTGGGCCATGCAGGCGTGATAGAGACCGGGGACCGGCGTCTCGAACGGCGGGATGGTGCTTCGGTAGCCGCGGGGGATCACCGGCTGCGCGTAGGCGGCCTTGAAGTGGTGCCTCGCCAGCACCCAGGAGTCGTCGAAGGAAGGGTTGATCCTCTGCAGGTAAGGCCGGTAGGTCGCCCACACCTCGTCGTTATGCGCGCTCCAGAGGCCGTGCTCCTGAAACAGGTATTTGGAGATGTAGAGAAGGTAGCGGCCGCCGTATCGCTCGCGCGGGATGTAGTTCGTGTGCTCGATCAGGCCGCCGAAGGGAAATTCTTGGTCGGCGATGTTCAGCCAGTAGTAGGGTGAGAACGAGCGCGACATCTCGAGCACAACACACAGTGCCGCCGTCGCAGGAAGCGAGCCCACGCGCGTTCGGTAGTCCTGCGGCAGGTGCTCGCCGGCGGCGCGAAGCAACTCGGAGGGGGCAGCGGTGAAAAGGACCTTTGAGAACCGCGCGGGGCCGTTACGGGTGTGGACCTCGAGGCCGCCGTCGAAGGGCGTTATTCGTTTGACCGGCGTGGCAAGCTCGAACCGCGCTCCGGATTCGCGCAGCTTTTGCGCCAGGGCGTCTACCAGACGTCCGAACGAGCCGCGCATGTACCCGAGCCGCTCCCCGAGGCCCGTGACCGAACGCGAGCGCCCGCGCAGGAAGAGCTTTCCCCAGAGCCAGACCATCGCGACGTCGTCGGCCTTCTCCGCGAACTTCTGGTGCAGGAGCGGCCCCCAGACGGTGTCGTACACCCTGCGCCCGGCGTGCTTGAGGATCCACTCCCGCGCGGTAACCTGCTCGAACTTCGTGAAGTCCGCCGTCCGGTTCAGGAGCAGCGTGGAAAGACCGAAGCGAAACTTGTCCACCCAGGGAAGCGGTGCGAACTTTAGCAGCGAGACCGGCGTCCCGAAGTCCCAGAGGCGCCTGCCGGAGTAGATCCCCATGCGCGAGGGCAGCCACTCGATCTCACCCCCGAGGCCCAGCTCCTGCGCGAGCGCCACGTAATCGGTGTCCGTGGTGAAGAGGTGGTGGTAGAAGCACTCGAGCCGCTCGCCACCGGCATCGAAGGTGGCAACCAGGCCGCCCGCCTCGGGGTAGCGCTCGAACACCGTGACCTGCCACCCCGCATTCGCGAGCCGGTACGCCGCCACCAGCCCGGTCAGGCCGGCGCCCACCACCGCACACTCCCGAGAGGGAACCATTACCTTTTAAGCATAGCGTGGAACGAGTCCCAGGCCGGCACAAACGCGCGTGCCAAACGATACATGCCCGGGAGGCCTATACTCGCCACCGGAGCCGGGACGGGGGTGGGAGCGCCCACCGCTGCCGACGAGGCGCGGCGTCGGGCCCGGAAAGGAGGGCCCCATGCAACCGGATCCCAGCAAGCTGATTCAGAGAATCGGCGTAGAGGCTCCCCTGATTGGGTTCTACGACGCCCGCGACGTCTCGCCGTTCGAGCCGCTCGTCAGGGTGGGAGCGGGCGAGTCCTCGTGCATCTTCTCTTTCTACGCAAACTGGATGAACGGGGAAACACTCCACCTCACGAGGGACAGTTTCGGGTGCAGGGGGGCAGGTTCCTGCCTGTTCGGCGTCGTGACCCGGTCCCCCGAGGCGATGGTTACCTTCCTCGTGGATGAGGAGGGGCTGAAGAGCTCGCGCGAGCTCATGCGGCAGTGGATCGACCGGCGAGGGTCCTACCACCCTGAGCACCCCAACCTGCTCGTAGGGCCGTTTCGTCCGGACCAGTACGGGAACCTGAAGACCGTGACCTTCTTCGTCAACCCGGACCAGCTGTCGGCGCTCATCCTGGGCGCCAACTACCACAGTGGGCCAGACGACCCGTTGCCGGTGATGGCTCCCTTCGGCTCGGGGTGCTCGCAGCTCCTCCCGCTCTTTGCCGATCTAACGGTTCCGCGGGCGATTGTTGGTGCGACCGACATCGCGATGCGCGCCTGGCTGCCGCCGAACACACTCGCTTTCACGGTCACCAAACCGATGTTCGAGCGACTCTGCCAACTCGACGAGCGGAGCTTCCTGTACAAGCCGTTCCTGCAGCGCCTGCGGAAGGCGCGACAGACCGAGCCGAGTGTCCTGTAGAAGCCCGTCCTACGGTGTGTCGCCGCCGACGGCGACACCCGCCCTGCGCGGGTCGCCGGCGCCGACCGCCTCGCCGGTTTCCCCATCAAACATTGCGAGGTTGACGCCCCCGAAGTAAAGCAGGTCGATGGGGCGGGGCGGGAAGCGGAGAGTGTAGGCCTCGCTGAACCCGCGGCGGGACAGCTCCGCCACATCGGTGTCGGTGTGGGGCGCCGCCATCTCGATCGCCACCCTCGGGCTCTTTGCGCTGTCCCACAGCACTCGCGGGTCCGACACGGCTTCTGCCGCGCCCATCCGCCGATCGACGACGTTGACGATAGTGTTCACGATGCTGGAAGTGATTCGTCCGGTTCCGGGACCGCCGAGGACCATGAACGGCTTGCCCCCGCGCAGCAACATCGTGGGCGACATCGTGTGGGGCAGCACGTTGCCGCGGCGGGGGAACAGGATCGTTCCAGGCTTGCCGGGGTCGTAGAACGCCAGCGTCGCGTTGTAGGGGAACCCGAGTCCCGGGGTCGCGACACAGGCCCCGAACTCCTCGTTGAAGGTCAGGCTCATCGCCACCGCGTTGCCGTCGCGGTCGAGCACTGAAACGTGCGTGGAGCCTTTCTGACGCGGGGGGGTCGGTTCACGGCCCAGGATCTCCCGAACCCGCAGTGCGCGCTCGGGGCGGATCTGGGCAGCGCGTTGCGCGGCGCGCTGCGGCTCGAGCATCCGGAGCGCCTCGGACGGCCCGACGGCCCACGACACGTACAGGTCGTAGAGGGCGATCCGGGCCGCCTCCAACCTGATCATTGTGCCGTTCAGGGAGTCGCTGTCAAGCGTCGCTCGGGGAAAGCGGTCCAGGATATGGAGCGCCTCGATGACGGCACCGCCGCCACCAGGGAACGGGAAGGAGATTGCGTCGAGCCCCCGATACCTTCCTCGAACCGGCGTCCGTTCGACCGGCCGGACCAGCTCCAGGTCGGCCTTGCGCAGGGAGCCCTCGTTCGCTCTCATGTCCGCATCGATCGCGTCGGCGACCTCCCCAGTGTAGAAATCACGGGCACCCCGCAGGGCCAGCCGGCGCATCGTCGCCGCCAGTTCGTCCATGCAGTAAAGATGCTGGGCGCCCCACGCTTCGAGCGAGGGGCTCAGGAAGATGTCCCTGAGGGTCGCGTTGGAACGCAACTTCCAGCCGAAGGCGCCGACTACGGCGAGCTCGTGAGGGGGAAGCCGGTAGCCGAGATCGGCGATCTCGACCGCCGGCGCGATGACATCGGCGAAGGCCCTGGTGCCGTACCGCTCCAGCGCATAGGCCAGGGCGGCGAGGCCTCCGGGTGCGGCCACGGTCTTGTACCCGAATTCGACCCCGTCGTCGAGCTGCCGCTGCAACTCCTCGGGCTTCACCCCAAGGGGAACGACGGCCGAACCGTCGATCGCGAGGTCCCGGCCGTTTGCGAGGTGGATGAGAATCCATGCGTTTCCCCCGAGCCCCGAGGCCTCCGCCTCGGAGACGCCGAGCGCGAGTGCCGCGGCAACCGCCGCGTCGATCGCGTTCCCGCCTGCCCGAAGGAGGCGGGCACCGGCGGCAGCGGCCTCGCGGGTGTTGGCCACCACGACGCCGTTCCCGCTGCGGACCTCGCTCGTGCGCAGGACCTCCGGCAGTTCCCGAGCCTGTGCCGACGCGATCCCGAACAGCAGCGAGGCTGTCAGCGCGATGATGGCGCTCCGGGTTCCACGGGATCCTTCGCCCCCGCCGTGGCGGGGCGTCAGGATGACCCTCGCCCCCGAAGGGCTCGGATCAGTTGACATCGCCGTTGCCGTTGTCCCCCAGGAACCCGGGCAGTCGGTACCGGCCGCCCTCGGGCAGCTCGGCCGGCGTCTCGGCCTCCTGCACCTGCCACCGCTGGTACGAGTCGTCGGGAAGCTCGGTAACGAAGCGGGAGGACTCCAGGATCACGTCCACGCGGTAGCGGTCGCGCGCGACCAGCGGGTAACAGAGCAGAAGCTCGTCCTTGGCGCGGGTGCAGGCGACGTAGAACAGCCTGCGCTCCTCCTCGATGTCCTCGGCGCGCGCGGTGGGGAAGCGGCCCTCTGCAAGCCAGATCATGAAGACCACCCGCCACTCGAGCCCCTTGGCCTGGTGGATGGTGGAGAGAGTGACACGCTCCCTCTCGCCTTCCTCCGCCACGACGTCCTCGCCGGAAAGCTCGTTCATGAGCGTGACTTCGTCGAGGAACGCGTCCAGACCCTCGTAGCCGTCGGCGAAGAGCGCGAGCTGTTCCAGGTCGTCGAGACGTGAGCTGGCGTTGTCGAGCATCGCGCGCACGTAGTCGCGGTAGCCGGAGGAGATCACCTCCCGCACCATCTCCCCGGGCCGAGATCTCAGCTTCTCCAGGCGCTGCACCAGATCGGCGAGCTGCTTCACCGAGTTGCTGGCCGCGCCCGGGAGCCCGAGCGCCCTGCCATCCAGCTTGCCGAGCACCTGGAGCGGATTGCCGGACTCGGAGAGCGCCTGCCAGACGCGGGCGACCAGCCGCTGGCCCAGGCGTGGTCTGAGGCGCGCCATGCGGGTGAACGCCACCTCGTCACGCGGGTTGGCCAGCAAGCGAAGATGCGCCAGCACGTCCTTCACGTGGCGCTGCTCGAAGAAGCGAAGCCCGGATCGCACCTCGTACGGGATGTTGCGCTTGGTGAGCTCGACCTCCAGCTCCAGCGAGTGAGCATGGTTGCGGTAGAGGACCGCTATCTCGGGGAGAGGCACCCCCTCGTCGAGCAGCTCGAGGATGCGCTGCGCCACGAACGCGGCCTGGGCCTCGGGGGAGGGCGCCGCGCAGACGACCGGCTGCTCGCCGCCTTCGCGCACCGGGCGGAGCTGCTTGGGGAACTGGCGCTCGTTGTGCACGATCGAGGCGTTGGCGAGGGTCAGGATCGGAGGGAGCGACCGGTAGTTGGTCTCGAGGCGAAACGTCGTGCAGTCCGGGTAGCGCTCGGGGAACGAGAGGATGTTCGCGTACTCGGCGCCACGGAACGCGTAGATCGACTGGGCGTCGTCGCCCACGACCATCAGGTTCCGCCCTCCTCCCAGCATGAGGTCCACGATGTCGGCCTGCAGCCGGTTGGTGTCCTGGTACTCGTCGACCAGCACGTGACGGAAACGCGTCGCGAGGTGCCGGCGCACGTCGTCGTGCTTGCGCAGCAGCAGCAGCCAGTTGAGCAGCAGGTCGTCGTAGTCCATGACGGAGGCCGCGCGCTTGCGCTCTAGGTAGCGGCGGAACACCGCCTGCATCACCTCGAGGTCGCCCGAGAATTGCGGAAAGCGAGCGGCGACCGTCTCTTCGAGAGAACGGCCGGTGTTGATCACAAACGAGTAGACCTCGACCAGAACCGCCGCGCCGGGGAGCCTTCGCCCCGGCGTGGTCGGGATTACGTCGGAGAGCGCGTTACCCATCAGGTCGCGGGAGTCCTCGCGGTCGAGAATGCCGTAGTTGGACGGGTAGCCGAGGCGGTCCCCGAAGCGGCGCAGCAGCCGGTTACCCACCGAGTGGAAAGTCCCGCCCATCACCCGACCCGCGTCCGTCCCGAGCAGCAGGCCCACCCGCGAGAGCATCTCGCGCGCCGCGCGGTTCGTGAACGTGAGCAACAGGATCGCGTTGGGGTCTATACCGTCCTCGAGCAGGCGCACCACGCGGTAGACCACCGTCCTGGTCTTTCCCGAGCCGGCGCCTGCCAGCACCAGCATCGGACCGGCCGGGTGCATCACGACCGCGAGCTGCTCGGGGTTCAGCTCGCTCGGGTAGTCCA
>MEKI01000095.1:10227-17055 GCA_001766905.1 Acidobacteria bacterium RBG_13_68_16
CGCAACCTTTCGGGAGACGGGCTTGTTCACCACGGCGCGAGGATACAGCACCGGTGAGTCGACCCTGGCCGCTGTGGCGGGGTCGGTACCACGTCGCTGAAGTCTGGAAAGCGTCTGATGAAAATGAGCGAGGGCGCGCACCAAGTGCAGCCTGTTTTCGCGAACGAACGGTGGGCGTTCTGCACGAGTTTGTGACTCTCGCCCAATGCACCAAGTGCAGGGATAATACGTGCGACGAAGTCTCAGTCAGTAGGTCGTCCCCAGCGAAAACGCCGATGTTGCCAAAGTTTACGCGGGTAACTAGTATGATCGGGTGCAGGGGGCCGGCACCGTAGGCGCCGGATTCGCGAGTCCGAACCGTCGCGCGCTGACAACCGCCGCGGCGGCCCGGAGGCTTGAGTGTTCAAGGTAGTCTCAAAAGAAGAAATCGCGCCCAAGTTCCACCGCTTCGTCGTCGAGGCGCCGGAGGTCGCGCGCAAGCACCGTCCCGGGCAGTTCGTGATGGTGCTGCCGAGCGACGACGGCGAGCGCATCCCCCTCACCATCGCTGCCTCCGACCCCGGGTCGGGGACGGTCACGCTGGTGGTCCAGGAGGTCGGCAAGACCACGATGGCGATGGGGCTGATGACGGCGGGGCAGGAGTTCTTCTCGGTGGTTGGCCCGCTCGGCACGCCGACCCACATCGAGAGGTTCGGTACGGTCGTCTGCGTCGGCGGCGGCGCCGGGATCGCTCCGATGCTCCCGATCGCCGGCGGCCTCAAGAACGCCGGCAACACGGTGCTCTCCATCCTGGGCGGCCGGACCCAGGAGTTGGTGATCCTGCGCGAGGAGATGGCGGCCGTCTCCGACGAGATCATCCACACGACCGACGACGGCTCGTTCGGCAGGAAGGGGTTGGTGACCCACGCGCTCGCGGACCTCATCGCCCAGCGCGGGAACCCGGATCTGGTCGTGGCGATCGGCCCCGCGATAATGATGAAGGCGGTGGCTGAGATGACCCGCAAGCTCGCGATCCCGACGCTCGCCTCCCTCAACTCGATCATGGTGGACGGGACCGGGATGTGCGGCGCGTGCAGGGTCGAGGTCGACGGCAAGACCAAGTTCGTGTGCGTGGACGGTCCGGAGTTCGACGCCCACAAGGTGGACTTCGACCTGCTGATCAAGCGGCTGCGCATGTACATTCCCGAGGAGCAGGTGGCGCGCGAGCGGTTCATGGGGGCACACGAATGCCGCGCGACCGCGGGGATCGCCCGTGGCTGACGAGATACTCGGCGCTCCCGAACTGCCGAAGGCAGAGCGGATGAAGGTCCAGCGCCACGAGATGCCGGTGCAGAATCCCCTCGCTCGCATCCGGAACTTCTTCGAGGTGGCGCTGGGCTACTCAGCGGAAACCGCAATCGAGGAGGCGCAGCGCTGCCTGCAGTGCGCCAACCCCCCGTGCGTGAAGGGGTGCCCGGTAGGCATCGACATTCCGGCGTTCGTGGACCTCATCCGGAAGGCCGACTTCGAGGGTTCCCTCGCGAAGATCAAGGAGACAAACACGCTCCCCGCGATCTGCGGCCGCGTCTGCCCGCAGGAGGAGCAGTGCGAGATTGTCTGCGTGATGGCGAAGAAGTACAAGCCGGTTGCGATCGGCAGGCTCGAGCGCTTCGTGGCGGACTGGGAGCGCGACCGGGGCCTTGTCTCGACCCCGGAGCTTGCGCCGCCGTCCGCGCACAAGGTGGCGGTGGTGGGTTCCGGTCCGGCGGGTCTTGCCTGCGCGGCCGAGCTGGCTCGCTTCGGCCACAAGGTGACGATTTTCGAGGCACTGCACAAGCCCGGCGGCGTGCTGGTCTACGGCATCCCGGAGTTCCGCCTTCCGAAGGCGATCGTCACCTTCGAGATCCAGAACCTCGCGCGGATGGGCGTCGAGCTTCGCGGCAACTTCGTGATCGGCCGCACCGCGACCGTGCACGAGCTGCTCAACGGGTACGACTACGACGCCGTGTTCCTCGGCACCGGTGCGGGTCTGCCGTACTTCCTCGGCATCCCGGGCGAGAACTACATCGGTGTGCTCTCGGCCAACGAGTTTCTCACCCGGGTGAACCTTATGAAGGCCTACGACTTCCCCCGCAGCGACACGCCGGTGCGCACGGGCCGCCGTGTGGCCGTGGTCGGGTCCGGCAACGTGGCGATGGACTGCCTGCGCACGGCCAAGCGGCTGGGCGCGGAGGAGGTCATTTGCGTGTACCGGCGCACCCGCAACGAGTCGCCGGCGCGCAGGGAGGAGCTGGAGCACGCCGAGGAGGAGGCCATCGATTTTCGCTGGCTCTCGGCGCCCCTCGCGATCTTCGGCAACGAGGAGGGTTTCGTCACCGGGATGCGCATTCAGCGCATGGAGCTGGGGGAGCCGGACGCCTCGGGGCGGCGTCGGCCGGTCCCGATTCCCGGCTCGGAGTACGAGATCGCCATCGACACCGCGGTGATCGCGATCGGACAGGGGCCGAACCCGCTCGCCACCAAGTCCACCCCCGGCCTCGAACTGAACCGGCACGGCAACATCGTGGTGGACGAGAGGACCCTCATGACCTCGATCCCCGGCGTGTTCGCAGGCGGCGACATCGTGACCGGCGCGGCCACCGTCATCCTCGCAATGGGCGCCGGCAAGCAGGCCGCGCTCGGCATCCACGACTGGCTCGCTCGTCTGGCCAGGGGCGAGGTCATCAAGCCGCAGCTGGCCTAGCGGGCTTTCAGCATCCGCCGACCTTTCCGTCGCTTCAGGGAGCCCATAGGGACGATTGCGGCGCTGGCGCCCGGGGCGGTAGGTTCTACGGGGCGCCCTACCGCATCATCAGCAGTGTCGACAGCGGCAAGGGTATCAAGCGCGGATCATCGGTTGTCGCGTCATCAAGCTGAGTAACGAGCAGACCAAACGGCGCACGGTAGTGGGCTTTCTCCACAAATGCACGCACGCCAAAGGTGTCTTTGTGGTCGATCCGGCGACGGTACTTGACCTCAACGGGGATGCGCTGCTCGCCGATCGTAAGGACGAAATCGACCTCGGGTTCCGTGCTGCGCTCGGGAAAGTGCGCAACGTCGAGATTCTTGGTTGAGGAGAGGAAGTATCCGGCCGCGCTCTCTGCGATGTGCCCCGCGATCTCGGCGAGGTGGGGTTGCGCTTCCATCCCTTCAGGGGAGAGGGGCACGATCTCTTGCAGCCATGCCGCTCGCAGCGTGTGGTCGCAAAGGCAGAGCTTCGAAGCGCCGCGGCGCCGCTTCAGGCGGAGCTCCAGTGGCTCGATGAGGCGAAGCAGCAGAGTGCCGTCGAGGAACTTGAGGTAGGCGAGCACCCTTTGCCACCCGATGTTGGCACCCATGGCCTGGCGGAGTTCTTCGAGGTAAAGCGCCTGGCGGGGCGACTGGCCGACGTACCGGCAGGCGAGACGGAAGACCTCTTCCAGCAGGTGCTCATCCCTTTTCTGACCGCGTGGCCCCATGCGAAGGTCGTGGCGGATGGCTCGGCGGATTACGGTCTCGATGAGGAGGTCCGCGACTTCCTCCCACGGCCGATCCGGGTTGGCCTGGGCTACCGGATACGCGCCACGGTCTGAGAACGCCGTGAAAGCCGCGTGCCTAAGGTCCGAGTGCTTTTCCCCAAAATTCCGCAACTCCAGCCAGAATCCCTTGTCTTTGAGTGCGGCGAGGCCGTTCGGTGGGAGAAAGGGCTTGATGGCGCCGAACTCGCGGATCAGCGCAACCTCCCGCAGCAGCAGGGGCCCCATGTCGATGCTCGTGATCCGACCCGCGAGGCTGTCGCGGCCTGCCTCAATTCGAAGGGCGGAACTGCCCGTGACCAGTACTCGGACGGGATTGACGTCGACGAGTTGCTTGAGCTGTGGCGACCAGTCCGGAAGGTTCTGCACCTCGTCCAGAAAGAGGAAGGCCTGCTCTCCGTCGTGGGCCGCCTTGTTGAGGGTCTTTTGGAGGATTTGATCCGCGAACCACCGCGGGATATCAAGGATGGGAGTTTCCAGGTCACGGAGGGGCGGTAGCTCGTCGAATTGGAGGCGCAGGATGCGACGCGGGCGTACCCCCTGGTCAAGCAGGGCGGTGATGATCTGGTTCATCAGCACCGTCTTCCCGACCTGCCGGGGTCCGCGCAGGACTATGGCAGGAGTGAGCCCCGCCCCTAGTCCTTCCATGACCGGCCCAAACGCCCAGCGCCGCATGGGGGGCAATCCGAAAAGGCGTTCGCCCCGCCACCACGGGTTGGCGTCCCGGATTGCGGCCTCGAGTGACTGCGGGAGGCGCGTGAAAAGGTTCCGTTGAGAGCTAGTCAATGCTTTGCCTCCTCAAGCCGGTTCACCCTCCACAGCCCATCGCCGGGGCCCCTGTGGACCCTGCTTGGTTCCAGCGTGTAGCGTAACACCACGCGTCCCGAGGCAGCAGTTCCCCGCGATCAAACCCGAGGCCTTGCCGGGCGGGGGTGGCCAAGCCCTGCGCCCCATTGCGGGCGCTGCGTTCTGTTTGCGGCCGGTCGGCTACCTCAACAGGATGACCCCGCTTCGCGGGGCAAGGGTGATCGAGCTTAGCAGTTCGCCGGTATTGAACGTCGGATCCGCCGTGCCGAGGATCTTCCGCAGCGACCCCGCGAGGTCGACATGAACCGAGCTCGGGCTGGGGTTGACCAGCACCACGCCGTTCGCAAACTCTCTCCTCCACACGAGCTGCTCGGGCCGCGTGCCACCCGCGGCCAGCGCGTCCCGGAGCTTCTCCTGGGTGTTGAAAGCGTTGAACGCCTCACCCAGGGCAGGTCCGAGGAACCCCTTGCGGTCGAGGGCGCGCTCCGCCGTTCCGATCTGGAGGTTGACCGCGTACTCGTCGTACCACCACGCTGAGCCGTAGACGCCCGAGCGGTTGGTGAAGCAGAAGTACCCGTCGAACATCAGCGTCGAGGCCAAGGCGAACCGCATGAAAGCAAATTCGCCCCGGGTGTCCCGGTTGGCCATGACGAACGAGAGGTTGGGCTGTTGTCCGCCGCTCGCGTGATCGGCGTATGCTCGCATGACCGCGCTCCAGCCGAAGTTCTCGCCGAGCGACTCCCCCTCCAAAAACTGCTCGATCATCATGCCGTTGAGCAGGGCATCGTAGGTGTCGCCGGTGACCCAGCCCCCGTTGCCGAAGACGATCGTCCCGGCCGGAAAGGCATTGCGCGAGTTGGTAAGGAGCGCCGCGGTGCCCTGCTTCCAGAGCGTGTTGAGCTCTGCGTCCGGTTCCGCGAGGCCGTCGTTGTCGATGTCGGGAGGGCCGCACGGCACGTCGGTCCGGTGGTTGAGCCAGGAGATGTCGTCGTTGATCCAGTCGTAGTAGATACCGTCGGTGAGGCCGGTGACGAGGACGGCCTGCTGCAGGTACGCCGGCATGAAGGCGTTGACGCCGGTGGTCAAGTTGAGCATCTCGGTCCAGCTTTCGGGCGTGAGCTGGAACAGCGTGAACCGGTGGCCGGAGGTGTCCTTCATGAACCAGCCGTCGTCAAGGCCGCCCGCAAACCCGGCTCGGATCGTCGCCAAATCGCCTGGTATGAAGTCGGCCGCGGAAAAGTACGTCAGGATCACAAGGTTTGGGTTCCGCGTGCGCAGGCTTCCCATGGCACCCAGGTACTCGGGGAGGTTCACCGCAAGCTCGGCGTCCACCACCAGCACGTCCCAGTCCGCGGCCTCGGCCAGCACCCCGAGGTCCGGAAAGTACCCCTGCAGCTCGTTGGCGAGCTTCGGGAACCGATGGTGGCTGACTCGCTGCGCCAGGTTTCCTGCAGCGTCGGCTTTAGGCAGGTGGCGGCGGACTCTGTGCTGTGGGGCGGCCAGTGTACCCGAGCTCTCGGGGGAGTACGCCGGCCGCTGGGGCTTGCGGCTGGGGTCAAACACGCCCCCCGGGGTACCCGTGAGGATCCCGGCGCCGGCCAGCATTCCGGCCACCAGAGCCGCCCGGATCGCCGCAAGGCGTGGACGCACGCCCGCCGACGTCCTGTGGGCGGGCCGCGACTCGCACGTTTCTCCGTTCATCGGCCCCTGCATCCTCAAATCCAGTTTAGGACCAGTTTCGTCGGGCGGACGCGCATGGGCGGAACGGCCGCAGGAACTTGCGGAAGTTGTGGAGAGGGGCTAAGATCCGGATCGCTGCTCCTCTGCCAAGATGGTGAAGAAGCCGCAAGGAGAATAGAACCGTGCCGTTGGAAGACCACAAGATCGCACTCTTCATCGATTTCGAGAACATCGCTCTGGGCGTCAAGGACACATCCTACAAGACGTTTGACGTGCAGCTCGTGCTCACCCGCCTGCTGGAGAAGGGGAAGGTCGTGGCGCGCCGGGCGTACGCCGACTGGGACCGCTACGGCAGCTACAAACGCGGGTTCCATGAGGCGGGGATCGAGCTGATGGACATCCCGCTTAAGGCGTATTCGGGGAAGAACTCCGCCGACATCCGCATGGTCGTGGACGCCCTCGACCTCTGCTACGCCAAGGAGCACGTCACGACCTTTGCGCTGGTCTCGGGCGACTCCGACTTCTCACCGCTGGTGTCGAAGCTGCGCGAGAACGACAAGTACGTCATCGGCCTTGGCGTCAAGAACTCGACCTCGGAGCTGCTCGTCGCCAACTGCGACGAGTTCATCTTCTACGAGGACCTGATCCGCGCCGTGCAGGAGGCGCCGCCGCTCGTCGGGCTGCCGAAGAAGCAGAGGGAGTGCTTCGCGCTCCTCTCCGACTCGATCAAGGCGCTGATGCGCGACGGGAAGGAGGTTCTCTGGGGCTCTATGATTAAGCAGACGATGCAGCGCAAGAGGCCGGAGTT
>MEKI01000095.1:17093-20339 GCA_001766905.1 Acidobacteria bacterium RBG_13_68_16
TCCTCGAGGACGCCGAGAAGCACCACGTCGTCAGGCTGCGGCGTGACCAGCGCTCCGGAACGTACGTGGTGACCGGCTTCGACAGCGGCGAGGCGAGCGCCCGGGCCCCGGAGCCCGAAGCCGCTGTTGAGGAGAAGCCGACCGCAAAGGCCCGCCGCCCCCGGCGCCGCTCGCGCAAGAAGCCCGCGACATCCAACGCCACGTCCTGAAGAGAAGTCGCCGTGACCCCACGCAGCTCCCTCTCCCTCCGGGAGAGGGCCAGGGTGAGGAGCCTACGCTCGGCGGGAGCGTGTTACCGCCAGCATCACAAAGAACGCCACCGCACCCACCGCGACCCCCGGCACGATGTAACCGATCCCCATCTCGCGCACGGCGGCGGGAAAGAGTTCGCCGAAGAGGCCGCGCCGGTCGGCCACGAACGAGAGCACGACTGCGGCGAGGCCGCAAAAGGCTCCGGCACGCGCGGGGCGGAGCGGCGGCTTCTCCCACAGCAGGCCCAGCGTCGGCCAGAACAGCGCTGCCGCCAGCAGCCCCGAGGAGAGGTAGAACAACTCGGCAAGGGACCGCGAGGCGAACGCCACCCCGAGCGCCGCGATACACGCCAGGCCGTTGGCCCAACGGGCGCGCGAGAGGTCGCGGGCGTTTTCGCCGACCGCCCGCATCCCGTCCCGAGCCACCGTGATCGCCACCACGTTGGCGGTTGTTGACACCGTGGAGAGCGCCACGGCCGCCAGCCCAGTGAGCAACAGGACCTCCATCCCAGGCGGGAGCAGGTGGTGCAGCAGCGGGCCCAGCACAGTGCCCGGGCCCGCCGATGGGTCTGGGAAAAGGACCCTGGCGCGCGCCGCCAGCACCGCAGGGAGACCCAGCACGAACAGCAGCGACGCCGCGGCGGTCACTCCCAGCGCCAGGCGCGCGTGGCCGTCGCTCGGCGCGGCGGTGAGGCGGAGCCAGATGTCCGCCTCAGCAAGCCACCCGGTGATGTAGGCGAGCAGCGTGATGCCCACCACTGCGGGCGTCGGGCCGCTCACGCCGAACCAGCCGCCCAAGCCTCGGCCGAGGCCTGTCCCAGCGCGCGCCCCCACGACGAGCAGGAACCCCACGATGAGGACGAACTGTGCCACGTCGGTGGCAACCACCGAGCGAAATCCGCCGGTCCAGGCGTAGGAGGCTACGAGGACGGCGATCGCCGCCATCGCCACATGAGGCGAGACGGCGAGGAGCGGCGCGAGGAGGTCACCGGCCGCGGCGATCTCCGCCCCGCACCAGGTGAGGAACACTGCGACGAGCACGACCACCGTGAGCCACCGCATCCCATTGCCGTACAGCTTCCCGAATAGCTCCCCCTGAGAGAACGCCGCAAAGCGCCGAAGGCGCGGGGCAAGCAGCGCGAAAAGGCCGAGCACCGCGAGCCACGGGATCGCCAGCAGCCACGCGCCGCCCGGCCCCCACCTGTAGAGCAGCTCGACACCGTAGACGAGCGACCACGACACCGAGAGCATCGAGGCCGAGAGCGACATCCCCAGGCTCCACCCCGTGATCGAGCGGTGTGCGGTCCAGAAACCCTCCGCATCGCGACCGAGCCGCTTCTCGGCGCGCCACGAAAGCACGCCAATCGCGACCATCACCGCGGCAAAGGCTGCCGTGGCGATCCATGCAGCGAGCGTGATGCCCATCGGGAGAGGATACCCGACAGGACGCGACGAGATTGCCGCGGCCCCTACGGGCCTCGCAATGACGTTGCGGGCGGCGTTGCGTGCCTACAGGCCCAGGGTCAGCCCGACGTAGACGTTGCGCGTGGCGCCCGGGATGAACAGGGGCTCAACGTCCACGTAGCCGAACGCGGTGTACTTCGCGTCCAGCAGGTTGTTCACGCGCAGCTCGAGTCCTATTCGATGCAGTCCGAGCGCCGTGGACAGGGACGGTGACAGGTCGGCCCGGGCGGTGAGGCCCACAAGCGTGAACGCCGGGTTCACCAGCGGCACGTAGCCGGGTTGCTGGCGTGCCTCGGGGCTTCGGCGGTTGTCCTGCGTGTTGTCCAGGTAGAACCGCCCGACCCGTTTCCCCGTGAGGGCGAGCTGCACCGGACCCACGCGGGTGCGGGCGGTGACGGCCGCCAGCAGGTCCGGGTACCCCGCGATGCGGTTGTCGTCGAAAACGCTCACCGTTCCATCCCAGTTGTACTGCTGGTAACTGGTAAAGGTGTTGCGTGAGTAGGTCAGCGCCGCATCCAGCCCGAGCGCCGGCGACGGATCCCATCCCGTCTCCACCTCCAGGCCACGGTGGCGCGACTTCGCGCCGTTGCCGTAGATGGGCACACCGTTGTCGTCGAGCGCGCCCGCATAGACGACCTCGTTGGAAAAGTTCATCCAAAAAACGTTTGCTCGCGCACGCAACCGAGACCCCCGCAGCGAGACGCCCGCTTCCCAGTCCCAAACGTCCTCAGGGTCGAGGTGAACCCTGGTCCCGTAGTAGTCCTGCGGGTCATAGATGTCGCGGAAGTTGGGCTCGCGCATGCCGCGCGCAACGTTGGCGTACAGGTCGGCATTGGGGCCGAGGTGCACGATTGCCCCGAGACGGGGAAGCACGAAGCTGTAGGTCTCGGAGAAGCCGACACCCTTGATCCGGTCCTTCGACATGGTGCAGCGATGGCTCGCGTTCTCGAGTCCCGCCGAGAGCGTGACGACGGCGCTAACGTTCCACCCGGCGCCGAGCGCCAGCGCCGCGGTGCGCTTGCCGGAGTGGTAGTCGTAGTAGCGGTGGTCCGGCGGCACACCCGGCGGGTAGTACTGGGCCCACGTCACCTCGCCGAAGTGGTGGGCATCGTGCTGCCGCACCTCGCCCTTGGCGGTGAACGTCCAGGGACCCACGGTGTGTGTGAGGGTCGGGACCCATCCGACATCCCCCTCGTCCACCGTCCGGCGGCGCACGAGGTCGCTCTCGGTGATCACGGTGCCGTCGGGGAGGGTGACGTCCGGGAGGTAGTACTCGGCGAGGGTTCGATCACCCCTGTACTGGTCGTAGGAACCGCGGCCCGAGAAGTAGTACACGGTCTGCGAGAGCTGGGTCGTCGGCGAGATCGCCAGCTCGTGGATGAGCTGGAAGTGGGGCTGCACGAAGTTGTCCAGCTCGTTGGGGTAGGTGAGGGGGTTGAAGCGGCGGTCTTTGTCGGTGTCCCCGGTGAGACCACCTTCGAGGACGTGTTTAGGGATGCCGTCGTAGGCCAGGTGGGTCCGCTCGGGACCG
>MEKI01000095.1:20364-21074 GCA_001766905.1 Acidobacteria bacterium RBG_13_68_16
AGTCCTCGCCGAAGCGGGTGAGGGAGAGGAAGTAGTTCCACATGTCCACCCACGACTGGTCACGGTAGCCGTCGGTCGTCACCTTCGAGTAGCGTGCGGTGAGTGCCCACGTGCCGTTGATCAGCCCGGAGTCGTAGCGCGCGGCCAGCCTCCTCGTGTTGTACGAGCCGAACCCGGTCTGCAGTGTGAACGCGCTCTCCAGACTGGGAGGCGCGGTCGTGATGTCCACCGCTCCGCCGATGCCGGAGAGCCCGAACACCCCGCGCTGGATCTGGATATCGCCCGCGGTGGAGAGGAAGTCCGCGAGGTCGATGAAGAACAGCTCGCCCGAGTCGGCGTCGTTCAGCGGTGCGCCGTTCAGCGTAACCCGCGCGAGGCTCTGCGAGAAGCCGCGCACCCAGAAGTAGGAGTAGCCGATGCCGTTGCCGCTGTCGTTGTAGGCGAAGAACGACGGCGCCACGCTCGACAGCAGGATTGCCGGATCCTGCGCCCAGTACGCCTCCTGGACGCGTTCCTGCGGGATGTTGGTGAACGTCACGGGGTCCGTGCCCTCCCTGGCGCGGGTCGCGGTGACCTCGATGCCGTCGGCGATCGAGATGACGGGCTCGAGAGCGACCACGAGGGGCTTCTCGGGCACTGTGGCTAGCGCCGTGCGCGCGACCTGGTAGCCGGGGTGAGAGACCGCGAGCGTGACCGGGCCGGTCTCACGG
>MEKI01000096.1:0-506 GCA_001766905.1 Acidobacteria bacterium RBG_13_68_16
AGGGTTACCACCGCCCACGCGTACAAGGCGGAGTCAGCCAGGATCTCGGTGCGGTGCGTGACCCTCACAGCTACGGTACCCGCGCGGATTCCCGACGCGCCGTCCACCCCTAGGAACGAGATATCATCGCCGCAAGGAGAGCGCTCCGATGGGACACCTACCACCCCTCGACTGGCTGATGATCGCGCTGTATTTCGCGGTGGTCCTCGGCATCGCCTGGTGGGTCGCGTGGCGTAAGAAGGCTACCCATGCGACGGCGGAGGGGTATTTCCTGGCCAGCCGCAACATCGGATGGTTCGTGGTCGGGGCCGCGCTCTTCGCCTCCAACATCGGCTCCGAGCACTTGGTGGGCCTGGCCGGCACGGGGTACGACAGTGGGGTTGCAGTGGGCCAGTTCGAGGTCCTGGCCTCGCTGATCCTGCTCATCCTCGGCTGGTTGTTCGTTCCCTTCTACCTGAAGAGCAGCGTCTACACGATGCCCGAGTTCCTGGAGCGACGCTACTCGG
>MEKI01000096.1:528-7343 GCA_001766905.1 Acidobacteria bacterium RBG_13_68_16
GGTGGTCTCGATTGTGGGCTACGTGCTCACCAAGATCTCCGTCACCCTCTACGCCGGCGGGGTCGTGTACGAGGTACTGCTCGGCGGGGGGTTCTGGACCGGCGCCCTCGTGATCGTGCTGGCGACCGGTGTGTACACGGTGCTCGGCGGTCTCCGCGCCGTGCTGTACACCGAGGCGTTGCAAACCATCATCCTCATCGGCGGTTCTCTTCTGGTCACGGTATTCGGGCTCTCCCAACTTGGCGGCTGGGGTGCCATGCGCTCTGCGGTGGATGCCAGCTTCTTCGACATGTGGCAGCCCGCGAATCATCCATCGTTCCCGTGGACGGGGATTGTGTTCGGAGCCCCGATCCTGGGTGTGTGGTACTGGTGCACCGATCAGTACATCGTGCAACGAGTGCTGTCGGCCCAGGGCATTGACGACGCTCGGCGGGGAACCATCTTCGGCGGTTTCCTCAAGCTCCTACCTTTGTTCATTTTCGTGATTCCGGGCGTGGTGGCCGCCGGCCTGGTCAAGAGCGGCCAGCTCCAGATCGCGAGGCCCGACCACGCCTTTCCCGAGATGGTACGTGCCCTCCTCCCGGTCGGGGTGCGCGGCCTGGTCGTCGCGGGTTTTCTGGCCGCTCTCATGAGCTCGTTGTCGGCGGTGTTCAACTCGTGCTCGACGCTCATCACCTGGGACGTGTACCGCAAGCTGCGCCCGCAGGCGTCGGAGCGACAGCTGGTGTGGGTGGGAAAGGTTGCGACCCTCGCGCTGGTGGGCTTCGGTCTGCTCTGGATCCCGCTCATGAAGTACATCTCCGGCCAGCTCTACGTGTACCTGCAGAGCGTGCAGGCGTACATCTCGCCGCCGATCGCCGCCGTGTTCCTGCTCGGCGTCTTCTGGCGGCGAGTGAACGCCAACGGTGCAGTTGCATCGCTCGTCACCGGCTTCGTGCTCGGAATGGGACGGCTGGTCCTCGAGCTCACGAAGAGCTCCCACCATGGTTTCCTGCTCTGGTACGCCGACATCAACTTCCTCCACTTCGCCGTCTTCCTGTTCGCCGTGTGCACCGCGGTGCTGGTGGTGGTTAGCCTGTTCACCCCACCGCAGGACGACGCGAAGTTGGCCGGGTTGACGTTCGCGACCGCGAAGGCGACGCATCCAGGCGCCGAGCAGGACGGGCGGAAGCTCGCCTCGAACCCGCTGTGGCGGCGGCGGGACGTGTGGCTTTCGATCGTGCTGGCGGGGTGCGTCGGCCTCGTCTGGCTGTACTTCACGGGGTAGGCGCGCCAACGTTGGGCGCCAACAAACGGAGGGCGACCACGCGAATTGAGCTTGGACTTGCGCTGGCGGTTGGTGTTGCGTGCACACTCGGATGCGGCCCACAAGCACCGAAGAGTCCTTCCGCGGCGGTCATGGCTTCCCCTCAGGTCCACCCCGAACTGTGGCCGAGCATGGCCCGAGCCATACCCACGGATCCGGGGGTGGAGCATGCGGTGGCCGACTTCCTCGCCCGCATGTCGCTCGAGGAGAAGGTCGGCCAGGTGATGCAGGCGGAGATCGGTCACGTGACCCCCGAGGACGTGCGGCGCTACCACCTCGGCTCGGTTCTCAACGGTGGCGGCTCCCACCCTGGGGGCGGGAAGCGCACCTCGCCGGCCGAGTGGCTCGCACTGGCGGATGCCTTCTACGACGCATCGATGGACACCTCGGACGGCGGCCAGGCGATCCCCGTCATCTGGGGGTGTGACGCCGTCCACGGCCACAACAACGTCGTCGGGGCGACGATCTTCCCCCACAACATCGCTCTCGGGGCAACCCGCGACCCCGAGTTGATCCGGCGGATCGGCGAAGTGACCGCGATCGAGCTCCAAGTCACCGGGCTGGACTGGAACTTCGCGCCGACCGTGGCGGTGGTGCGTGACGACCGGTGGGGGCGCACGTACGAGGGGTACTCCGAGGACCCCGAGGTCGTGCGACTTTGCGCCGGGGCGATGGTGCGCGGCCTGCAGGGCGATCCCCGCTCGGCCGACTTTCTGGACGGACACCACGTGATTGCGACCGCGAAGCACTTTCTGGGCGACGGCGGCACGCTCGGCGGCCGCGACCGGGGCGATAACACATCAAGCGAGGAGAGGCTGCGGGACATCCATGCCGCCGGCTACGTGGCGGCCCTCGAGGCGGGGGTGCAGACGGTCATGGCCTCGTACTCCAGCTGGCACGGGCGCAAGATGCACGGCTTTCGGGAGCTACTGACTGATGTGTTGAAGGAACGCATGGGGTTCGACGGCTTCGTCATCGGAGATTGGAACGGCCACGGCCAGGTCCCGGGGTGTTCCGACGGCGACTGCCCGGAGGCGATCAACGCCGGCGTCGACATGTTCATGGCCCCTGACCGGTGGCGGGCGCTCTTCAGACACACCCTGGCCGAGGTGAGGTCGGGGGAGATCCCGAGCGCCAGGCTCGACGACGCGGTACGCCGGATCCTGCGGGTCAAGATGCGCGCCGGGTTGTTCCGGGAGGGACGCCCCTCGAGCAGGCCCCTGGCCGGCAGGACCGACCTCTTCGGCTCGCCCGAGCACCGCGCGGTGGCGCGCCAGGCGGTGCGCGAGTCGCTGGTCCTCCTCAAGAACAGCGGCCATCTGCTCCCCCTGCGGCGGGATCTCAAGGTTCTCGTCGCGGGCGACGGCGCCAACGACATCGGCAAGCAGTGCGGCGGCTGGACGATCTCCTTCCAGGGCGACGGCAACACCAACGCCGACTTCCCGCGCGGGAGCTCGATCTGGGACGGGATCCGGGAGGTCGTCGAGGGCTCGGGCGGGACCGCGACGCTCGCCGAGGACGGCACGTTTGAGACCCGACCGGACGTCGCGATCGCCGTCTTCGGCGAGGACCCGTACGCCGAGACATCAGGCGACCGCGACACCCTCGAGTTCCGATCCGGCAGACACGGGGGCCTGCAGCTCTTGCGTTCGCTCAAGGCCGCCGGGTTGCCGGTGGTGTCGGTGTTCTTGAGTGGACGCCCGCTCTGCGTGAACCGCGAGCTCAACGCCTCGGACGCGTTTGTGTCCGCCTGGCTCCCCGGCTCCGAGGGTCGCGGGGTCGCCGACGTTCTTTTCCGCGCTGCCGACAGTTCGGTCGCGTACGACTTCACCGGAAGACTCTCCTATTCGTGGCCGCGCTGGCCCGGACAAACGCCGCTCAACCGCGGTGAGCCCGGGTACGACCCGCTGTTCCCATTGGGCTTCGGCCTGAGCGTTGCAGAGGACGGTAATCTGCAACGGCTACCGGAAGAGGCCAGCACCGATGCCCCGCGGATCGCAACACCGTTCCCGATCGCTGCCGCCGGGCCGGAGGCGACGATCAGGATTGCTGCCCGGGAAGGGCCGCGATGAGCAGGTATGGAACCGTGGTGCGCCGGCTGGTCGTGACTCAAGCGGTCTGTGCGTCGGTGTTCCTTTCATCGGGCTGCACCCGAGGGCGAGAGTCGGCGCGCGGCGACCTCTTCTCCCGCGAGCGAATCCTGGCCACGATGGAACGGGTGGCCGACTGGCAGCTCGCTCACATGGTCTACGAGGCACGGCTACCAGATGGCGGCACGCAGCCGGTCACCGACACGGAGTGGGTCCGCGGCGCCTTCTTCGCCGGGGTGATGGCGACCTTCAGGGCAACCGGAGACCGAGCCTACCTCGAGGCTGCTCTCGCGCTCGCTGATAAGAACCGCTGGCGTCCAGGTCCTCGCCCACGGCACGCCGACGACCTGTGTATCGCGCAAACCTACGCCGAGCTCTACCTACTGGAGCCCGACCCGCGTCGGATCCGGCCGACGGTCGAGCGCCTCGACGCCATGCTGGCCCAGCCTCGGCCTGGACCGGTAGTGGGGTGGAACGAGGACGACAACTGGTCATGGTGTGACGCTCTGTTCATGGCGCCCCCGACGATGGCGCTGGTCAGCGAAGCCACCGGCGACCGCCGCTACCTGGACGCCATGAGCGCGATGTGGTGGGAGACCTCGGATTTCCTGTACGACCCGCACGAGCACCTGTGGTACCGGGACGGGCGCTACGTCACCCAGCCTGACGGCTCCCAGCCTCGGACGACCCACGGCAAAAAGGTCTTCTGGAGCCGCGGCAACGGCTGGGTGATGGCCGGCCTCGCGCGCGTGCTCGAACACATGCCGGCCGATTACCCCGAGCGCGCCCGGTACGTGCAGCAAATGCGCGAGATGGCGGCACGTCTCGTCGAGGTGCAGGGGGCTGACGGCCTCTGGCGCTCGAGCCTTTTGGATCCCGAGGAGTACCCGGCACCAGAGAGCAGCGGCACGGGGTTCTTCGCCTACGGGCTCGCGTGGGGGATCAACCACGGGGTGCTGGATCGCCCGAGCTACCTGCCGGCCGTGGAGAGGGCCTGGCGTGGGCTCAACTGGGCCCTCCACCCTTCCGGGAAGCTCGGCTGGGTGCAGCAGATCGGCTACGACCCTCGCTCGGTCAGCGCGGACGACACGGTCGAGTACGGATCCGGGGCGTTCCTCCTTGCGGCCAGCGAGATTCTCACCGCGGCCGGTGAGGGCCCCCGCTCACCGGCGTCTCGTTGACCTCCCACACGGTTCCGAGCCGCGGGCACGGGAGCCAGCAGGCCTGAACTTCTCAACGGGTCGCCGGGCTGGATCGCTCCTGCTCGGATCCTTACCAGGTCTTGGTCACCTTGCTCAACCGGCGCGGGTTCTCCGTATCGAAACCCTTTGCACGTGTCAGGTGGTAACAGAAGAGCTGGGCCGGCACCACACTCACCAGGGGGCTGAGCCACTCGGGCAGCTCTGAGGGCAGGCGCAGCGGCGTGCTCGCGATGGACAGCGCTTCCTCCCGGTTCGAGATGAGCACCAGCTCGACGCCCTGATCGGAGACGAGGGTCTTGAGGAGGGACATGACGTCCCCAAAGATGGCGCCCTCGGGTACCACCGCCAGAATCGGAAAGCCTGGTGAAACCATCGCCGTCGGGCCGTGCTGGAAATCCGCCGAGGAATACGGCTCGGCCGCGACGTGGCAGAGTTCCTTGAGCTTGAGCGCCCACTCGCAGGCGGTCGCGAAGTTGTAGCCCCTTCCCAGCACGACGCACCGGCTCATCGAGAGGTAGCGCTCCACGAGACTCTCGATGACGGAATCTTCTGAGAGCGCGTCGCGCACCAGATCCGGGACCCTTCCGAGCGGTCCCACGCGATCCGGTTTCTCCTCTAACGCGACTGAAAGCATCGCAACGACCATGAGCTGAGCCGTGTAACTTTTCGTCGCAGCGACTGCGCGCTCAGGGCCGGCAAAGGTGTCAACCACGAACTGTGCCGCGTCCGCGATCGGCGACCCAGGGTCGTTGGTGATCGCCAGGGTCAGGGCTCCTTGGGCGCGCCCTTCTCTGATAACACTGACGATGTCGGGAGATTGCCCGGACTGCGAAATGCCCACGACCAGCATGTCCTTGATGGTTGGGGGGCTCGCATAGAGGGTGAAGAGCGACGGCGCCGCAAGGGCCACCGGGAGCCGGTTCCAGGCACCCCAGAGGTACTTGGCGTACAGGCCGGCGTTGTCGGAGCTTCCGCGCGCCGCGAGGAAGACGCCCGAACAGCCCCGGGCACGCACGGCCCGCGCGACCGACCAGATCGTCTCCCGTTGGTCCTCGAGCAGACGCGCGAGGACCTCCGGTTGCTCAAGGATCTCGGATCTCAGGCTCATTGGCTCCCCTTCGAGGTCAAACCCCTTACGCGACGACGCGCTTCTTCTCGGCCTGGCAGCTCCCTTCGCACACGAACAGCGTACACCGGAAACCGCGAAGGGAGCCGCGAACGTCCAGCCCATAGGGCAAGAGCCGTTCGCTGGCGCTGCAGCCTAGTGGCGCCCGACTCCCTCTCCTCCGCGCCCGCGCGGGGGAGAGGGAACAATCGCTACAATCGCCGCGGGTCGTTCTCGAGGAGGGACTCTCATGGGCGTCATTTCGAGGTCGTTCGGATCGCTGGTCGCTTTCGTTGCTGTTCTTACCGTTGCTCACCCGCTCTCGGCGGCAGAGCCATTACCCGCCGAGTTACGCTCGGGCATCGACGCCGCGGTCGCCGAGGTTCTCGCCAAGAGCGGGGCGCCGAGTGCTTCGATCGCCGTCGTGAAAGACGGCGCGATCGCCTACGAGCGCGCCTACGGGGCCGCCACGCTCGAGCCTAAGAAGCCGGCCACACCGGGGATGCGCTACAGCGTCGGCTCGATCAGCAAGCAGTTCACCGCGACGGCGATCCTGATGCTCGCGGAGGAGGGAAAGGTCTCGCTCGATGACAAGCTCGTGCGCTGGCTTCCGGACCTGACACGCGCCAACGAGGTAACGATCCGTCATGTCCTCTCAATGACCTCCGGGTACCAGGATTTCTGGGCGGAGGACTACGTCATGCCGATGATGTTGGGGCCAGTCACTCCGCAGGGTATCCTCGACCGCTGGGCGCGCAAGCCGCTCGATTTCGATCCCGGAACGAAGTGGCAGTACAGCAACACCAACTACGTGATCGCCGGCCTCATCGTCGAGAAAGTGAGCGGGGTGTCGCTGTTCGAGTTTCTTCAGAAGCGGGTTTTCACGCCGCTTCAGATGACGACGGTCGCCGACACCGATCAGGCTCCCCTCGGTCCGGAGGAGCCGACCCGCTACATGCGCTACGGTCTCGGGCCGCCGCGCCCCGCGCCGAAGGAAGGGAGGGGCTGGATGTATGCGGCGGGCGAGCTGGCGATGACGGCTCACGATCTCGCGGCGTGGAACGTCTCGGTGATCGACCGTGCCCTGATGCAGCAGGCGTCGTACCGCGAGA
>MEKI01000096.1:7386-9152 GCA_001766905.1 Acidobacteria bacterium RBG_13_68_16
CGGGCTCGGGGTGTCCGTCGCCATGACCGACGGCCGTCGGAGAATCTCGCACGGCGGCGAGGTTTCCGGCTTCACCGCGCAGAACAACGTGTATCCGGACGATCGCGCCGCGGTCGCCGTGATGATGAACCTGGACGCGACGAATGCCTCGGAACAGATCGCGACGAAGATCGCGAACCTTCTCTTCGCCAGCACGGATCCCGAAAAGGACAAGGCGCTCGATCGGGCGCGCAAGATCCTCGACGGCCTGAAGCGCGGCCGCATCGACCGGTCGCTGTTCACTGCGAACGCGAACACTTACTTCACCGATCAGGCACTCCAGGATTTCGCCACGAGCCTCGCGCCGCTCGGTGCCTGGAAGGAGTTCACGCAGGCGTCGCAGTCGCTGCGCGGAGGCATGACGCTGCGCCGCTACACGGTCCGCTTCCCGAAGCAGACGCTGCGGATCACGACGTTCTGGATGCCCGACGGCACGCTCGAGCAGTACATGGTCGCGGTGACGGAGTAAACGCTCGCCCGGCCACAGGTCGGCGGGAGCGGTCAGCGCGGGTGTCCGAGTTCGCTCTTCACGACCTCCCCGCCCTTCATCACGAACACCACGCGCTCCATCACACCGATGTCGGCGAGAGGGTCGCCGTTAACAGCGATGATGTCGGCAAACTTGCCGGCCTCGATGGTACCGGCGTCTTTGGTCCAGCCCAGCAACTCGGCGCCATTGATGGTGGCCGCCTGGATCGCGCCGAGCGGGGACAGACCGCCGCGCACCAGCGCGCCGAACTCCTTCGAGACGTAGTCCGGGTCGTCGTCCAGTCCGTACGCGATCCTCACCTTGTGCTTCAGCGCGGCCTCGAAACCCGCCTTCTGCATCGGCAGGATCGCCTTCATCTTCTCGACGCTGACGGGGTCCGCCCCGAGCGAGGCGGCGACCGCCGGGCTGCGCTGGAAGGTATACAGCGTCGGGACCAGCCAGGTGCCTCGCTTGGCCATCAGCTCGGCGCCCTCGTCGTCGAGGACGGTGCCGTGCTCGATCGAGTCCACGCCCGCACGCGTTGCGGCTTTGATTCCCTCGGTGCCCTCGGCGTGAGCCATCACGCGCTTGCCGGCCCGGTGCGCCACCTCGACCGCGCGCGCCATCTGCTCCTCCGAGAGCTCCTGGACCCGGAAGTCGCTGATGGGATCCATGACGCCCCCCGTGGCCATGAGCTTGACCCAATCCGCCCCGTACTTGATGTCGCGCCGCACCGCGGGGCCGATTTCGTCCACCGTGTCGGCGATGTTTGGCTGGCGCGGCAATGCCAGTCCAGGTGCCAGGACGTCCTCATCCCCGTGGCCGCCGGTCAGGGAGATGCAGGTGCCCGCCGCCGCGATACGCGGGCCGCGGATCAGGCCCTTCTGGATGCTGTTGCGCAGCGCGACCTGGCCGTACTCCGACCCCACGGCCTCGCAGGCGTCGCGCACGCCGGTGAAGCCGTGGTCGAGCAGGACCTGGAGGTTCCGCACGCCCCAGATCGTCGCCTCCGGGCCCGATGTGCGAATCCACGCTGTCGCCGACCAGTCCTTGGGGTTGCCCAGGATGTGGTCGTGCACGTCGATGAGGCCCGGCAGCACGGTCAGTCCCGCGAGATCGACCAGCGGCACCCCTGCGGGCACTGCGCCGCCGACGCTCGCGATGCGGTCGCCTTCGACCACGATCACCACATCGGGCGCGACCGTCCCGGTTTTCACGTCGAGAAGCCTGCCGGCTTTGATGGCCACCCGTCGCACCT
>MEKI01000096.1:9175-9301 GCA_001766905.1 Acidobacteria bacterium RBG_13_68_16
GTCGGTTGTTGCGCCACGGCCAAGGAACCAAAGCCAGCAACGAGAAACGGCAGAAACAGCGCGTTCCGGAGGAAACGAATCACGATGCACCCCCTCAGTGTTCGTAGGCTCAGGCGGGATCTTAGT
>MEKI01000096.1:9316-9511 GCA_001766905.1 Acidobacteria bacterium RBG_13_68_16
TCCTCAACGAGCTCGACATCGACGTCTGGATGACGTTCGTGCGCGAGTCGCTCGGCCTGCACGACCCGTGCATCGACCTCGTGGTCGGCGGCAACGTGACGTGGCAGTCGGCCTTCATCATCACGCGCCGCGGCGAGCGCATCGCGATCCTCGGCTCGCTCGACAAGGCGGCTCACGAAGGGCTCGGCCACTACC
>MEKI01000096.1:9612-14068 GCA_001766905.1 Acidobacteria bacterium RBG_13_68_16
GAGTTGGCGGACGGCCTCTCGCATGGGATGTACCTGCTCCTCCAGAACACCCTGCGCGGCACGCCGCACGGGGAGCGCCTCGTCTCCTCGGAAGGGATCGTCTCCCGCCTGCGGTCGCGCAAGCTCGAGCCGGAGCTGGCCCGGATCACGCACGCCTGCGAGGAGACCGTGGATCTGTTCGCGCAGCTCCACAAACGGCTGAAGCCCGTCATGACGGAGAAGCAGATCGCCGCCGTGATGGTGGAGATCATGGAGCGCAAGGGCCTGGAGCGTGCCTGGGACCCCGAGCACTGCCCGGCGGTGTTCACCGGGCCGGAGTCGGCGGGGGCGCACGCCGGACCGACCGACCGGCGCATGGAGCGCGGGCACCTGATGAACGTGGACTTCGGCATGCGCTACCAGGGCTTCTGCTCGGATCTCCAGCGCACCTGGTACTGCCTGCAGCCGAAGGAGACCGCACCGCCCGCGCCCGTGCAGAGGGGCTTCGAAGCGGTCCGCGACGCCGTCCGCAAGGCCGCCGAATTCCTCAAGCCCGGCGTCCAGGGCCACGAGGTCGATGCGGTGGCCCGCGGTCACATCGTCGCCCAGGGGTTCGAGGAGTACCCCCACGCCCTCGGCCATCAGATCGGCCGATACGCGCATGACGGTGCCGGCCTGCTCTGCCCCGTTTGGGAGCGGTACGGGGAGAAGCCGTTCGCCGTCGTGGAAGAGGGACAGTGCTACACGCTCGAGCCGCGCGTCCCGGTGCCTGGACACGGGGTCGCAACGGTCGAGGAGATCGTCGTGGTCACAAAGGACGGCTGCCGCTTCCTCTCCGAGCCTCAAACCGAGATCATGCTCGTGCGGTAGCGCCCGAGGTGAGGCGGGCGGCCACCTAGGAGGTGCACATGAAGTTACAGAAAGCTGTGGTAGGTGTCGCCCTTGTCGTCCTGGCGACGGTTGCGTCAGGCCAGGAGTTCCAGAAAGACGTGATCTCGACGTCCGCCGGCGACCTGCAGATCACGTTCGTGGGCCACGGGACGCTCATGCTGGGCTTCGGCGGGAAGGTCATCCACGTGGACCCGTTCGGCCGCCTGGCCGATTACTCCACGATGCCGAAGGCCGACCTGGTGCTGATCACCCACGCGCACGGAGACCACCTCGATCCAGCGGCGCTCGCCGCGGTCCGGACGCCGGCCACGCAGGTGGTGGTTGCCCCGGTCTGCAAGGGCAAGGTCGAAGGGGCGATCGTCCTTCACAACGGCGAGCAGAAGCAGGTGGCGGCAATCGACATCCTGGCCGTGCCCGCCTACAACCTGGTCCACATGCGGAAGGACGGCACGCCGTACCACCCCAAGGGCGAGGGCAACGGCTACGTGCTGACCTTTGGGGACAGCCGCGTGTACGTTGCGGGTGACACCGAGAACGTCCCGGAGATGAAGGCGCTCGAGAACATCGCGATTGCCTTCCTGCCGATGAACCTCCCCTACACGATGACCCCGGAGATGGTCGCCGACGCAGCCCGCGCGTTCCGGCCCCGGATCCTCTACCCGTACCACTACGGCGAGACCGACCCGGACATCCTCGTAGGGCTGCTCAAGGGCGAGAAAGGGATCGAGGTGCGGGTGCGGAGCATGAAGTAGAAGCGGCGTGCTCGAGCCCGCTCGCCCGAAATGAGCTCATCCACTTTCGCGGACCGGGCCGGTCCTGGTTGCCATTGAGATGACCTAACCGGTGCTATCGTTGACATCGGTGAAGGGGGATTCAAAACCCGCATCGGCAGCGTCGAGTCGCGTCACATTGCCCGGCGCGTCGTACCCGAGCCACACGGTTCACCTGATGGGCCGGCAGCGGTGAAACCCGGCAATTCCTCCGTGTTTACAGGCCGCGAGTGGCACCCCGGTGCCGTGACGCTGGCCGCGCTCCTAGCGGCCCTCCTCATCGTGGACATCGCAAGCCTGCGCTGGGCATTTGCAGGCAAGATCGGCGTCGTACTGTGGTGCCTGTCGTGGCTCGCCCTGGCAGTTCATGCGGCGCGTTGTTTCGGCTCCCTGGTGCGCGACGTTGTAACTCGTCGCCGGGGCTTCGCAACGGTGGTGGTTCTCCTCGCCCTCACGGCTACCGTGCTCGTGGCAACCTCCGACACAAGGCTCCTGCACTTCGAGACCACGCAAGAAATCGCCTGCACCCTTAACTGCTTTGCCGACTCGCCAAGTTGGGGGTACACCGACACCTGCCTGTTTGGGTACTCGACACGCCAGTTCCTGGTGCCGGCGTTGCCTTCCTTGCTATTCGGCCGAAGCTACATGGCGCTGACGTTTGGGGGTGCACTCTACTTTCTCGTCGCGATCTCGATCTTTGCGCGCGGGCTCCTCTCGTACCTGGAGGACCGCCCCGAAGGCGACGTGTTGACCGCTCTGGTTCTCTCCTTTCTGCCGCACATACACTACTTCAACCACTTCATGTACTCGTTTGAAGAGAGTATCTATCCCCTCCTGTTTGGGATGATCCTGTGCGGGCTAGCACTGCAGTGGATGAGGTCTCCGTCCCTCTCGTTTCCGCTGCTGATCGGCCTCGTCTTCTTGCACCTTGTCTGGGCGTACACGACGGCGCTGGCGCTCTTCGGCCTCGGAGTGGTGCTGCTCTGTGCGCACGCGCTCCGGAGCCGGGATCTTTCGCGCAGCGCCCGAACCGTCTCTCTCGGCGTGGCGGCTGTCGCCATGGGAAGCTTCCTGGTGTCATTGGCGCAGCGGTCGGACGTTCATGCCTTGGGCGAGCGTTCTCCCGTCGTGCTGTTGGACGACCTCGGGTCGGCCTTCCGGCACATCTTCCTGGTTCCGATCAATCCCAGCGAGGCCTTCGTCTCCAGGTTTCTCCTCATGTTCATGGTCGTCGCCTTGATTGGCTCGATTGCATTCCTCGACCGGTGGCGCGGTGTCGTTCTCGGTGGCTGGATGTGGGCCGTTCTCGTTGCTGCCGTGATCCTCCAAGGCACCAACTACTACAACATTTCCTTGCGCGTCCACAGAACAATCGTGATCTTCCCGGTCATGTTCTGCGTACTGACCTTTCTGTGGCGGCGCGTGAATCTCGACCCGACGGCGGCGAGATACGCGCTTCTCCTCCTCCTCGTTGTCAGCTTGTTCATGGGCGGCCGCGCCCAGTACGCCTACGTGTGGAACCGGCCGTCCGAGTGGAGAATCGCGCTGATCGACTTCCTCGAACGGACCCTGCCGGACGGTGGCCGTTCCCGCACCCGTATGCTCCTCTCCGAGGCCCCTGGCTCGTCCTCGCCCTTGGGGAACCTCCACGATTTCATGCAGTACTTTCTGCCGCAGCTGGAAACCTGGGACAGCGAGGTCACATCCCGGACCTGCGACGAAGTCACGCGCCGAGTCCACAGGGCAATCGCAGAGCGCGAGGTGCTACTCCTCGTGCCGGCTGGAACGTCAACCAGCGAATGCCTTTCGGGCGCCCGACTCGAACCGCTCGGGACGTTTCGGTACGGTGCCGACAAACCACTTGAGTTGACCCGCCTCGTGGTTACGCCCAACGCCTTCGCCATCAAGGGTCTGGAACTCCGACTCCCGTACGCACGTCCGACCGAGGTGAAGTATGGGTTCGCGCCTCCGCAGATTAACGCCGGTTGGGAAGGCGGGCCGCTGCGTTTTGGGGGGTCCGATTGCCCGACCGGCATCGGCGTGCACGCGTGGTGTCGTATGACCTACGAGGTCCCGGCGAGGGCAGCCTCGTTCGATTCCGTCGTCGGCTTGGCTGACAGCGCGCAGTCGTGCGGGGCGGCCGACGTCGTGTTCCAGTTGCTCGACCAGACCGGGCGAGTGCTTTTCGATAGCGGTTTGGTGAGACCGGGCGACCGTCCCCTTCACGTGCACGTGGAACTGGCAGGGGCAACCCGCCTAACGCTGGCCGTCACGGAGGGCGTCAACGGTCGCGACTGTGATCACGCCGTCTGGGGCGATCCGGTGATCGTTTTGCGCGGGAATCCTGAACCTTCCCGTTAAGGAGTGGAGATCCAAACACGAGCCGACCTTGCGATTTTCAATCAGCCGAACGCCTATTCGCGCGGGGCCACGACTGCTGACCTTCGGTAGCACCCGGGTGTACGTTGCCGGAGGCACCGACCCGGACATCCTCGTCGGGCTGCTCAAGAGCGAGAAAGGGATCGAGGTGCGGTTGCGGAGCATGAAGTAAGAGCGTTGCGCTCGGCCTGCCGTTCCTCGCTGCGGGCCGGAGCCGTCAGGCGAACTGCCGCGACAGCTCGTCGATCCTCGCCGCCTCACCCTGTGACAGCGTCAGTTCCAACGCCCCGGCGTTCTCCGCGGCCTGCTCGGGCCTGCTGGCGCCGGGGATCGCCACAACGGCGTCCCCTTGGAACTGGCACAGCCACGCCAGCGCCACCTGCCCCGCGGTGGCGCCGTGAGCCGCGGCGATCTTCTTGAGCTCGTCGATGAGCGGC
>MEKI01000096.1:14135-14845 GCA_001766905.1 Acidobacteria bacterium RBG_13_68_16
CGTAGCTCGGGTCCTCGTGGTATTTCCCAGTAAGTAGCCCCTGGCCGAGCGGCGAGTAGGCGATGATAGTCACGCCCAGCTCCTTTGCCGCGGCGAGCGTACCGTCCGACTCAATCCGCCGGTCCACGAGGCTGTACCTCACCTGGTTCGACGCGAGGGGGATGCCGCGCGCTGCCAGCGCTGCATGCGCACGTCGCATCCTCGCCTGGTTGAAGTTGCTCACCCCCACGGCGCGGATCTTCTTCTCCGCCGCCAGGTCCGCCATCGCGACCATCTCGGCCTCGACGGAGGAAAGGCCCACCGGCTGGTGCACCTGGTGCAGGTCGATGCCGAACGGCGACAGGCAGCGGAGGCGCTTGCCAATGGTGGACTTGATCGAGGCGGCCGTCCGCAACAACGGCATCCACTTCGTGGCCACCGCCACGTCGCCCGGGCCCTTGCCGGCCGCCTGGAGCGCCGAGGCGAGCGCCCGCTCGGAGGCACCGCGCCCGTACATCTCCGCGGTGTCGAACCAGTCGATGCCGCGCTTGAGCGAGACGGCGACCACCTCGTCGACCGTCCTCTGCGACAGCGCCTCCCAGAACTTCCCCGAGATGCCGGTGCCGCCCGAGAACTGCCAGCAGCCCAGACCGACCGGCGTGACCTCGATCTCCGTCCGACCCAGCCTCCGACGCACCGCCACGGGCGCCTCCCTGAACGTGTGACTCTAG
>MEKI01000096.1:14864-21742 GCA_001766905.1 Acidobacteria bacterium RBG_13_68_16
CCACAACCGTACCCGCGGTGCGCAGTCACGAGCCGGCGCCGAGGCGATGGCGTCAGGAAGGGCGGTCCGGCGGGCGTTGCCCGGGGAAGAGCCACACGCGGAACCGGCCGTCCGCGCTGGCACAGATCAGCCGCCGCCCGTCCCGGGTGATGCAGACGCCCGAGAAGCTCTCGCCCGCGGGACCCGTGACCGTGATCGGAAGCTCGGGGGCGTTTAGGTCCCAGATGACCACCGCGCTGTCCGTGGCCACACTGGCCACCCGCTGCCCGCCGGGGAAAAACGCGAGGGCCGCGACCGACCGGCTGTGCTCCTGGTGGAAGCCGCGCTGCTCACGTGACTCCACGTGGTGGATGCGGACGCCCCCATCCCGTGCCCCGCTTGCCACCAGGTCGCCCATGGGCGAGCTGGCGAGAGCGTTCGGGGCCGCATGATGACCGTGGAGGGTGGCCGCCAGACGCTGGCTCGCGATCTCGTGAACCCTGATGGTGCGGCCGACGTGGCCGGTCACCACGAGCGCGCCCATCCCCGCGAGGGTCATGCAGGTCACCGCGTCGGGCTGCCGACGTAGCGTCCGCCGCGCATCCCCCGCTCTCAGCGCGGGCAGCTCCCAGAACTTGATGGTGGCGTCGGCCCCGGCGGAGATCAGCGTGGCTCCGCCGGGAGGAAAGGCGATGCCGCCGACCGCCCCGTCGTGGCCGAGCCGGACGTCCAGCTCGAGGCCCGTAGCCACCTCCCAGAGGTAGATGGCGCCATCGAGGTGGCCGGATGCGAGGAGAGAACCGTCCTCCGAGAAGGCGAGGCACGTGGTCAGGGACCCGTGTCCGGTCCGCATGTGGACGCGGTTGCGGAGGGTGCCCACCTTGGTCCTCGTCGCGAGCTCCCAGAGCTGAATGGACCCGTCCGTCCCACCCGCCACCAAGAGCGAGTCGTCCACCGACAGCAGGATTCCCTGCACCTTCCGCTCCTCACCGAACGTGCCTTCATCCAGGAAACCGGCTCGGCCGGTGGTCGGCGGGCGGGGCGCAGGGCGGCCGGGAACGGAGGTGGCGGGCACGCTCGCGGGCCGGGTCTCGAGGGAACCGAACGGGGCGTCCGACAGAGCGAGGTCGGCATCGGTCTCGCGAGCCGGCGCCGTAGCCGGGTGAACGGCGGTCGCGAGGCCGTCGCCGAGTCCGTGAAGCGCGCGCGCCACGGCGCCGAGGTCCTGGAAGCGGTGCTGGGGGTCCTTGGCTAGGGCCAGCTCCACGACCCCGGCAAGGCGGGCCGGCAGCGGGCACAGGAGCGGGTCGATGGGCGCGGGCGGTTCGTGGACGATCTGGTAGATCAGGGCGCCGACGGTCTTTGCGTCGAACGGCCGACGACCTGTCAGAAGCTCGTAGAGGATCACGCCCACGGCCCAAATGTCGACGCGGTAGTCGATGGGCTCGCCGGAGAACTGCTCCGGCGCCATGTACGCAGGGGTACCGAGCACTTCGCCGGTCCGGGTGGTCGTCGTCCCGCCCTCGATCCAGGCAATTCCGAAGTCCACGATCTTGACGACTCCGCTCGGAACGATGTGGACGTTCGAGGGCTTGACATCGCGGTGAATTACGCCGTGCCGGTGGGCGAAGGCCAGCCCTTCACAGAGCTGCGTGACGACCCCGAGCTTGCTTCCCAGGTCCGGCAACCTTTTCGCCTCAACCGCGAGCGGAAGAGTGTCGCCCTCGAGGAACTCCATCGCGATGAAGGGCGCGCCTTCCACCTCTCCGAACTCGTAGACCGTGACGATGTTGGGGTGCTGCAGGCGGGCCGCCGACCGGGCCTCACGCAGGAAACGCTCCCGCATCCCCGGCTCGGCCAGAACGTCCGCGAGCATGGTCTTGAGGGCGACGATCCGGTCGAGGATTGGATCCCTGGCCTTGTAGACGGTGCCCATGCCGCCCCGGCCAAGCTCGGCGAGGATCTCGTACTTGCCGATCTTGTCCGGGTGCGAGGTCATACCAAATGGTAACCCGAGTCGCCCTCGGAACCAGCCGGCACCCCGCGACGCAGACGAGATCGCCTCCCCTGCCAGGAACCGCCCCCGCGTCGTGCGGGAATGCGGCGCGCGACTACAATGCCCCGGATAGAAGGAGAACCCAATGAACAGAGTCCTGGCGCCGATGGTCGTCCTTCCCGTGTTGCTCGCCCTTGGAAGCGCGGATGCGAAGGGGCTCAAGGTCTACGTGTCGGTAGACATGGAGGGGATCTCGGGCATCGTCTCCTCGGAGCAGACCAACTCGGAGGCCCGCGAGTACCAGGTGGCGCGCAAGTGGATGGCCGAGGACGTCAACGCCGTGGTGGCCGGACTGCTGGCAGCCGGCGCGACCGAGATCGTGGTGAACGATTCGCACGGCGGCATGAGGAACATCTCGCCGGACGACCTTCGCCCCGAGGCGGCGCTGATCTCGGGCACGCCCAAGGCGCTCTCGATGATGGCGGGCTTCGACGGGTCGTTCGACGCCTGCGTTTTCGTGGGCTACCACGCCAAAGCCGGGACCGCCTCGGCGACCCTCGACCACACCATCTCCAGTTCGTCCGTCTACGAGATCAAGGTGAACGGCGTCGAGGTGCCGGAGCTCGGGCTGAACGCGGCGATCGCAGGCTACTACGGTGTGCCGGTGATCATGCTCAGCGGTGACGGCGCCGTCTGCCGACAGGCCAAGTCACTGCTCGGCGACAGCCTCGTGACCGTACCGGTCAAGGAGGCGCTGAGCAGGACGGCCGCGAAGCTCGTACCGCTGCCGGAGGCCCGTAGGCGGCTTCAGGAGGCGGCCGGGGAGGCGCTGCTAAGGCGCGATCAGCGCAAACCGTTTCGCTTCGACCCGCCGTGCGAGTTCTCGCTGACGTTCCAGAACAGCGCACAGGCGGAGCTGGGCGAGGCGCTGCCGGGCGTCACGCGCCCGGCCGCGCGCACCCTCACCTTTTCGACCCAGGACTACCTGAATGGGGTCAAGATGGTGCGCGCCCTGATCGCCCTGGCACTCGCGCGCTGACCGCTCCGTGCCCCGGGCAGGCGTCAGAAGCGGCTGCGGCCGCGGCCGCCACCACCCCCGCGCTCGGCTTTCGGCCTGGCCTGGTTGACGTTGATGCTGCGCCCGCGCAGGTCAGTGCCGTTGAGAGCGGCGATCGCGGCATTGGCTTCCTGGTCATCGCGAAACTCAACGAAGCCAAAGCCCTTCGAGCGGCCGCTCCCGCCTTCGGTGATCAGGTTGACCGATTCAACGGTGCCATGGGCGGAAAACAGCTCCCGCAGCTCGTCCTCGGTCGTGTCATAGGACAGATTGCCGACGTACAGCCTCATGCTCGTAACCCCTCCCGCGGATGCAGTCCGCGATCATCGCCGAACCCGGACGGCCTGACTGCCCGCCCGCCTGACGATGCGCTCGCCACCATAGCATCTTTTGCCCCGGCCGGGTAGCGCAGGCGGGATACCCCTGGCAGGGCTATCCGGACCGGGGCTTGCCAGAAACGCAGAAGTGTGAGACCCTGTCCGTCCGCCGCAGATTCGACAGCGTCACGCGTAGTCGGCCGAGGCGGCTCGGACATGATGCAGGGCCCTCCCGGGCCCGGACGGCAGCCTCGCCGGCAAGTCTCCCGTTCCCAAATCAGCCGGAATTGAACATGACGGTACGCCGCTCACCCCGTGTGCGTGCGCCCGCAGAAAGTAACAGTGTGCAGATGAGCTTTTCAGACTTCTTCCTCGACCCCGCGCTGCTGCGCGGGATCTCCGATCTCGGCTTCACGGACCCCACCCCTATTCAGCGGGTGGCGCTGCCCGAGGCCCTCGCGGGCCGCGACGTTCTGGCCGCAGCCATGACAGGCAGCGGCAAGACCGCGGCCTTCGTGCTCCCGATCCTGCAGCGCCTCGCGGGCCGCTCCGGTGCCACCCGCGCCCTGGTGCTCACCCCGACCCGGGAGCTCGCGGCCCAGGTGCACGAGCACCTGCGGACCCTCGGGCGCCACACCCGCTTGACGTCGGCGGCGGTGTTCGGCGGCGTCAAGCCCGGGCCCCAGGCGCGCGCGCTCAAGGCCGGCGTGGACGTGGTGGTCGCCACCCCCGGCCGCCTCCTCGACCACATGGACCAGGGGTTGGGCCGCTTTGACCGCCTAGAGATCCTGGTGCTCGACGAGGCCGACCGGATGCTCGACATGGGCTTCCTCCCGAGCGTCCGCCGGATCCTTGCCAGGCTGCCGAAAAAGAGGCAGACGATGCTTTTCTCGGCAACGTTGCCGCAACCGATCGTGCAGCTCTCCCGCGACATGCTGGTCAACCCTGCGCGAATCAACGTCGAGCGCAAGGCTTCACCGGCCACCGGCGTCACGCACGCCGTCCTGCCGGTTCCCGAGAAGCTCAAGCCGATGCTGCTGCTCGAGATGCTCCGTCGGGACGAGGTCGGAACGGTGCTGGTTTTCACCCGCACCAAGCACCGCGCGAACCGGCTCGCCAAGTACCTTGACGGGGCGGGCATCTCCTGCGACCGCATCCACGGCAACCGCAGCCAGGCGCAGCGCGAGGCCGCGCTGGCGGCCTTCAAGGGTGGCCGCCTCCGCGTCCTGGTCGCCACCGACATTGCCTCCCGGGGCATCGACGTGCAGGACCTGCCGCACGTGATCAACTTCGACGTGCCGGCGCAGACCGATGACTACATCCACCGCGTCGGCCGCACCGCGCGCGTCCAGGCCACCGGCAACGCGATGACCTTCGCCTCGCCCGATGACGAGCAGGCGATCTCGGCCATCGAGCACGCGGTGGGCCGCCGGATCGAGCGCCGCAAGCTTGCCGGGTTCGACTACACCGTCCAGCCGAGCGGGCGCCTGGAGGTTCCAATCGCCGACCGCATCGCCGCCATTCGCACCCAGAGGTCCCAGGAGCGCGCACGCTCGAAGAGCAACGCCGAGCGTCGAGCCCGCACGGGCGCCACATGGGGCGGCGGGCTGAAGAGCCAGAACCGGCAATCCGCCGTGCCGACAACCGGGCGCCGTGCGGCCAGTCGGCCCCGCAGCTTCGGCAGGAAGACCAGCCGCTAGGCAAAGCAAGATGACACTGCAGGGGCGGGTCATGCCCGTCGCCAATCCGAATAGCCAACAAAGGGCCGGCGTTGACCGCCGGCATGGAGGAGTCTCGACATGAAGCTCTACATCGGAAACATCCCGTTCGACGCCAGGGAGGAAGAGCTCCGCGAGCTCTTCACAAGCTTCGGCACCCTCGGCACCGCAATCGTGATCGTGGATCCCCGGAAGGGGCGCTCGCGCGGGTTCGGGTTCGTCGAGTTCGACGACCCCGTGCAGGGCAAGGCGGCCATTGCCGGGGTGAACGGAACGGAGTTTGGTGGACGCAAGCTCGTCGTCAACGAGGCGCGCTCGCGCGATGGCGGGTCCTCCGGCTACCGCGGTTCCCGCGGTGGCTACGGGGGTGACCGCGAAGACCGCGGATCAGACAGGCCGTCCCGCAGCTCCGGCGGCGGACGTCCCCGCTTCTAGATCCAGGTCGTGCACCCGGGCAAAGCCTCGAGCCGCCTCCCGCGGGCCCGAGGCAGCCCTCGTGTTGCAGCGCTCGAATCCGAAAAAGGCGGGGCCTCAAGTATCATGGCGGCCAACGTGGGAAGCGAATGACCGAGGGCACCGGACCTTCGGAGGCGCGCAGCGATCGAGCCATCACTACCGTGTGGCTCATGGTTGCGGTCCTCGTGGTAATGGGGCTGCGGCTCGCCATGCTCGGCTGGCCGGCGGTCTCCGACACCACTGAGAGCCGGCACGCCGTCATCGCGATGCGCATGGCGGAGACCGGCGACTGGATCACCCCTCGCGCCTACTTCCACGGCCGCCTGGTTCCGTTCTGGGGCAAGCCGCCGCTCCAGTTTTGGCTGACGGCCGCGTCGTTTCGGCTCCTCGGCGTCTCCGAATCGAGCGCTCGGCTGCCTGGCTACCTCGCGGGGCTTGCCATGCTCGGCATCACGTTCGCGTTTGCCCGACGGTTCTGGAGCCGTGAGGCGGCGGCCACCTCGGCCGCCGTGCTCGCGAGTTCGCTCCTATTCTTCGGGCTTGCCGGCTCGGTCACCCTCGACATCACGCTGGCAGCCTCGTCGGCCGCAGCAATGGCGGCCTTCGCGTGCTTCGCGGCCGCACAGGACGTACGCGCCCGGCGCTGGTGGGGCATCGCGTTTGGCGCCGCTCTTGCCCTCGGCATGCTGGTCAAGGGCCCGATCGCCGTCGCCTTCGCCGTGCTCTCGGTCCTGGCGTGGGTCGCCATCGGCCGACGGTGGAACCTGCTCGTAACCTACCCGTGGGTCTCAGGCATGGCGGTGTTCCTCGCCGGAACCTTGCCCTGGTACCTGCTGGCGGAGCGTGCCACACCGGGTTTCCTGCGCTACTTCTTTATCAACGAGCACATCCTGCGGTTCATTACGCATGACTACGGCGACCTCTACGGCAGCGGTCACACGCACCCGTTCGGCGCCGTCTGGCTCATGCTGCTGGCTGGCGCTCTGCCCTGGACGATCGTTTTCGTCCGCGCGGCTGCCGCCCGGCTCGGCCGCCGCCGAGAGACGTCGGCTGACCCCATCCTCGACTACGTCCTGATCTGGGCCCTCGTGCCACCGGTGTTCTTCACCTTCGCCCGACAGCTACTGGCCACCTACCTGCTTCCCGCGTTCGTTGGCCTTGCGGTGCTGGCGGGGGTGGCGCTGGTCGCGAAGCGGGAAGGCGACCCCAGCCCACCGTTCTCCGTACTGCTTCGCTGGCAGGTCATTGTCTCCGCGCTCGCAACCGGTGGGCTCGCCGTCTACGCCGCCAGGCGCGGAGGCCAGGGGCTGGCAACCCTGGCCGCTGCGCTCGGCGCACTCCTCCTGCTTTCGGCC
>MEKI01000097.1:0-265 GCA_001766905.1 Acidobacteria bacterium RBG_13_68_16
CCGCCGAGATCGCCACCGAGTAACCTTGCTCGGCAACACCCCCGACCGCGCTCGTGCCGACGAGCTTGGAGCCCTGCTGCGACCACACACCCCCGCTGCGTGTGAACACCCACGCGGCGCCCACGACCGAGTTGTCCTGGTACCCACCGAGGATGGCGGTGTTTCCATCGGCCGAAATCGCCACCGCGAAGCCCTGCTTGGCAGCCCCGACCGCGCCCGTGCCAAAGAGCTTTGGCCCCTGCTGGGACCACACCCCTCCACTGCG
>MEKI01000097.1:302-3359 GCA_001766905.1 Acidobacteria bacterium RBG_13_68_16
CCGAAACCACCCATGATGGATGTGTTCCCATCTCCCGAGATCGCCACGGACCAGCCCTGCTGGGCAGCCCCGACCGCGTCGGTGCCGACCAGCTTGCTGCCCTGCTGGATGAACTGCGCTGGCGCTGCATGGGGCAGCAGAAGCATCCCAACGACCAGGCCTGCCTGCCATTTCATGGTTTTCACTTCTCGCAGAACACCACCGCGAACCGCCGTGTTCCCGCGTCTCCCAGGCCACTCGGGTTGGCTGGGCGTCAGGTGCGGACGCGCACGCGGTACATGAGCTTCGTCTCGCCGTTGGCGGGCACCGGCACCGCGAACGTCACCGCAAACGCGGAGCTCTTCTCGTACGGGTGCGAGTTGGAGATCATCTCCCAGTCCCCGCCCACCTGCTCGCGGACCTCGATGGTGATCGCCGCGTCCTTGTGGTTGCGAAGGGTGACCTCGAAGGCATCCTCGAAGAGGTTGTCGGCGAGTTTCTTGTAGTCGGTCTGCCGTCGCTCGGCGACGATGTCGAACGCGTTGCCCATCGTGACCCTGACCAGCTCGTCCTTGGGCGTGTGCTCGATGCGGTCCTCGCCGACAAACTGCGCGGCACCGCGGCGGTCCCGCTGGTAGAGGCGGACGATGCCGCCTGGCAGCGCCATCCCCAGGTGGTTGTCGGCGCGGTTGGCGAGCTCCACCTCCACCCGGACGTCCTGCTTCTGCTTTCCGATCCGCTGCACGTACCACCACTGCGGGCTCTCCACGATGTATCGCCGCACAACCTTCACGCGCTCGGCCTCGAGCAGCGCCACCTGCTTCTTCTGCCTGTCCTTGATCGTGGTGGGCCGCTCCAGGGTGTAGAGGTGGTACTCGGCGAACGCCTCCTCGCGCATCTCGGCAGCCACCGCCCTTGCCGGCATCATCATGGTTTCGGGCCGCCCCTTGCGCTCGGGCGCGAGATGCACGTCACCGGCAACGAGTTGCAGTGTGGCGTCGGGGTAGGAGGCTCCCGAGGTGTTGTCGAGCGTCACCCACCCCAGCAGGTTCCCCTCGTCGCCGGCCGTGCCGAGGGTGAGCACGTAGTCGGCCTTCCAGGTGACCCCGCCCGTCAGGTAGGTCGCCTCGAGCCGTCGCTCGCCCGCGCGCTCGCTCGAGAGAAGCCAGACCAGGGTGGGGCGCTCCCGAAGGTTTTCGGGCAACTGGGAGAACGTCAGCTCCCGGTACGAAGGGTTCGACACGATGCGGTCACCGATCCGCCAGACCGTGCCGTTCTCGATCGAGAGCAGCCGGCCGGTCACCTCCCGGCGCACGACCGCACCCGGCCCCTGCCCCGGCTCCTCGATTACCATCGTTACATCCTTGCCCAGGTACTTCGCCAGCAGTGTCTCTGGCGAGAGCAGGTCGTACTCGTAGTTCTGCTCGAGCACCGTGACGCCCTCGCCGCCGATCGCCACCGTCTCCGGCATGACGTGGGCCGCGATGTCGCGGAACTCCAGTGCCAGCGTTCCGCCCGGAAGCGAGACGGGACGCGCGTCGCGCACGAGCGCGCGACCCACGTTGTAGACCGTGAGCGAAAGGGTTCGGCCCTGGCCGGCTTGGGAGACGACCACCGGAGCTTCACCCGCCAAGGCCACGCCAGCAGCCAGCAACGATCCCCCCACCACTTGCCATCTCATCGCGTCCTCCTAGACTGCTCCGGCCCGGACACGAGCCGTCCCACCCGGGCCCTCGATCACCCGGCCCACCACCGTCGCCCGCACGCCGCGCTCGGAACAGCGAGCGAGGAGCGTCCCGGCATCACGCTCGACCACTGCTGCGAGAAGGCCACCCGACGTCTGCGGGTCGCACAGCAGCCTGGCGGTGGTCGAATCCACCACGGACAGGTCGACCTTCGCCTCGATCCAACTGCGGTTGGCGGTCAGGCCGGCCGGGATCGCACCCGCTTCCGCGGCCGCCCGGGCCCCCGGCAGCAGCGGCAGCGTGGCCGCGTAAATCTCGAGTGCCACGCCGCTCGCCTCCGCCATCTCGAGGGCGTGGCCGAGCAGCCCGAATCCGGTGATGTCGGTGAGGGCGTGCACCTCGACGCCCTCGCACGCCTCCGCCGACCGCCTGTTCGTCTCCGTCATCGAGGCCACCATCGCCTTCTCGGCCTCCTCCGGAAGCTCGCCGCGCTTGAGCGCCGTCGCCAGTACGCCCGTTCCGAGAGCCTTCGTGAGGATGAGTTGATCGCCGGCTCGGGCCCCGGCGTTGGTCCGCAGCCTCCCCGGGTGAACGAGGCCGGTCACAGCGAGGCCGTAGGTGAACTCGGGGCCCTTCACCGTGTGGCCCCCAAGCAGGAGCACCCCCTCCTCGCGTAGAAGCGCGAGGCCCCCGGCAAGCGTCTTCTCCAGGACCGACAGCGGCAGCGTGTCGACCGGGAAGGTACACACCGCCAGGGCCGAGAGCGGCTTCGCACCCATCGCGTAGATGTCCGACAGGGCGTTTGCCGCCGCGATTCGGCCGAAGTCAAAGGGCTCGTCCACCACCGGCGTGAAGAAGTCCACCGACTGCACCAGCGCCAGCTCATCCGACAGCCGCACCACGCCGGCATCGTCGAACGCGCCGGCACGCACGAGCAAGCGTGGGTCGCTGACCTCGGGCAAGGCCGAAAGCACCGCGTGAAGGTCCGCCGGACCCAGCTTGGACGCTCAACCCGCGCACGAGACAAGGTGCGTGAGCTTGAGGATCTCGTCTCGAGTCATGGGCGCAGTATATCGAGGTTGCCATGCTGCCACACCATTTGCAATATGGTTGTATGACATTCTGCCTCATGGCTCCGTACACGTTTACGAGACGCAGCGGGCAGGCGTCGGGAGGCTCGAATGAGAGCACAGGCGCGCCGGACCGTCGAGCTTGGGGGCCTCGAGGTACTCGCCGTCGGCCTACTGGTGCTGCTCCTCCTCGCGGCCCTGCTCCCCTGAGGCGCGCTAGACTGCTCGGCGGGGCGCAAGTCCGGACTATTCATGCGGGGCCGTAGCGAGAGCGCGGAGCTGGCTGTTATGGTGGGCGAACGTAGGGGTGAGGACCGGAGCCG
>MEKI01000097.1:3461-4709 GCA_001766905.1 Acidobacteria bacterium RBG_13_68_16
CTCCTCGAGAGGTTGCGGCAGCCCCTATCCGGCCTCGAGGTGGAGATCGTCGGCGACCGGGCCGAGAACCACCCCAAGCGTCTCACGGCAATCTCGATCACCTATCGCGTCCGCGGCCGGGGGCTGGACCGCGAGAAAGTCGAGCGTGCCGTCGAGCTCTCGCACTCGACCTACTGCTCGGTCCTGGCTTCCCTGCGGGAGGACTGCAAGGTCACCGCCAGCATCGAGGTTTCTGAAGCCTAGGGATTGCCGCGCAGGAGCTGGGAGGGGCGCACGAGCTTCACGTCGGCCGCGATCCTGGGCAGTTCCGTGGCGAGCAACTCGATCGTGAGCGGGTGCACGTGGCCGATGGCAACCGCGGTGCCCTGAGCGCGGGCGCGCCCAACCGCCTCCTCGAGCGCGCGGTGCACCGCGTCCGGCTCGCTCACCACATCCAGGAACACGTCCCGCCTCAGGCACGGCACTCCGCTCTCGCGCGCCACCCGCTCGGCCACCGTCTCGGAGGTGGTGCGGGAGTCCAAGAAGTAGAGGCCGTGGTCGGCGAGGACGAGCATCACGTTCCGCATCGTCGCGGCGTCGGCCGTGGCACGCGAGCCCATGTGGTTGTTGACCCCGCGGGCCGCCGCCACCACCTTAATGGCGCGCTCCAGCCGCGCGCGGACCTCCCCCGCCTGCAGCCCCACCTCGATCGCGCCGTCTCCCGGCCCCGGACCGTGGTTCGCCAGCGGCTCCATTGGCATGTGGAGGAGCACCTCACGCCCCTGGGCCCCGAGCGCCCTTGCCACCTCGGCCGAGTGAGGCGCATTTGGAAGCACCGCCACCGCCACGGCGAGGGGCAACCGTTCGACCTCGGGCACGACCTCCGTCGAAGCGCCCGCGTCGTCCAACACGATGGCGAGCCGCGCCGGTCTTGGGGCCACGCCCGCTGCCCGCGATGGGGCGCGTGGCGGAGGTTCCTCGCCCAGGACGAGCACGCGCCAGCGCGTCCCCGCGACGACGCCCTCCAGCCTCGCCAGGCCGTACCCGCCCTTCTCGGTCAGCGGCTGGGGTTCGAGCCGTCCTCCGAGGTTGTGCGCCGTGGCCTCGAGGTCGAGGGTGAAGCGCTCGGCCGGGAAACCCCGTGGCGCGTGGACGGTCACGGAGACGAGCGTTCCTCGCCGATCCCGGGAGACCTCGGCGATGACCCTCCCCGGCGGGCACCCGTGGCGGCCGGCGACGTCGCGGACCGTCTCGGCCGCGTCCGGGATG
>MEKI01000097.1:4716-4958 GCA_001766905.1 Acidobacteria bacterium RBG_13_68_16
ACCGCGTCGCCACCCCTGCGCGTTCTCACACGCTCGTCCGGCTTGAGGCCGGTTCCCAGGATCGGCTTCCCGTCCGGGTCCAGGCCCCACGTCGTTGCCAGCCACACCTCGCCCCCGGCACCGTGCAAGCCTCGCCGCTGGCCGGTGTCGCCGTAGCTGTCGCCTCCGACGAGCGTCGCGCCACGTGCCTTCAGTGCCACGGCCAGCAGCTCGGCGGCCCCGACCGTGGTCCCGTCCTGACA
>MEKI01000097.1:4984-6330 GCA_001766905.1 Acidobacteria bacterium RBG_13_68_16
GACCCTTCGCCCGCAGCGCCTCTTCCTTGCCGTCCTTCTGGCCCAGGCGGACCTGGACATCCCCGCCCGCAAGCTCGGCAGCGACCTTCAACGCCCCATCGGGGGTGCCGAGGGCGACGCCTCGCAGGTCCACCACAATGGAGGTCACTCCGTCGTGCGCCCGCAGGGCATGCGAGAGCATCGCCGCTGCACCTGCGTCAACCACCGGAACCCGCACGACCGGCACGCCCTCCTGCACCTCGACGGACGGGGTTGGTGGCGCGAACGCGGCGGCCTTGAGGGAAACGGGCCGTTTGCCCGAGAGCTGGCGATCAATCACGTCGAGGCTGACGTCACCCTTGCGCTCGGCCGCGTCCAGCAAGGTCAACGTGCGCCACAGAGGCCGGGCGCGCACGGCCTCCGCGCCCACCCGCTCCACCAGCTCCCCGGGCACGATTCCCGCTTTCGCCGCCGGCGAGCCGGCCATCACCTGCACGACCAGCGGGTATGAGGAACGTCGGCCGAGGACCACGCCGAACGGCGGGGCGGTCCTCGCTCGCACCCGCCCATAGCCCTCGATCATCGTGTCCGGCACGTAGAGCCCGCCCGGGTCGGCGGCATCCACGAGCCCGCTCATCGCGCCCGTCTCGAGCACATCCACCGGCACGTCCTCGACGTACGAGGACCTCACCAGCGAAACCGCCTGGCCGAACATGCTCACCAGGCGGTACAGGCCAGCGCCCGGACCGCCGACGGAACCCGACGCGAGCGTCACGATCGCCGCGACTATGACCAGCGATACTGCCAGGAAAAGCCAACGCTGCCTCACCGCCACCTCACTTCCCGACCGGCTTCAGCCAGGTCAGGGGGTCCTGTGCGATCCGGCCGACGCGGATCTCCAGGTACACGTTCCCGGTTCCATCCGCGTTTCGCCCAACGTTCCCCAGCGAATCCCCCATTCCGACCCGCTGGCCCGCGCGCACGAACATACTAGCAAGGCCCGCGTAGAGGGAGTACACCTCGCCGCCGTGGTGGACGATGACCAGGTTGCCGTAGCCCTTGAAGAACTGCGCGTAGGACACCTTTCCGGTGGCCACCGCCGTCACCTGCTCTGCGGGGGTCCCGGCAAGCGTTATTCCGTGAGAGACCGTCACGGTGCCGTACTGCGGGTCCCGATGTGAGCCGAAGCCCTGGCGCAGGCGCGGCTGAGCGAGCGGCCAGCGAAGCCCTCCCCGGAGCAGGCGGATGTCCGCTCCCTGGGAAGCCTCGGCCTGGGTCACCGTGCCCCAGAGCTTCTCCAGCCTCTCTTCCGCTTCCTGCGCCCCGGCCAGCTTCACGGCGCCGGACCGTCGCTCCTGCTCGATCGA
>MEKI01000097.1:6446-8307 GCA_001766905.1 Acidobacteria bacterium RBG_13_68_16
CCTCGCGCCCCGCCATCAGAACCGCCGCCTCGTCGCGCCGGCGCTTCTCCTCTTTGAAAAGGGCCAGCGACGTGGTGACCCTGTGCGGCACGTCCCTCCCAGACCCGACTGCGTGCAGGACCAGGGGGGCGAGGCCTGCGCGTCCCAGGACCGCGAGGAGAGCGAGCTGAAGCCGCAGCCTCTCCACGGCCTGTTGAAGCTCGACCTGCGAGGCTTCGGCCGCCTGCGCCGCCACCGCTGCGGCACGCTCCGCTCCGCCCTTTTCAACCTCGGCTTCGCGCACCCGCGACGCTGCCACCCGCAGCTCGAGGTCGAGGGCCTCGCGCTCGCGATTCAGCCCGGCCTTCACCTGCTCCAGGTTCCTCAGCCGCTCCTCCAGCTCCTGAACGTCGCGCCGTGCCTTGGCGAGCTCGGGTGGGACCGGCGTCTGCTGGGCCGCGAGCGACCGGCACAGGAGCAGCAGCACCAGCGTCACCGTGAGTTGCTTCACGATCCTCCGCTCCGGGTGCCGCGAGCTCCTTCCCTCAGGTGTCGCCCCGAGAGCAGGTGGAAGCGGCGCCGCAACGGGTGCAGATCAGGCGTGCGCCCCCCAGGGTGGAGACGGTTGCCCAGCAGCACGTGCACCGCCCGCGTGTCGGGTTCCACCCACACCGACGTGCCCGAGAATCCGGTATGGCCGAAGGCGTTCGGCGGCAACGCCGGGCCCGCCGAGCACCCGGGCGTGGTCGCGAGCTGCCACCCGATTCCGCGGGCCTGTTCGAGTCCCAGGGTGCGGACCCGCGTCCCGAGCTCCGCCTCATCGGCGGTCAGCAGCTCTCCGCCGCCCGGAAGGAACTCCGCCGCAAGGTGCGCCACGGCGGCAGCCGTACCGAACAGTCCCGCGTTGCCGGCAACGCCCTCGAGGCCGCGGGCGTTGCCGTCTCCACACGCGATCGAGCCGCCCCGACCCGAGGGCGGCGACGCCGAAAGACCCCGCTCCGCCAGCAGCTTCTCCTCCACGAGCCACCGCTTCTCGCCTGCGGCGACCGGAGTTCCGCCCGGTGGCGCAAAGGAGAGCTCGTCGCCGATTCCCAGGGGCACCGCCACGAGGTCAGCGAACAGCGTCGCCAGGTCGGCACCCCCGGCCCGCTCGAGGGCGAGCCCCAGCGCGATGAACCCGGGGCACGAGTACTCCACTCGCCTTCCGGTCGGCGCGCTCGGTGCGAGCTCGCAGAGGGCCCGCAGGTAACCCTCCCGCGAGGCCCCGTGGGGCGCGTAAAGCGGCGCCCAGGCGGGGAACCCTCCGCTGTGGGTAGAGCACTGCAGGAGCGTGACGGCGGCCCACGGGGCGCCGGCGAGCTCCGGCAACAGGTCGGCGAGTGGTGCATCCAGGTCGAGACCGTCACGCTGTGCCAGGAGGAGCAGCGTGCCGGTGGCCAGCGGTTTGGTGAGCGAGGCCAGGTCGTAGCGCACGTCCGGCTCGATAGGCGCTCCACCGACGTTGCGCGCGCCGTTGCACCAGCACATCCCCGCTTCCCCGTCGCGCACCGCGAGCCCGACCCACCCCACCGCCAGCCCGGCGCTCACGGCACGGCCGAGCAGCTCGGCAACCCCCTGTGCCGCAACGCCGCCGTCGCTCATCGTCGTCACCCTACCCCGGAAGCCACAAGGCTGTCCACATCGAACGCCGTCGTGGTGTTACCCTCGTGCGGTGGAGCGAGGCACGCGCAGGCTCGGGCGGGCGGCGCAGGTCGCCATGGCCTCTTCCTACTCCCGCGCGAAGCGCGAGGTGCTCCTCGGTCATGTGCTGGTCAACGGCGTGGTGGTCACCGACCCGGGTGCGATGGTGGCGCCCGACGACGCGGTCGAGCACAACCCCAAC
>MEKI01000097.1:8474-8554 GCA_001766905.1 Acidobacteria bacterium RBG_13_68_16
TCGGCCGCCCACGTCTGGGCGCCCGCCGGGCGGCTCTGGCGCCGGGAACCGGTGGGCGGCCGGCCCACACCGTAGTGCGG
>MEKI01000097.1:8583-8705 GCA_001766905.1 Acidobacteria bacterium RBG_13_68_16
GGTGGAGGCGGAGCTCGGGACCGGCCGCACCCACCAGGTGCGGGTCCACCTCTCCTACCTGGGCCACCCGGTGCTGGGCGACCCGATCTACGGCGATCCCGCGACCGACCCCGTCGCACCCG
>MEKI01000097.1:8844-9131 GCA_001766905.1 Acidobacteria bacterium RBG_13_68_16
CCCCACAGGGGAGAAACACTCGCCTCCAGATCGAGGAGGAACCGCAACGGCCAGCGCGCCGCCTCGCCCGCGTAGGCCACGCCGACGCGCGGGCGGCGCCGCACCCAGGCCGCCCGACAGGAAACCCCGTCCGAGGCCAGCCAGATCGCATCGCCCGCGGTGAGGTCCGCGCCGTTGGCGTCGAGGTCGATCGCGAGCCCCTGGCACAACCTTGCGGGACCGTCCAGAAGGTGCCTCCCGGTTCGACCGTTCCTCCGGGCGACGATCAGCGGTTCGCCGAACACCGG
>MEKI01000097.1:9233-12130 GCA_001766905.1 Acidobacteria bacterium RBG_13_68_16
GCCCTCCCCCCACATCACCTCGTTGCGCGCCGTGCGCCGCCCGCCGAAGGTGTGGGCGGCAGGGTCGACCACCCCGAGGTACGCCTCGACTTCGACGAGGCGAACTGCGACCAGACCCTCGGGGAGCCGCCGGATGAGCAACTTCCCCAGCAGGTCGCGAGCCACGGCGCGCGTTGGGCGCTGGTAGAATCCCCTGTCGAGTGGCGCGAGCGTCTCGAGCGCCCGCCGGGAGAGGGGCTTCCCCATGATTTCTCGCACCGTATGTGTCACCGGAGGCGCAGGCTTCATCGGGTCCCACGTGGCCGAGGCGTTTCTCGCCAACGGCCACCGCGTCCTGATTGTTGACGACCTTTCCTCGGGGCGCAAGGAGAACGTGCCTCCGGGTGCCGAGTTTCACGAGCTCGACATCCGCTCCAAGGAGGCCGCCTCGCTGGTGCGCGACGCGGGGGTCGAGGTGCTGGTCCATCACGCCGCCCAGATGGACGTGCGCTGCTCGGTCGCCGACCCCGTGCATGACGCGAGCGTCAACGTCGTCGGCACCCTCAACCTGTTGGAGGCCGGCCGCAGCGGCTCCCTCAAGCAGGTTATCTTCGCCTCCACCGGCGGAGCGATGTACGGGGAGCAAGAAACCTTTCCGGCCGACGAGGAGCATCCGGCGCGGCCGCTGTCGCCGTACGGCGTCGCCAAGCTCGCGGTGGAGCGCTACCTCTACTTCTACCACGAGGAGTACGGCATCGCTGCAACCGCGCTCCGCTACGCCAACGTCTACGGCCCGCGCCAGAACCCTCACGGGGAGGCGGGCGTGGTCGCAATCTTTCTGGACCGGCTCCTCGCGGGGCGGGAAACGCTGATCAACGGGGACGGACTCCAGACTAGGGATTACGTGTACGTCGCCGACGTCGTGGCCGCCAACCTCGCCGCGCTCGGGAGACCGGGCTTCGGAATCTACAACGTCGGCACCGCCCGTGAGACCAGCGTCGTGGAACTGTACGGCTTACTTGCGGCCGCTGTGGGGGTGACCCGCCCGCCGGGTCACGGGCCGGCAAAGCAGGGCGAGCAGCGACGCTCGGTCATCACCTCGGCGCTGCTGGGTCGCGAGCTCGGCGTGCGCGTCGGGACGGCACTGGAGGACGGCCTCAAGAAGACCGCGGCGTGGTTCACCGCCCGCGCGACGAAGTAGAGGTTCTCCCCACTTTGAGCCTCAAGCCAGAGAGGTCGTGGCCTACCGCCCTCGCATCCGGTCCATCTTGCGGCGTGCGCGCTTCTCGGGCCGGCCGCTGCCTCGCGGAGGGGCCGGTGGCGGAGCGAACCGTTCCAGCCTCCTCATCTCGACCTCCTCGGGGCTCGGCGGCGGTGTGACGTCCTCGTACAGCTCGCGCGCCCGCCCCTTGGGCACGTGGCTCTCGAGCACCTCCCGGACCACGACCTCGCGCCGGAACCCCGGCCCGAGCGAGACGTGGATTCGGTCGCCCGGCCGGACCATGCGGTGCGCCTTGGCGCGCACGCCCCCCACCTCGACCTTGCCGCCGTCGCAGAGCTCCTTCGCCTGAGAGCGCGTCTTCGCCAGGCAGGCGACGTCGAGCCACACATCGAGACGAACTTCGTCCGCCACGCCGCGATTGTACCCGCCCGGTCGGCATGGCTAGAATGCGCCCATGACCTTCCTGGTCGGGGCCGTGCTGCTGCTCGCCGTGCTCGCCTCCACCCTTGCCGGCGGTGCGGTGCCTCTCCGCTTCGAGCGCCACTCTCGCATGCTGCTTTCGTTCTCGGCCGGGACGCTGGTCGGGTTGGCTCTGCTCGAGCTGATCCCGGCGGCGATCAAGGCGACCGGTGGGGACCCGCAGCCCAAGCTGCTCGTCGTGCTGTGTGCTTTCCTGGCCACCATGCTGCTCGACAAACTGCACATCCTGCACCCGCACCCGCACCGGATGGATGCCGAGTGCCCCCCCGAGGAGCATGTCCACCCTCCGCTCGCGATGCACGGTGCAATCGGGCTGCTGGTGCACTCGGCCGTGGACGGGCTGGCGCTGGCGACTGCGTTGAGGGAGTCACCCCACACGGCCATCGCTGTGGCCGTGGCGCTCGCGGCGCACAAGTTCGCCGACGGCCTCACCACCGTGTCGCTCGTGCTCAGCCATCATCACCGACGGGTTCAGGCGGTTGGCCTATTGGCCGGCAATGCCGGCCTGCTGCTGATCGGCTTTGCAGTGGGGATGGCTCTCGCGCTGCAGGAGACCCAGCTCGGCACCCTGTTGCTGGTCATGGCCGGTTTCTTCCTCTACCTTGGTGCCAGCGACCTGCTCCCCTCCGTGATGGTCCCCGTGTGCCGCAAGCGCGACGTCTTCGCGACCGCCTGCGGCATGGCGGCCATCGCCCTGGTCGCGATGCTGGTGCACTGATCCCCGCCGACACGAAGAGGGCCGGCATTGGCCGCCGGCCCCCAACCTTGACCTCGGCCTCCCGGGCTCAGTCCTTTTCCCCCTCGCGGGAGGCGTACTGCACCACGACCTGGGTCATGTCTGCGAGGCCGGTGACGATGACGTTGACCGTTTGCCTGCCGTCGCTACCCCTCGCGTTGATCGTTCCGAGCCCGCTTACCTGCCCCGTGCTGGTTCGCTCGACGTCGAAGCCGGCCTCCTTCAACTCGCTCTCGTAGTGGGAAAGCACCGCGGCCCCGGAGTCGGACGTGTGGAACGTGTAGGTTCCCGTGAAGCCCTCGTCGGTCGTCTCTCTCGAGGAAGCCAATACCGTACCCCCGGGGTATGAAGGAACCCAGGACGGCGGCGCCTCGGCTTGCGACTTGCCAAACGCCATGGTTCCCTTATCCGTCTTGATCTTGAAACCCTCCTTGCCGGACTCGCCGCTGCCCTCGAAGGTGACCTCCTCTCCCTTCTCGT
>MEKI01000098.1:0-471 GCA_001766905.1 Acidobacteria bacterium RBG_13_68_16
TGAATATGATATAGAAGGTTATCCAGGCTCCCGAAGGACGGAATCCATGATCGGCTATTGCGGCATCAACTGTCTCGAATGTACGGCCTTCCAGGGCACCGTGAAGGGTGACGAGGAGCGCCTCAAGCGCGTGGCCACCGCTTACTGGAAAGGGGCCTACCAGCCCCACGAATGGGTATGCCTCGGCTGCGGTCCGCACAACCAGCACTTCCTCGCCAAGTACTGTTACGAGTGCAAGATCCGCCTGTGCGCCACGGAACGCGCCATCCAGAACTGCGCCGCCTGCGACGAGTTCGAACAGTGCGCAAAGGTGCAGGACTTCATCAAGGCCGAGTCACCGGAGCTCGTCCGGACCATGGGCTGGCTCCGGGGGAGCTACCTGGCCAGGCAAGGACAGGGAGGTTAGCCGGGTAGTGGGGAACTGCCTACGGGAGAAGAGGGGCCGGCCGGGCGAAGGCGAGGAACCGGCGC
>MEKI01000098.1:520-2740 GCA_001766905.1 Acidobacteria bacterium RBG_13_68_16
CAGACGGTATGCGGCGCTCTTCCTCGCGATCCTCGTTTTCTCCGCCGTCCATGAGGCGGGCCATGGTTTGCTCGCCGCTGCGTTCGATGAGTACGAGGCCATTCATATCCGCCCGTTCGGACTGGAGGTCGCGTACAAGACCCCAGTTGCCCAAAGGGTGGGCATCAAGTGGGGTTTCATCTCCGGGGCCAGCAACATGGTCACCCTGGCCCTGGGATACCTGCTGTTTGCGATCAGGAAGACGCTCTCCCAGTTAGACAAACCGTTCTTGCAGGTGGCAGCCAACACGATGACGATCCTCTTCATGGTCATCGACCCCCTAAACCTCTCGGTCGGCCCGCTCCTCTATGGCGGAGACATCAGAGGAATCGTAGTGGGGTTCACGGTCAACCAATACGTAATCCAGGTCATGTTCTTCCTGGTGTTCCTCATCAACCGAGAACTGATCGCCCAATGTCTCCTACCCCGATACGGTGTCCGAGCCAGGAACCCACTATGGAAGCCCTGGGTCACGCCCAGGGCGCTCGCAAACCTTCGTTCCTAGTTCGCACGTGGAGACCTGATGAGTCTACTCGCGCGCCGGTTCCTACTTGCAGGCGTGCTGGTCTGCGCCGTGTCCGCCTTGCCGGAGGTGAGACGCTGCGTGGGCGAGGCGACACCGAGCCCCGCGATGGGCGGATTGAAGGGAGATCCCATCATAACCGGCGCCCCCGCAAGCGGCGCCTGCGAGGTCAGACCAGGCGTCAGCGTCGATTCCAGCCATCCCCTGGTGCTGACGAAGGCGCAGGAGCTGACGGAAGGCCTCACCGATCCCGCCGCGAAGATGCGCGCCCTCTTCGAGTTCGTGCGCGACCGTATCGGCGAGGGGCCTTACGGCGGGATGAGGGCATCGGCCGTACTCCAGGCCGGCAACGGCTACTGCTACAACAAGAGCGTATTGCTGACTGCACTGAGCCGCGCCACGGGTATCCCGGCGCGCCTCGCCTTCGACCGGGTTTCCATCCGTGCCTGGCGGAACCCTCGCAGCGGTGTGCCCCGCGACATTTCCTTTCTCCACGGCACGGTCGAAGTGTGGCTTGGAGACGCCTGGCGCCGTCTGGACGCTACCAGCAACGCGGAGCGCTGGAAGATCTGGGTCCAGGGCGACCCTATCGAGATCCCGCTCCCGCTCGCATTCTCTGCCAAAAGCGACGTGGTCTTCGCCTCTCATGGCCGTGTGACCGTCGAGCGCACGGGCTTCACCTTCTGCGACTGGACCGACGAGGTCTCGCACCTTACCGCCGAGCAGAGCCGGTACTGACCTAGACCCGGGGTCGGCGGCCACCCTCCTGCCACACCGGCCGGAAGGACGCGACCACAACACAGGTAGCCGGCCGGAGGACTCGATTAGGCCCTGACCGATTTCCCGCCCGAGCATTTCACGGTGCCCGTGCTCCGGTCCCGCGAGGTGAGTAAGACGGCCGACCTGCGCGCTGTATCCCCCGTGCCAAGGGGACACGCTGCGCAAGGGCGCCGAGCCGACCGCTCTCTGCCACGGTGGTTCCGCGCGTCTAAGCTAATCAGGTCCACACCCGTGACGCTCCGATCGAAGGGCCACGATCGGCGATCTTGACTTTCAGGTGGCGGCAACCTAGGGTGTGCGGATAACCCCCAACAAGTAGATTGGGGGTTACGACGGTCCCGCACAGCCCGCCCGGCGGCGCCGCGCCGGGTGCCTGAGGGAGGCGACCATGATCAATAGGCTGCAAACGTGGGCCGCGGAGCGCGGCTGCCGGGTCGGGTGGGGTCCCCTGGAGCTGGTGGAGACAGTGTTGAAGGAGATCGGCACACGCCGCGCCTCGCGTGAGCTCAACGAAGTGCTTTTCCAGGGTGAGCTCGCCTCGCTGAGCGTCGGCGAGGGTCCGCGCAAGCGGGGACTGACCACGGTCGTGGTCGTGGTGAAGCCCCGCCCCGCGCACATGGTTTCCTTCGACCTCAACGAGGACCGCATCGAGGCGGTCCTCCCACCGACGTACGTCCGCTACTATCCCCTGTCCGACGACCTTGAGCGCGACCTGCAGGAGCACGGGCTCCCGGGCGCTCGGGTCGAGCGCGTCGCGGCCCCGCTCAAGCTTCTCGCGGCATGCCTAGGGCTTGTGCGGTACGGCCTGAACAACATCACCTACGTACGTGGCATCGGCAGCTACTTCCAGCTCTTCGGCTACCTGACCAACGTTTCAC
>MEKI01000098.1:2746-3500 GCA_001766905.1 Acidobacteria bacterium RBG_13_68_16
TGCCCAAGGGCTGGCGGCCGCGCAAGCCCTCGCTGCTGCCGGAGTGTGCGAGCTGTGGTGCGTGCCTCTCGGCCTGTCCCACCGGCGCTATCGCCGACGATCGTCTGCTCCTGCGCGCCGAGCGGTGCCTGACCTTCGCCAACGAGAACCCCGGATCGTGGCCTCCCTGGGTCCCGAGCTGGGCGCATCACTGCCTCGTCGGCTGCTTGCTCTGCCAGCGCTGCTGCCCTGCCAACCCAGAGCTCCAGCTGGAGAGCACGGGCGTTCTCTTCACGCGGGAGGAGACACAGGCACTGCTCGCGGACTCCGGCGACCACAGCGGACCCCAGTGGGACGCGATTCGCGCGAAGCTGGACGAGCTCGGACAGCCCTATGCCGAGCCCGTCATCGGGCGGAACCTCCGTGCGCTGGTAGATACCACTGTTTCTCGAGGCTGATGGGAAGGCGTGCATGCTCGCGCTCCGGCCGAGATGGCTGTTCCCACTCGAACTCCCGCGCGGCTACAGCCCGTACGACGCCTTGGCGAAGAACTGGCGCCCCGGAGGTAGGAGGCTACCGTCCTCGTCGAGCAGGCGGCGGTCGCCAACGCCGAGGAACACAACCGTTCGCAACGTCGGGCGCCACGTGAAGAGGAGGCTCATACCGAGGGCCCCTTCGTTCCGTGGCACCGGGAGGCGGTAGAGCGTCGGATCACGGCTCACCCTCTCGTACTGTGCCAAGAAGCGCAGAAGAGTGCTCACGGAAAAAGCGTACG
>MEKI01000098.1:3510-3616 GCA_001766905.1 Acidobacteria bacterium RBG_13_68_16
CGGGAGGCGACGGCCCGGCTGGGCGCTAATTGTGAGCACGGCATGAGTGACCTCTAGGACGCGGTCAGCGGTGCGCTGGTGCTCGTGAGTGTGGACCTCGAGGGCG
>MEKI01000098.1:3622-4882 GCA_001766905.1 Acidobacteria bacterium RBG_13_68_16
AGGCCGCGCTGGCCCTGGAACCTGAGGCGGCCGACGAGCGCGCTGCTCAGGAGCTGTCCATGGAGGTCCCGACTGTGCTCGGCCGCCACCCCGGGCTCAAGCTGGGTGAACCAGCCGCCGGGGTAGAAACGGTACCAGGCGCTGCCGCTCCAGCCCCGCCTGTCGACCTGGGGCACAAACCCGTTGTGGGCGCGAAAACCGGCGCCGATCTCGTTCGCTTCGAGGGAGAAACCAGGCCCCTTGGTCGTGTGGTCCCAACTGAACGCAAAGGCATGCGAGGCTTGGTGCTTCCCGTCAAAGGTGGGGTCGAGACCTGGGCGAACGAACTCCTGTGTGCTGGAGAGGAGGAACTGAGCGGCGATCCGGTCGGAGGGTCCGGGACGCCACTGGATGTCCGGCCCCACGACGCGGTTGTACCCGCCCCCCTCCACCTCCCGCGCGCTCAGCATCAGGCCCGGTGTGAACATGGATTTGGGCTCCCAGCGGGCACGGGCGAGAAAGACCGTGGAGGCGAAGTTCTGCGGCACGAACCTGGAGGAGGTGGGGCCGGGGATCAAGACGCTGCCGCCACCGTCGTCGCGGGCAATCAGGACCCCGTAGGAGGTGGTCCCAAGAGTGCCGCTGGTCCGCAGGCCGAAGGACGGGGCGGTCACGCTACGGGTGTAGACGACTGGAATTGGTGTCGTGAGGAGTTCGACCCCCTCCATGAAGAACGACCGCTTCTCGGCATACAAGAGCGCGAAGGCGGCGCCGATGTCCAGTACGGGTGCGTCCGCCTCGACCTGGGAGAAGTCCGGGTTGACCGTCGCTTCCACTACGGTTCCCGCAGAGGGCTGCCATCGCAGGTCAAGTCCGCCTTCCAACGCAGAGCCCGTGCCCCCCGCCGGCATACCGGGGCTGGCCCGGGACGCGACCAGGTAGGGCGTGACGGCGAGGAGCGGGCGACTAGCGATCCCCGAGGTTCCGGCAAGCGGCATGGCGTGGCAAAGCCAGCAGTTTAACCCGCGTGGCACGAGTGCCGAGGCCATTTGGTATGTGTTCGCCCGCGGATAGTTCCGGAACAGCATCACCCGCCATTCGCCACGGGAGCGCTTCGGCATTCCCAGCTCCACAAGGGGGATGCGAAACGCAGCCACCCAACCTCCCGGGGTAATGCGAGTTAAAGTTTCAAAGGTGAAGTCCGGCGCCAGGTCATCCTGCTGCGTGGCTTCGGAGAAAACGCCGTCGGTCTGCACGCCGCGCGGGTTGGCACGGTACAGG
>MEKI01000098.1:4902-7015 GCA_001766905.1 Acidobacteria bacterium RBG_13_68_16
TTCCGCGTCGATCTCTACCTGCACAAAGTCCTGATCCGAGCGTACCGCGTCGCGGTCGCCGAAGGGCGCTCGAATCTCCTCCGGCCTCGGGTCTTCGAGGTGAAACGCGACGTACAAGGCATCGGCGTCGCGCACCAGGTAGCCCATCGTTCGTACTGGCGGCTCCGCCTCCTCTACCGGCGCAGTCTGCCAGAAAGTCGCGATCTGCAGAGCCCCGGCCCATCCCTCGGGCAGCAGGGCGGCACGGAGGTCAAGGCGGTCGTCCACGGCCGGCAAGGCAAGGAAGCCATCGGCTGCCGTCCGGATGGGGAGGAGTAGGAGGAGGGTCGCGAGGCTGAGTCGGAGCCCGCAGCGCCCATTCACCGCGCGACGAGATACAACTGCAGGAGGGAACGTCAGGCGGGAATCGTTTCTTGTGAGCATACATAACCTCCAATAAATGGTACGAAGGTTACAATCATAGGTTGCTGTCTCTAACGTGTCAAGGAGGTTTTGTAGGTTATAATGTCGTTGCCCGTCCGCCGAGCGACACCACCGCTCGCGCGTGACCGGGACGTTGGAGGTGCCTAATGGCGGGACAGAAGGCGGCAAGCGACGACGCTTCAACCGTGCGACGTGGCGGTGTTCAAACACCGAAAGGCTACCTGTTCGAGATCAGCGGTGGGCGACTCTGTCTGGACTTGGCGAACACCGTGGACAACCGGCCTACACCCGAGGCTCGCGAGCTTCTCCGGAGCTTTGGCGACATTGTGGATTGGGGGGTTCAGACTGGGGTGGTCCCCGGCTCGACGGCGAAGGTGTTGCGCTGGGCGGCCAAGCGCCATCCCCGGGCGGCCGCGCAGGCTCTGGACCGCGCGCGCCGAGCGCGCGAGGCAATCTTTCGCGTCTTCTCGGCGGTGGCGGGGCGCAAGGCCCCACCCGCTTCCGCAATCAAAGAGCTCAATGCGGCACTCGCGAGGGCGCTCGCCTCGCGGCGCGTGGACCTTCGCGGGGGCAGATTCGCCTGGGGCTGGCCGGAGCACCATCCACCCGACCTCGACCGGGTGCTCTGGCCGGCGGTGCTCTCCGCGGCGGAGCTGCTCATCTCCGGTGAGCTCGACCGGGTGCGCGAGTGTGAAGGTGAGAGGTGTGCCTGGCTGTTTCTTGACCGCAGCAAGAACCGCTCCCGACGGTGGTGCGACATGACAGTCTGCGGCAACCGCACGAAAGCGCGGCGCCACTACGCCAGAGCCAAAGGGAGAGTCGCGATAGGAACGTCTTAACTAGTACCCGGCTTAGTGGGAGAGGCCACGCGCCGGGCGTTCCAAACTCACAGTCCTAGGGGCGTTCAGGGGCCTTGCCACTCTGTGGGAGGCAGGCTGAAGTTACGCCGTGGCGAGCAGCCTTTCGAGCACCAGAGGTCATTTGAGCGTCACGTTCGCCGTCATAGACTTCGTAACCGCTGGCGTAGTCTTTCTGTCGGACTGAAGCCGCATGGCTTCGACTCCACACATGACGCGATGTCGCCGCCTGTCTCCGGCCATCTCCCGGGGTTATCTCGCCCCTTTTCTCCCACGGGGTCAAGGGGTCGCGGGTTGCGGGGTCGCCAACCGCGCGCTGTCGGCCAGTTTGCACGGCCGCCGCCCAGCCCTCCACGGCTCCGGGCGCAGGTCCTGCAGCCCGCGTCGCGCCACCCGCCCTGCCCCCGCGCGGTCGAATCCCGCCGTCCCGACCAGCCTTAGCACAGAACTCACGGGCCACCGCGCAGCACCGTCCGAAGCACGCTTGGGTGGCTCTGCCAGCGCCGTTGCCGTGGGTCTCGTCGGTCGCAGTGAGAAGACAGCTACTCTTAGCTTGATCTACGCGTTCGCGTCCCTGGCGACAACCGCCGACATTCTTCGGCAGATGGGGAAGTCCTGGGAATGGGGCAGCGAGCCCAACGCCGGGATATGGTTTTGGGGCGGGGACTAGCGACTCAAGGTGGCGATGGGTGATTCTTTGAGCATAGTGGCCAAGATGACGCTTACGGCGGTGAGCGCGATGAGCGCGAGCATAGAGCCGGTCATGACGCCACCCGGCGACTTGAACGCGTCCATGCAGAAGATGAAGATGATCCCCGAGACCTGACCCATCA
>MEKI01000099.1:0-142 GCA_001766905.1 Acidobacteria bacterium RBG_13_68_16
AGCCTACGTCGGCTGGATCCGGCGCTACATCCGGTTCAACGCCTTGCGACATCCCAGAGAGATGGGGGAAGCGGAGATCACGGCGTTTCTTTCGAGTCTCGCAACGCGAAGCCGCGTCAGTGCCTCGACGCAGAACCAGGCG
>MEKI01000099.1:175-2305 GCA_001766905.1 Acidobacteria bacterium RBG_13_68_16
CTCGGGAGCCGGGTGGAGTGGCTGGAGGGGATTGTCAGGGCGAAGAAGCCGGTGCGCCTCCCGGTCGTGCTCACGCGGGACGAGGTCAAGGCCGTGATCGCCAACCTCCGCGGCGACAAGAAAGTCATGGTGATGGTCCTCTACGGAGGCGGTCTGCGCCTGATGGAGTGCCTACAGTTGCGGGTCAAGGACCTTGACCTGGAACGCAACCAGATCACGGTGCGTGAGGGCAAGGGCGGAAAAGACCGTGTCACGGTGCTGCCGCGCTCGGCGAACGGCCTCCTCTCGTCACATCTCGAACAGGTGAAGAGCCTTCACGAGGCCGACCTCCGCGCCGGGTTCGGCCGGGTTGCCCTGCCGGGCGCCCTGGCGCGCAAGTACCCGAACGCCGACCGGGAATGGGGGTGGCAGTGGGTCTTCCCGGCTGCGTCCAGGTACCACGACCGCGTCTCAGAAACCGAGCGCCGGCACCATGCCCACGAACGTGCGCTGCAGAAGGCCGTCCGCCAGGCCGTGCTGTCGGCGGGAATCAGCAAGCCGGTCGCGTGTCACACGTTCCGCCACTCGTTCGCGACGCACCTTCTGGAAGCGGGCTATGATATCCGTACGGTTCAGGAACTTCTCGGTCACGCCGACGTGAGCACCACGATGATCTACACGCACGTCCTGAACCGTGGGGGCCGGGGCGTGGTGAGCCCGGCCGATGGGTTATGAACGCTTACGAACCCGCGCCAAGCTTAGGCGAACCAACAGGTACGCATATCTCGGGAGGCGCACGGTCTCTGAAGGACCGAACCTCGTGCTGAGAGAAGGAGGTGCGTCGCGTGACCGACGATCGCTCAATTGGGCTTAGGCGACCCCCGCAGCCGCGTCACCGCTCTCCCTTAGTACGTCTAATTGGCGTTAGATGGCGAGGGGAGCGCCCCAGACGCAGACCATGATTTTCGACTTTGATCTGGAGTTTCTTAGGGCTGCGGTTGCGTTGGTCGACGCGAGCCTTGCACGCTTGGATGAAGATGCCAAGTCAAGCCAAGATCCAGATTCCTTCGGAATCTTTGATGCGCTGGAGTACATCACTGGTTTTGGTTTCGTTGCATGTCAAACGTATGCAGTTGCAGTGGTCAGCCGGAGCCGGCTCAAGGGCAAGAAGAGTGAGGCTCTGGCATTCGGTCCGAAGCATCGGACGGGCCGATCCGTTGCCCAGGTTATGAATGCCGCTGCCAACTACTGGAAACACAGTTCCGAGTGGTCTCTCGGTGCGCCAACGCGTCAAGCCAAGCAAACGGTCGATGTGATCTCAAGTCTCGGCGTCGATCCCGACGGGTCGTATCCAATGGCAAACGTGTTGCACGAGATACTTGCCCCACAGGCAGCTCGGTTCGCGAACCTCATGCCGCTTCTAACGAAGTGGCGGGACGCTCTATCACGGTGAGGTCGCCATCTAACAGGCGCTTGCAGTAGGCACGCCGGGGGCCGTGCTTGCGCGCCGCGCGGGCCTCCGTTCATCATCGTGCCATGCCGAATCCCTGCAACTCATCCGGCGTGCCGCTGAAGCGCGGCGTTAGACGGACGGACGAAGGACAAAGAGGTAGCCTGAGCCCGTGACCCTTGAAGAACTGGTCAGCCGGGTTGAGTCGCAAAGCGTCGAATTCAAGCGGTCGCTCAGCCTTCAGCGCGAAGGGCTTGAGGCACTCGACGGAATGATCAACGCGGAGCCGGCGCGCGGGATGGTCATCTTTGGCGTCGCGCCTGATGGGTCCGTGGTTGGAGTCGAGCAAGGGGACCTCGATCAAGCGCAACGATCCCTCGCCCAACACGTCGGAGCACGCTTTGATCCCCCTATCCAGGCCGTCATCGAGCTTGCCGAGGTCAGCAACAAAGTGCTCGTGGTCCTCAGTGCAACGCGCCACAGAAGCATTCCGTACCATGAGTACGACGGAAGGGCGTATATCCGCGAGGGCACCACTTGCCGTCGACTGAGTTTGCAGGAAAAGCAGCATCTCCAGAGATCGCGTGATCGCGCCCTTCATCCAGGTCCCTGGAAGTGCGATCGATGCGGGTCTATAGCCGGCATGCTCATAAGCGTGGCGATTAGCGATACCGGCGTGTCGCGGACCTACAAGTGTGGAT
>MEKI01000099.1:2319-3707 GCA_001766905.1 Acidobacteria bacterium RBG_13_68_16
TGGCCCGCCGTCTAACAAGCGCTTGCAGCGTTACGCCGGCCGGTGTGCTTGTGCGGCGGGCTGTCTCGGTTCATCGTCCTGCCATGCCGAAGTCTGAAAGGTCAGCCGGCGTGTCGGTGAAGCGCGGCGTTAGCTGGCTTTTCTAATTTCCTCACGGATGATGCGGCGCAGCGTGGCCTCGAGGGCCTCCTGTTTCGTGCTCATGTGCTCGCGGAGGGCCTGGTTAATGAGGGTTTGGTAATTGCCGCCACCCGCGCGGTGAACCTGGTCCCTGAACCACGCGAGGATGTCGTTGTCGAGGCGGATGGTGATGCGGGTCTTGCCCGAATGGGTCGTGACCACCGGTCCGCGCTTGCCGCCACCGAAGTCGTACTCTTTCTTCATCACGTTTCCTCATATTGCCGCTGTTCGCGGCGGGTTGCCTTGCGGGCGGAGATCAGGCGAATGCTGTCCGCTCGCCAGGTGTACACCACCACAAGGACCCGGCTCAATGGGTCCCTGCCCACAGTAATGAATCGCTCCTCCGAGGTAGTGGCTTCGTCTGGCACGGTAATGGCCTGCTCGTCTTCCAGGACCAGAGCGGCGTCGGCGAAATCGATGCCGTGCTTTCGAAGGTTGGCCTGTGCTTTGGCCGGGTCCCACTCATAGCTCACCGATTCAGTGTATGTACGTTGTCTGCATATGTCAAGGGCCAGCTAACAACGGTTTGCAGCCAACGGCGCTGGTACCGGTGGCGGCTCTCGTGATCTATTCTGGTGTCATGAACCACACCAGGCGGCGGCAGGGTCCGTTACCCGCGCCGTCGCTGAAACCGGGCGTTGATATGACTTCGGCTGTCAAGTGAGGTGGGGCGTTTCGTTCTACCTCCTCGAGGCCTCCTTGAGATCCAGGGTCCGGGCAGAGGCGGGGCCAGTACAGCCGACGGTTGATCCTGCTGATATCCGTGGGTTGGTTACCACCGTACTTTGCTCCGTCGGGCGCCTTCCTCACTCTAGGCACGAGGGTCGGCCGCAGCCGCCTCGTAACGCCGTCGAGGGTTGCGCCATGACCGGGGTCGCGCCTCAGCCGGACGCCTGGGAGTGATTGGTTGTTTCAGGCTTTCAGTGGCACCTCCTTGGCGATCGCCCACATGAAGGCGAGGAGCTCGCGCGCGATGGCGGTGACGGCGATGTTGGGGTGTTTGCCGCGCGAGGTGAGCCGGCGGAAGCGCGTGCACAGGCGGAGTTGGGCTTTCCAGCCGATGGCCTGGATGGGTTTGGGGAGCGTCTCGATGCGCTTGCGGATCTGCTCGGAGACCTTGGCGTTGTAGCGATAGGCCCAGGCGGCCTCGATCAGCGCGCGACGGGCGCGGCCGTTCCCGGTCTTGGTGATCCCGCCCTGGCGGCGGG
>MEKI01000099.1:3820-9244 GCA_001766905.1 Acidobacteria bacterium RBG_13_68_16
CACTGCACGCCGCGCAGGGCCTGCAGAGCTTCGACGACTGGATACAGGCGCCAGTGCGGGGCGAGCTCGAGAAGCTCGTGCTCGAGGCGGCCCAGGCGCTGCACCTGCTCGTCGACGGCGTGGAGTGACTCCTGGAAGACGATCTGTTGAGCCGGCGTCGGGCAGACGACCCTGGCGAGGTAGCGACGATGGGCGTCGGTCCAGGTGGCGCGGCCGGTGTAGTGGAGGCCGAGGCGCAGAAGGAACGACTTCAGGCGGAGCTTGGCGGCCTTGAGGGTGACGCGCGCGGCGTCGCGCGCCCGGCACACATCCCGGACGGCCTCGTCCTCGATACCGGGCACCCAGACGCTCGTGAGGTCGCCCGAGCGCAGCAGGCGCGCGATCTCGACCGCGTCCCGCCGGTCGGTCTTGACCCTGTCGCCGTGGCGCTTTGGGATCAGCGACGGCGCGACGACCCGACAGTCGAGACCCTTCGCCGTCAGGTACCGATGGAGCACGTAGCCGCTGGGGCCGGCTTCGTAGGCGAACACGAGCTGCGCGGTCGTGGAGCGGAGCCTCCGAACCAGCTTGTCGATGTCCGCCTGCCGGCTCCCGATCGATCCCACGAACACGGGCGGATCGGTGCGCTGCGCCTCGGCGTGCGCGACGCTGATGAAGTCCTTGTGGACGTCCAGACCGACGAAAAGAGTAGTAGCCTTGCGCATGGCTGACCTCCGGTTTGAAGTATCCGCTGGACTCCAGCATGCGGCTCTGGCCCCAACCCGGCCAACCCGCGAATCTGCCGGGGGTCAGCCCCGCTTCGCACCGGAAGTCATGATGTCTAGGCAGCCGAGGAGCTGAACTGTGGACACGTGGAAGTTCTACGACATCACCCATCGCGAGCATGTGATCTGCAATCCCACGAGCGAGGAGAAACTGGGCCACCTTGTGGAACTGCTGCGGCTTCCTGTCGGCGTGCGCGTGGTCGACATCGCCTGCGGCAAGGGCGAATTCCTGACGCGCCTGGCCGAGGCCTACGGGGTCTCCTGCGTGGGCATCGACCTCTCACCGTTTTTCGTTGCGGAAGCCGAGAGGAGGCTCAGCGCACAGGCACCCAGTGCGCAGGCCGTCTTCCTTAAGATGAACGGCGCCGAATTCAGGCCGGACGAACCTCACAGCTTCGCCGCAGCCTCCTGCATTGGCGCCAGCTGGGTCTTTGGGGGGCACGCTGGCACTCTAGATGCGCTGACGCGCATGGTCGTGCCCGGTGGTTGGGTGATCGCGGGCGAGCCCTACTGGCTGCACGAGCCATCTGAGGAGTACCTTCAGGCCTCCGGAGACGCGAGGGAGGCGTTCGGGACGCACGCTGGCAACGTCGAGGTGGGGGAGCAGCTGGGGCTCGATCTCGTCCACACTCTTGTGAGCAACAAAGACGACTGGGACAGATACGAAGGACTGCAGTGGTACGCTACGGTCGAGTATGCGCGCTCACACCCGGATGACCCGGATCTGCCGGAGCTCTTGCGCCGAGTAGCCAAGGAGAGGGCAGCGTACCTTCGTTGGGGTCGAGAGACACTGGGCTGGGCGATCTACGTTTTCAGACGTCGGATCTCCGTGCCGCCCTCTTCGGCTGCCTAACAACTCGCTGGAGCGGACGCAGAAGTTGCCCCGATAAAGTAGACACTCTGACCTAACGCTTGAGGGGGGTCAGGATGGCGAGGATCAAGGGGCCGAGGAAGGTTCACCGGTACAGCGCCGAGTTCAAGCTCAAGGCGGCGAAGCTGAGCCAGATCGAGGGTGTGCAGGTCCAGGATGTTGCGGACGCTCTGGACATTCACCCGTTCATGTTGTCGCGCTGGCGCAAGGAGGCACGGGAGGGGCGGGTGACGGAGGTTCGCGGTGCCGACTCACTAGTGGTTGTCTACGGGGCAAGTTCCCAGGCGTTCAGGCTCGACGGCATTCGTGTCTCGCGCGATCTGCCTCCGCTGGCGCAACGTGCCACGGCGATGCTGCGTGAACGACTCGTCGGCAAACACGTGCAGATCCGCATCAGAGGCTACGTGGAGGGTGGCAAGGTGCCCATAGGCTCGGTGCTCGTAGCCGGGGCGGACGTGGGGGTTGACATGATTGCGGAAGGGCTGGTCGTTTACTGTCCCCGTCACCTCGTCGAAGTCAAGTTGCAGGAAGCCCAACGCCTTGCCAAGGAGGCGAAGCGTGGCCTCTGGAGCAACCCTCCATCTGCGGGTGCGGACCCTTGTAGTGGTGCAGTCTGACCAGCGGTTGCAGCCGCCACGCCGACGGCTTGGCTTGATTGGAAACGTTGGATATCTTCATCATGGCGGGGTGCGCAGTTGCTGCATTTCACCCGCTGCCCCGCTGAAGCACGGGGGCTGGCCGCCGAGGATCAGCAGAGGTTGCACGGTGAAATGTGGTGGAAAGAGAGGTCAGCCATGAGGAGGTTCTGATGGCTCGCGGTGATCGCTGCTGTGCTGCTGGGCTTCCCAGCGGCAGGCACGCAACCCGCTTCGGCGCCGTCCAATCTGCTCATCCTCGTCTCAGTTAACCCTTACCCGGAGGACGAGCCCACCCTCGTCCCCGGCGACCGTAGCGATAAGCCCGCCTTCATCGTCGTGATTTCTCTCCTTTATCCTCCTCCGACCGAAGTCATCTATGGCCAAGAGCGGCTCGTTGTCTTTCCTGGCGAGCTGGCAAAGGGGAGCTTCTCCGCTGTTGACCTCACGGTTGCCTACACAATCAACGTGAACTTGGAGGAGAATCGCGCCGAAGCCAATGTCCGTGTGCGTCGCGGTGAGGAGTTCGTTTGCGGCTCCAGCATGTCGATTGCGTTGGGAAGGCCGAAGGCTGGCATCCAACCGGCGCCAGGACGGTGACGGCGCTCCGCACGGCACGCGCGACGCGGACCTCCTGCACCAGCCACTTTCGCGCTTCACGCGGCGCGGCCAAAGGCGACATCGCCCGTTTCGTTTCGCGCTTCCAATCGGAACGGCTACAATCGGCCAGCCGCACCAAAGCAGGACGGGACGGATTCAGGAGGAGGGACCAATGGGATACGTCGACAAGAACCTGCTTCCAGGTGAGACGGTCACCTATCGTACCCACCTGCATCCCATCATCTTCGTGACCCCGGCGTTTCTTGGCGTAGTGGGTGCCCTCCTTGTCGCTTTTGGCTTCAGCAATACGGCGCTCGTGGTTCTCATCGTGCTCGGCGTTCTCTTCGTGGTGGCCGCCGTGATCGTCGGCCTTCCCCGGTATGTCCGCCTCAAGTCGTCGGAGTTCGCCATCACCGACAAGAGGGTCCTGGTCAAGACAGGCGTAGTCCGCCGACATACGCTCGAGCTTCTGCTTTCCAAGGTCGAGACGATCGGCGTCGAGCAAGGCGTTTTCGGCCGAATGCTCAACTATGGCACCGTCACCATCGTCGGCACGGGCGGCACGAAGGAGCCGTTCAAGGGCATCGCCAGACCTCTCGAGTTCCGTCGGCAGGTCCAGTCCCATACCACGGGGTAGCGGCATGCGTGCCCTTGAGCCCGGTTGGCCTGCCCGGCGATTGCGGGAGCCGCGCCTGCGGGTCTGCTTGGCTGGACTCCGATCCACTGGTTGAGGTGTATAGTCGAGTCCTTCGAGGGAGGAGGAAATCATGGCATTCGTATGGTTCATCCTGATCGGGTTGGTGGCAGGGTGGCTGGCGGGGCAGCTCGTGAAAGGTGGCGGCTTCGGCGTCATTGGCGACATCGTCGTGGGTGTGCTCGGCGCGTTGCTCGGAGGGTTTCTGTTCAGGTCTCTTGGTGTGTCCGCGGGTGGGGGCCTGCTCGGCGCCGTCATTGTTGCAACCATCGGCGCAGTTGTGCTCATTTTCCTCTTGCGCCTCATCAAGCGAGCGTAGGCATCTGATCCGTCGCTCAACCCGGACACCTCGCCGGCGGCGCTAGGCGTCGTCCGCCGGCGGCGGTTGACTTTGCATGCTGGACGACAAGCCCTATGACCGGTTTTCGTTCGAACGAGGAGTTCTTTCAGGCGGTACGCGATCTAATTGCCACGCTGGAGGCTGGAGGCCACCCGCAAGCCGCCGCCACGTTGAGAGACGGATTCGGATGTCTCAACGGGCTCACGGATGGCTGGGCGCTTTTCCTGCAATCAATTGAGAACGTGCAAGCCACTGAGTCCAAGCGGTTCTCGCCAGGCCATCAGAAGGCCCTGGAGGCGATCCGAGCGGCTGCTCACGCGGCTGTTTACCGGCGATGAGGCAGGATCAGCAGCATCAGGCACCCGCGGAATGACTTAGGGTGTCATCCGGTTGACCATACGACGGGCTCGTCGGATGCAATCTGGGTAACCGGGCGGGCGCCGATTTGCTACGCTGCCTGCCGGAGGGCTCATGAACGATTCCGGTCTTCTTGGTCGCTGGCGCTCCTGGGCGCCCTATCTCCTCAGCATCATGCGCATCATGGCCGCCCTTCTCTTCATCGAGCCTGGGTCCGCCAAGCTGTTCGCGTTCCCGGCCGCGGTCATGCCCGGAGGTGGCACCGCAGCGATCGGGTCTCTGGCCGGCATCGCCGGCATCCTGGAGGTGTTCGGGGGTTTTTGCCTGCTCGTCGGGTTCTTCACTCGCCCGGTTGCCTTCCTCCTGTCGGGCGAGATGGCGGTCGCGTACTTCATGGGCCACGCCCCGGGAGGCTTCTGGCCGATCCTCAATCACGGCGAGCTCGCGATCCTCTTTTGCTTTCTCTGGCTGTTCGTGTCCGCCGCCGGGCCGGGGCCCTGGAGCATCGATGCGAAGCGACGGCACGCGGAGGCGCGGGTCGACTAGGCCTCGGAACGGGTAGGGGAGCGGTCCCCTGGGTTGGCGCCGCGCGGCAGGCCTGTCAAGCGGGGGCAATGACACCATCCAAGCACCCGCAGACACCCTCCGACGCCCGCTAGTGCTTTGACTGCACCTACTGCCCGGGTATCATCAGAAAAAGTCTGGAAAGGGAGGTCCTATCCATGGACAGTTCCTCCGATCGCTCTCCAATGGCGCCGATTCCTGCTTCCGACATGGACCGCCGCACCTTCGTGAAAACCGCCGCGGCCGCCGGTGCAGGGCTGGTGCTGCTGTCTTCCCGGCCGGCCTTTGCATCCGACGCCCTGTCGCGCCGCCGCCGGTACGCGCAGGTGGGCCTGGGCTCGCGGGCGCGCATGTACCAGGACGCGATCCAGAAGACCTACCGCGACTCGACGGAGATGGTGGGCTTGTGCGACCTCAATCCCGGCCGGCTCGAGTTGGCCCGGAAACGCTCCGCCGCCAACGGGGCGACCGTGCCGCCCGGTTATGTGGCGGCCGATTTCGACCGGATGCTGCGCGAGACGAAGCCCGACATAGTGATCGTCACGACGGTGGACGGCACGCACCACGACTACATCGTCCGGGCGCTCCAGGCAGGGTGC
>MEKI01000099.1:9320-14146 GCA_001766905.1 Acidobacteria bacterium RBG_13_68_16
GTCGCCGCTGCCGCGTGGCCTTCAACTACCGCTACACGCCGTCGCGCACGCAGGTGAAGGAGCTGCTCATGAGCGGCGCGATCGGGGACATTCTGTCCGCCGATTTCCACTGGCTGCTCAACACCAACCACGGGGCCGACTACTTCCGCCGTTGGCACAGTCACAAGGAGGACTCCGGCGGCCTCATGATCCACAAGGCCACGCACCACTTCGACCTGGTGAACTGGTGGGTCGGCGCGGTGCCGGAGACGGTGCACGCCGCCGGCAAGCGCGAGTTCTACACCCCGGTCATGGCGAAGCGGCTCGGCCTGCAGGGGCATCACGAGCGCTGCCACACCTGCCCCGAGCAGGAGCGATGCGGCTTCTTTCTGGATCTGGCCGCGGATCCGGCGCTGAAGGAGCTCTACCTCGATCAGGAGCATCACGATGGCTACTTCCGCGACCGGTGCGTTTTTCGGCCGGACATCGACATCGAGGACACGATGAACGTGATCGTGGATTACGACACCGGCGTCACCCTCAGCTACTCGCTCAACGCCTTCAACGCGTGGGAGGGCTACATGATCGCCTTCAACGGCACGAAGGGCCGGCTCGAGCACTCAATTGTCGAGCAGGTATATGCCGTCGACGCCCCTTTGGCGTATCCGGTCATCAAGTCCGGCGGCATCACGACCCGCATTGTGCCGATGCGTGGCGCGCCGCAAACGATCGTGCCGCGCGAAGGCCCCGGCGGGCACTGGGGCGGCGACCCAGTGATGCTGGACGATCTCTTCCGGCCGAATCCGCCGGCCGACACGTGTCTCCGCGCCTCCGACGAGCACGGTGGGGCCTGGTCGTGCTTGATCGGCGCAGCCGCGAACATCAGCTTTGCCACGGGCCAGCCGGTGAGGGTCGCCGGGTTGGTGACCGGGCTGCGGCGTCCCCCTATGGCTGCGATGCCGTCACCCGAGGGGCCGGTGCCGATGCCCTTGCCCGTTGCCAAACAGGAGGGTTGAGCCCGCGGTCATGTGGGGCGACGAAAACAGTTTGGCCTTACGTTGGAACGACGTCAGGACGCGGCCAGGTTCTCCGGCTGCGCGCGGTGCGCATTCGCCTCTTCCATCAGCCGCCGAAAGCGGCTTGCGAACCGGGCCTCGAGGCAGTCGAGGGCGATTACTCGCGTTGGTCACTTGGATCGGCACCCAACTTCCAGCGATGTGGATCTTTCTCTAGTATTCGAATCATGAACGACCCGACCATCGTTGTGGCGGGAGCTACCGGCAACCTCGGCGGATGCATCGCGAGATTTTTGCTCGAACGAGGAGCCAGCGTAAGAGCGCTTGTTCGCCACGGCACTTCGCGAGACAAGGTCGAGCGACTGCAGGAGCGCGGCGCGACGGTTGCGAGTGTCGACTGGAGCAGCGTTTCCGAAGTGACACCGGCATGCTCGGATGCGTACTGCGTGGTGTCCGCGCTGCAGGGATTGCGGGACGTGATCGTGGAGACGCAAACGGTGCTGCTCGACGCTGCGATCAAGGCTGGCGTGGCACGTTTCATTCCGTCCGACTACTCGATCGATTTCACCAAGTTTCCACCCGGAGAGAATCGCAATCTCGATCTGCGGCGAGACTTCCACAAGCGCCTCGACAAGACCGCGATTTCAGCGACCACGATCTTCAACGGTGCGTTTGCCGAATTGCTGACCGGTCAGATGCCGCTCATTCTCTTCAAACTGAAGCGAGTCCTCTATTGGGGGGATGCGGACCAGCGCATGGACTTCACGACGATGGACGACACGGCTTCATTCACGGCGAGCGCGGCTCTTGATGCGTCCACCCCTCGCTTTTTGCGCATCGCTGGCGATCAACTCAGCGCCCGGGAGCTAACGGCGGTGGTGGGTGAGGTGACCGGAAAGAAGTTCCGCCTGTTCCGCGCCGGAGGGCTCACAATGCTCGGCACGCTTATCAGGGTCGCGCGCGCGGTCGCTCCCGGAGAGAAGGAACTTTACCCGGCATGGCAGGGCATGCAGTACATGCGCAACATGTTCGACGGCCGGGCCAAGCTAGAGCCGCTCGACAACGATCGCTACCCCAGTATTCGTTGGACAAGCGCGCGGGACGTACTCTCGGCGCGTCAAGTTAGCTAGCCTGCACGCCGGCAAGAGCTCGGCGTGCGCCTACGACCTGGCGGGCAACGTCTGAGAGTGGGACGACACGCCAGAGCCAGCGTGCGCTGCGCAGGGCCGCGCGTCCTATTCAACATGCAAAAGGTACCTGGGCTCTCGAAAGAGTAGACAACTTGAACTGGCGGTGAGAGGGAGTCAGGATGTAGCCGCGGTTTCAGGCTGGGTGCGGTGCGCATTGGCCTCTTCCATGAGCCGCCGAAAGCGGGTGGTGAAACGGGCCTCGAGGCAGTCTAGGGCGAGGGTCGCGTCGGGCTGGACAGTGGTTCCCAGCGCACCGAGGTCCGGCTCGACCTCGGCGAGCGCAAAGAGGCCCGCGTCCCAGACGCCGTCGGTGCCCGGGTCATCGATCACGACGCCGCGGTAGATCGCCGCGACGCGCCTGATCTCGTCGGTCACTTCGTCAACACCGGCGTACCTCATCTTAAAGCGGTGGCCCATACGGGCACCCAGGTGGCTCAGGATCTTCCAGGTCTCCATGCCGTTGCGGGGCGGGATCGCCTTTCGCACCCGCTGGACGCGGCGTTCCTGGTTGGTCACGGTCCCGCTGGTCTCGGCCAGGCTGGAGAGGGGGAGCACGACGTTTGCGGCGCTGGCGGTGGCGGTGAAGAGCACGTCGGCGACGAGGAGGAACTCGACCGAGGCGAGGCCGTTGCGGATCTCCTCGGGGAGGCTCTCATTCCCGAGGGGGTCCTCGCCGATCACCACCGCGACCTTGATCTTTTTCTCGGCTAAAGCCGTGGCGAGGTCGCGGTCGTGCCCCTTCATGTCTCGCAGGACAACGCACCACTCCTTCTCGAGCGCGTCGATGGCGGCCTCGTCAGCGAGCGGGACGTACCCCGGCAGCCACGACGGGCTCGCGCCCATGTCGAGGAGCCCTTGCATGTTCGACTTCTCGCGCAGGGCGAGGTGGGTGCAGCCCAGCAACTCGCTGGCGGCCGCGAACAGGCGCTCGTCGCCCGGCACACGCGCGCCGCGGAAGTCCTTGTTGAAGACGAGCACCTTCAGGATGCTCTGGGCGAGGATCTGCGCGCCCGCCTCGACGTCGGCCCACGCGACGCCGGTCTGCTTTTCGAGACTCTTCGGTTTGATCGCACCCAGCGCCTTCGCGAGGGCGGGGTGGTCGGAGGTAGCGTTGCCGGTCCTGTCCGCGTACTCCTTGAGCACGGCGAGGACGACCTGGGCCTCGGTGCCGGGCCGGCAGCGCAGGAAGACCTCGGAGGTGGCCGACGTGCGGTTGGTTCCGCTGCCGATGTAGATGAGCTTGGCGCCCTTGCGGATCGCGCGCTTACCGAGAAGGTCGACGACGAAGTGCTCCTCGTCGAGGTTGGAGTTCACGACCAGGATCGCCTGGGCATCCACGAGGTCCGCGTAGGTGGCTGTCGAAATGACGTCGGGGCAATCGAGCCGCCGGTTCGCGAGGCGGGCGAACGAGCTCACGTTGTGGGTGCGCAAGGCGACGCGCGCCAGCTTCTGCGCCAAGTAGATCTCTTCGTTGGTGAGGCGTGGGGAGACGAACACCGCGATCTCGTCCGGGGAGTGGCGCCGGAGGAGCTCCTTGAGCCGCATCCCGGCGTAGCTGATGGCGTCCTCGAGACTTGCGTCCTGCAGCTCGCGGCCGGGCCTGATCTTGGCGCGGATCAGGCGGTCCCGCGCCTGCACGTACTCGAAGCCGAACAGCCCCTTCCTGCAGTGCCCGCCGGCGGTGACGGGGTTGTCCTCGCGGCGGCTCACCTTGATCAGCGAGTCGCCGTACGCCTCGTAGTTGAGCTGACAGCCGACGCCGCAGTAGTGGCAGACGGACGGCACGGAGGTGCTCGCCCACGGGCCCGGCTTGGCGAGCGGGAGCCTCATCTCGATCGCACCGGTGGGACACGTGCCGATGCACAATCCACAGCTCACGCAGTCGGTGTCGAGCAGTGAGCCGCCGAGCGCCGGCCGCACGACGGTCGCGAAACCCCGGTTGATGAAACCGTAGGCGGCCACGCCCACCACCTCGCTGCACATGCGCACGCACCGGCCACACAGGATGCATTTGTTGGGGTCGAGCTCGATCAGGGGGTGGCTGCGGTCGATCTGGTACTGATTGGCCTCGCCGAGGAACGACTTGACCTCCACCTGGTACTCGGTGGCGTAGCGGCGCAGGTCGCAGTCGAACAGCGCGGTGCAGCCGCACTCGAGGCAGCGCACCGCCTCGCCCCTCACGTCGTCGAGCGTGTAGCCCAGCTCCACCTCTGTGAACTTGCCCTTGCGCTCCTCAGGGGGGATGAGAGGCATCGGCCTGTGGGGGAGCTTCTCCGTGGACTTCAGATCCACCTGCGTCACCTTGGCGAACGTGTCTTTGCGGCTCACGAACTCGAACGGCTCGGGCTCGGCCTTGCCGGTCGTGACGTAGCGGTCGATGGCGTGAGCGGCCTTCCTGCCCGCGGCGATCGCCTCCACGGCCGTGGCAGCGCCCGTGACCAGGTCGCCGCCAGAGAAGACGCCCTCCACGCTGGTCTCGAACGTCTTGTCGTTGACCTGGACGGTCTGCCAGCGGGTGAGGTTGAGCGTCTCGCCGAACGGGAGGAAGTTCGGCACGCTGCCGTTCAGGAGCTCGGAGATCGTTGTGTTCTGGCCGATTGCCGCGATCGCAAAGTCGCAAGGCACCTGGAACTCGGAGCCT
>MEKI01000099.1:14177-26016 GCA_001766905.1 Acidobacteria bacterium RBG_13_68_16
AGTCGGGCTCCCCGAGCTCCATGCGGATGCACTCGAGCCCGCCGATGCGGCCGTACTTCTTGATGACCCTGGTCGGGGCGACGAGGAGCTCCACCTTTACACCCTCGCGCTCCGCCTCGTCGATCTCCATCGCGTTGGCGGGCATCTCGGTGCGGGTCCGGCGGTAGAGCAGCCTGACTTCGGTCGCGCCGAGCCGCTTCGCGGTGCGCGCGCAGTCGACGGCGGTGTTGCCGCCGCCGATCACCAGCACCGTGCCGTGGAGGTCGATCTTCTTCCTCAGGCCGAAGTTCTCGAGGAACTTGATGCCGGGGAGAACACCCTCGGTCTCCTCGTCCTTGACCCTCATCGTGGAGCTCTGCCAGGCCCCGAGGCCGAGGAACACCGCGTCGAAACCGTCCTGCCTCAGGCTGGCGACCGTGAAATCCTTGCCGAGCGCGACGTTGGTGGACAGCTCAACGCCCAGGTCGAGGATCTGCGAGACCTCGAGGTCGAGGACCTCCTTGGGGAGCCTGTACTCGGGAATGCCGTAGCGTAGCATCCCGCCGGCTTCCGGCATCGCCTCGAAGATGTGCGGTGAGTACCCCTTGAGGGCGAGGTAGTAGGCGCACGACAGGCCGGCCGGCCCGGCGCCCACGACCGCGACGCGCTTGCCGTTTGAGGGGGCGGGCGTTGGGCGGAACGGCTCGGCTTTGCCCAGGTCCAGATCGGCGACGTAGCGCTTGATGTAGTCGATGCCGACGGCCTGGTCGAGCATGTTGCGACGGCAGCCGGTCACTTCGCACGGGCGGGTGCAGACGCGCCCGCAGATCGCCGGCAGCGGGTTTGTCTCCTTGATGAGGCGGATCGCGTCGGTGAACTTTCCGAGGGCCGCCAGCGCGACGTACCCCTGGATGTCCACGCCAGCCGGGCACGCCAACTGGCAGGGGCCGATGCAGTCGGCGTAATGGTTGGAGAGCAAGAGTTCGAGCGCCGCCCTGCGGGAGCGCCGCACCTCGGGGTTGTCGGTCTCGACCACCATGCCGCCGGAGACTTTCGTCGAGCAGGCGGGGAGCAGCGTGCGCGCGCCTTTCACCTTCACGACGCACAGGTAGCAGGAGGCGAACGGCTCGAGCTGCTCGTCGTGGCACAGGGTGGGGATGCTTTCGACGCCGTTCTCCCGCGCCACCTGGAGGATCGTCTGCGAGCTGTCCGCGATGACCCGCTTTCCGTTGATTTCGAGCTTGACCAGCGCCATAGAGGGTTCTCCGCCTCCTCAATAAACCGCGATCGCATCGACGCGGCACACCTTGTGACACTCGCCGCAATGGGTGCACTTGGACTGGTCGAGGACGTGCACCTTTTTCAGCTCGCCCGTGATGGCCTTGGTCGGGCAGACCTTCGCGCACAGGAGGCACCCGACGCAGGAGTCGAGAATCGTGTACGTCAGCAGCGGCTTGCACTGGTGCGCGGGGCATCGCCTGTTCGTGATGTGAGCCTCGAACTCGGAGCGGAAGTACTTGATCGCGGTCAGAACCGGGTTGGGGGCCGTCGTTCCGAGCCCGCACAGCGAGGTGTTCTTGGTCAGCACCGCGAGCTGCTCGAGCAGCTCGATGTCGCCCTCTCTCCCGTTGCCGTCGCAGATGCGGGTCAGCACCTCGAGCATGCGTTTGGTGCCGACACGGCAGAAGGTGCACTTGCCGCACGACTCGCGCTGGGTGAACTCGAGGAAGAAGCGGGTGACGTCCACCATGCAGGTGGTGTCGTCCATCACGACGAGCCCGCCGGAGCCCATGATGGCGCCGGTCTTGTTGATGGACTCGTAGTCGATCACGGTGTCCTGGAGCTCGGCGGGGATGAAACCGCCGGATGGACCGCCCATCTGCACGGTCTTGAACTTCTTGTCTTTCTTGATCCCGCCGCAGACATCGAACACGATGTCGCGGATCGAAATGCCCATCGGCACCTCGACCAGGCCGCCGCGCTTGATCTTGCCGGCCATCGCGAAGACCTTCGTTCCCTTGCTGTTGGCCGTCCCGATGGCGGCGAAGGCCTGGGCCCCGTTCAGCACGATCCATGGCACGTTGGCGAACGTCTCCACGTTGTTGATGGAGGTGGGGCAGTCCCAGAGTCCCTTCGTGGCGGGGAAGGGAGGACGCATGCGGGGCATGCCGCGCTTGCCCTCGATCGAGGCCATGAGAGCGGTCTCCTCGCCGCACACGAACGCGCCGGCGCCCTCCTTGAGCTTGACGTGGAAGGAGAACCCCTTGCCGCAGACATCATCGCCCAGGAAGCCTGCGGCCTCGGCCTGCGCGACCGCGATGTTCAGGCGCTCGATGGCCTTCGGGTACTCGGCGCGGACGTAGATGTAGCCGTCGTTCGCGCCGATCGCAAACGCGGCGATGACCATCCCCTCGAGCACCGAGTGCGGGTCGCTTTCCAGCACCGAGCGGTCCATGAAAGCCCCGGGGTCGCCCTCGTCGGCGTTGCAGATGATGAACTTCCTGTCCCCTTCGGCGAGGCGGGTGAAGCGCCATTTCATCCCGGTCAGGAAGCCGGCACCGCCACGGCCGCGCAGCCCGGAGTCCACGATCGAGGCGATCAGCGCGTCGGGGTCGTTCTGGTCGAGGACCTGCCTGAGCGCCTTGTAGCCGTCGGCCGCGAGGTAGTCCTCCAGCGACTCGGGGTTGATCTTGCCGCAGTTGCGCAGCACGATTCGCGTCTGGTGCGAGAAGTAGGCGCGCTCGCTTCCGCGCCCGTCGTCGGCCCACACCAACCACTCGTCGATCGTCTTCCCCTGCAAGATGTGCTCGGAGAGGAGCTTCTCGACCTTGTCCGCGCTGACGTTGCCGTACTGGATGCGGCTGCCGTCGTCGCTCCGGATCTCCACCAGCGGCTCGCGGTAGCACATTCCGATGCAGCCGGTCTTGTCGAGCTCGAAGGGGACGGTGCCGGCCGCCTGGCTCTTCGCGAGGGCCTCGTAGGTCCTCTCAGCGCCGGCGGCGATGCCGCACGTCCCGAGCCCGACCAGGATCTTCATTACTGCACCTCCCCGATGTCGGCCTTCTGGTACTGCTTCAGCACCTTCTTGACCTCTTTCTCGGTGAGGTTGCCGTGGGTGCTGTGGTTGATCATGATCACGGGGGCGAGGCTGCAGCACCCCAGGCAGGAGACCGTCTCGATCGTGAACAATCGGTCGGGGGTGGTCTCGCCGTTGCACACGCCGAGCGTGTCTTCGATGGCCTTGGTGATGTCGTTGGCCCCGCTGACGTGGCAGGCCGTGCCGTGGCAGACCCGGATCAGGTTCTTGCCGATCGGGTGCAGTCGGAACTGCGCGTAGAACGTCGCCACGCCGTAGATCTGCGCGAGCGGGATGCCGCACTGTTTGTGGATCTCCACGATCCGCTCTCGGGTGATGTAGCCGTCGGTCTCCTGCGCCCGCTGCAGGAGCGGGATCAGGTGGCCTTCTTCACCGGCGAAGTGCTGCTTCTTGAAGTCAAACTTGCGGTGCTCGCTCACGGCGTGATTCCCTCCGTCGTGCCGGGCTCAGTCGTACGGCGTCTCGCACATCTTGTTCATCAGGGAGATCATGTCGTCGATGTTGCCCACTCCGCCCAGGGCGTGCCCCTTGCAGCCGCGTCGCGAGCAGAACTCGAGGTAGCCACCGCTCTCCACGTTGAGCGAGGCCATCGGCGCGCCGCACAGGCGGCAGGGGAGGGTCAACATGATGCTGGCGTCGCACTCTGGACAGCGGAACTCCGCGATCGCGCGTTCCGGAATCGAGAGCTCAGTCTCCACCGTGTAGTCGCCGAAGAGGGCGGAGAGCGCCACCTGCCCGTCCTGGTGCGTGTCCCTGATGAAAGCGTCGAGCAGCACCTTCGTCCCCTTGGTCAACACCCTTTTGCAGTAGGGGCACGAGAGCTCCATCAGGAGCAGCTTCCTGGTCGCGCTAGTCATGATCGCCTCCCTGCTCCGCCGATTTTTCCTTCTCGAGCGCTTCGAGCCTGACGAAGACGCAGTCGGAGAGCTGCGCCTTGCCCCGCACGATGTCGTCCGCCAGCGTCTCGCAGTCCGGGGCGCCGCAGGCCGCGCAGTCTTTGCGGGGGAGCCGCTCCATCAGCGCATCCTTCTCGCGCTTGAGCGCAATGGCCTCGCGCAGGTCGCGCGCGAGCGGCCGCACGGGGCGGGCCTTGATCTCGGCCTCGAAGTCGAAGAAGTGCTCGCGGAGCAGCGACCGCACCTTCTCCTCTTTTACGAGTGTCTGATCGCCGAGGAGCCGGTACGCCTCCTGCAGGTTGCGCTGCGCCGTGTAGCGGCCGGCGACGGTCAGGCCCCCGCTGACGCAGCCGTCGGGGCAGATGTAGGCCTCGATAAAGTCCACGCTAGAAAACGTGCCGGCCTCGATGCGGTCGAAGACGTAGATGACGTCATGTAGCCCGCGGACGGTCATGGAATTAGCGTTGCGCATCCCGGAGATCTCGCCGCCCGCCATCGCCCAGCGCAGCCCGCGCACGCTCACGGTGTCCACGGGGTCGCTGCCGGGGTCTTCCTTCATCGACTTGAGGAGAGGCCCGTACAGGTCGGCGATGGAGAAGGCGCCGTCGAGGTGCGAGGCCTCCAGTCCCACCGGCGCCACGATCGAGTGGATGATCGCGGTGCAGGGGGTGATGAAGAACATCCCGATCTCGGCAGGGTCGAGGCCCTTCTCGGCGGCCACGCGTCGGCGGCGCAGCTTGGCCGCGAGCTCGCGCGGCGTCTCGATCGGGACGAGGTGTGGGATCAGGTCCGGATACCGAATCTGCACGAGCCGCAGCAGCGCCGGGCACGTGACGGAGATCTTCGGCCAGGGGCCGGTGGACTCCGAGAGGTACGCGTCGGTGGCCCCCATGACCATCTCGCACATCCAGGAGATGTCGTACGTCTCGTCGAAGCCGATCTTGCGGAGCGCGTGCAGCGCCTGCCCCGGGTGGAACTCCTTTCCGAACTGGGCGTAAAGCGTGAGCGACGGGAGCGCGACCGTGTACTTGAACCTCTTGAGGTCCGCGGGCGAGGAGGTCCTGGGCCGCATGGCGTCGTAGCGGCACACCTCCATGCAGGTCCCGCAGTCGATGCACAGCTCGTCGTCCACCTCGGCGAGTTTGCTGCGTACCCGGATGGCCTTGGTAGGGCACGCCATCGAGCAGGTGACGCAGCCGATGCACTTCTCCTTATCGGTGACGATCGCGTGGGTGCGGTGGGGCATCGCTCAGCTCCCCGCTTTCCCGTTGGCGTACACGACGTACCGTAGGACGGTGCCGACCCCAACGGTTGACTCGATGTTGAATTCGTCGCTGTTTCGCCTAATGTTCGGCAGGCCCAGGCCCGCCCCGAAGCCGCGCGCCCGCATCTCGGGCGTTGCCGTGGAGTGGCCCTCCTGCATCGCCCACTCGATATCCGGAATCCCCTGACCGCGGTCGGAGACCGTCACGCGGACGGCGGTGGGCAGCACCGCCAGCTCGAGCGAGCCCTCGGCGGCGTACATGATCACGTTCATCTCGGCCTCGAAGTTTGCGATCGAGAGCCGCCGTATGGCATCCGTGGGAAACCCGAGCTGCTTGAGGATGGCCTTGACCCGTGTCGCCACCTCGCCGCCGTGCTCGAAGTCGTTGCCGACGATGCGGAAGCTCTCGCGGTAGAGGACCTCGTCGGTCTTCGCTTCACCTGCGGGCCGGCTGGTTGGGATCGGCTGCGTCATGCCTTGCTCGCGGGGGAAAGCCCGTGGTGAAGGAGGATGCCGCAGGAATCGGCCATCGAGTGCGCAGTGGCCAGGAGCGGGATTGAGTTGTCCCGGGCGAGCTTGAGCGCTTCCGGGGAAGGTTGCTTGCCGCTCACGAACAGGATTCCCCTGCAGTCGGCCACGTGCGCGGTATGGACCGACTGGACGCTGGTGAGACCGGTGATCAGCAAGGAGTCGGGGGCCGAGAACGCGAGCACGTCGCTCATCAGGTCGGCGGCGAAGCAGAAGGGCACCTCGATGTCCAGCACCTCGTGGCCGCAGATCACCTCGCAGTCCAGGAGCGCCACGATCGAACGGAGCAGCACGTTTCCCCCCACGGCCTCCCGCACCACGCGGCCCGGCCTCAGCGGAGTCCCGCCTCGTAGAGCTTGGTTGCCACCTGCCAGCGCGAGAGGGCGGTGGCAAAGATCGAGATCTCGGCCTTGACTGCCATCTTGATGACGTCGTCGGCGGGCTTCTTCCCCTGCGCGACCACGATCCCGCAGACGTCGACGAGGTTCGCCGCTGCGAGCGCGTTGGCATGGACCTGCACGGTCACCAGGAGGTTGCCGGCCTTGGCGTTGGCGATGACGTCGCTGACCATGTCGGAGATGTAAACCCCGGTGACCTCCTTGTCGAAGACCGGAGTGAGCTTCTCGAGCTCCAGCTTGTCGGCGATCTGTTGCAGTTTCATTCGGCGCCCTCCTTACCTGGGCGAGTCGGCCTTCTGCTCCATGGCCGTGAGGCCGAAGTCGAGCATGATCTGGCCGTACGAAAGCTCCTTGTATAGGCCGAAGTAGTCCGGCAGGATGAGGATCTTCTTGTCGGCGGTCCGCAGGCGCTCGTTGAAAGCCCGGTTCAAGATGGCGAGCTTGTCGAGCGAGATGTTGAGCCGCGAGCCGTCCGGTGCCTCGTACGTGATGGCGACGTAGATCGAGATCTTGTTGCCGAGTGCCAGCTCCCCGATCCGGTAGAGATCGGAGTCGTTGTCGCAGCAGGCGTAGTACAGAAGGCCGAGCAGTTCGTCGAACTTCACCACGTCGCCGGTCTGGTTGTCGCGCACCGAGAAGCGGAACGACTGCGCCATCTCCCAGAACGACCAGACCTGCGAGCCCTCGCGATACGGCTCCTTGGGCGGCACCGGCTCCACGGAGAAGTAGGACCGCGCCGCCTTGCTGTGCATCTCGCGCTCGATAATCACGTAGCCCGGCTGAACGTCGGCAAGCTCGTAGCGCGGCGCTCGGACATCGCTCACAAAGGGCTCCCCTCGCTCTCCGGCTGCCCCGACCGCGGGGAGTGGGGGGCGGGTGGTGAGATGGGCCTCGCGGTCGTCCGAGCCGGCCGCGCCGGCCACCGCGGCCGATGCGACCGGAAGTCTCGGTGCAGCTCCATACCGCTCAAAAGATAAGCCACCGGCCGACTTGCGTCAAGTGCCCTCCCTGCAATGACTTATTTGAGACATGCTCGCAACACATCGGCGCGCGAACGATGCCGCTTGTGAAAGATCTCCCCCTTGCAAAGTCGTCACGACTGTGGGAAAAATGTCCCCCGTGTCGGAGGGCCGTCGCACCCGCCCGGACAACCAAAGGAGGAACAGCGCATGAGCGTCACCCAGACCGTCGGAGGGTTCATGGACCGCCTGACCGCCAAGAACCCGGCGGAACCGGAGTTCCACCAGGCCGTGAAAGAGGTGGTGGATTCCCTCATCCCCTGCCTCGAAAAGCACCCCGAGTACATCGAGCACAAGATCCTGGAGCGGATGACGGAGCCCGACCGGATTTACATCTTCCGCGTGCCGTGGCTGGACGACAAGGGTCAGATCCAGGTGAACCGCGGCTTCCGCGTGGAGTTCAACAACGCGATCGGCCCGTACAAGGGCGGCCTGCGCTTCCACCCAACGGTCAACCTCGGCATCCTCAAGTTCCTCGGCTTCGAGCAGATCCTCAAGAACAGCCTCACCACATTGCCGATGGGCGGCGCCAAGGGCGGCAGCGACTTCGACCCCAAGGGCAAATCCGACTGGGAGGTGATGCGCTTCTGCCAGAGCTTCATGAACGAGCTGTACAGGCACATCGGCGCCAACATCGACGTGCCCGCTGGGGACATCGGTGTGGGCGGGCGCGAGATCGGGTACCTGTTCGGGCAGTTCAAGAAGCTGACCCACTCTTTCGAGGGCGTGTTCACGGGCAAGGGACTCAACTGGGGCGGCTCCCTCATCCGACCGGAGGCCACGGGCTACGGCTGCGTGTACTTCGCCGAGGAGATGCTCAAGACCAAGGGCCAGTCGTTCAAGGGCAAGGTCGTGGCGGTCTCCGGCTCCGGCAACGTCTCCCAGTATGCGATCGAAAAGGTCAACCAGCTCGGCGGCAAGGTCATCACCGCGTCCGACTCCAACGGCACGATCGTGGACAAGGACGGCATCAGGGCTGAGAAGTGGGAGTACCTGATGGAGCTCAAGAACATCAAGCGCGGCCGCATCAAGGAGTACGCCGACAAGTTCCACTGCGAGTACTTCGAGGGCAAGAAACCGTGGTTCGTGAAGTGCGACGTTGCGCTGCCGTGCGCCACGCAGAACGAGGTGAACGGTGAGGACGCCAAAACGCTCGTCGCCAACGGCTGCACCTGCGTCTCCGAGGGCGCCAACATGCCGACCACGCTCGAGGGCGTCGAGGTGTTCCTGAAGAAGAAGATCCTCTACGGCCCCGGGAAGGCGGCCAACGCCGGCGGCGTGGCCACCTCCGGTCTCGAGATGTCACAGAACAGCCTGCGGCTGTCCTGGCCCCGCGAGGAGGTGGACGAGCGGCTGCACAACATCATGAAGGGGATCCACAAGGCCGCCCTGGACACCAGCGTCGAGTACGGTGACGCCGGCAACTACGTCCTGGGGGCGAACATTGCGGGCTTCATCAAGGTCGCGAACTCGATGATCGACCAGGGTGTGATCTAGGCATCAGGTACGGGTAACAGGCTCCTCCTGGGGAGGGCTTCGGCCCTCCCCGTTTTGTTGCTTGGCGCCGCCGGTCTCCGACCATTCGCGGCGTTGCGGGTCGCGGCCTCGCGTCCTCAAGTAGCCTCCGGCTACACTCCGGCGCGGGCCGCTCCCGCGCCTTGCGCCTGGCCGAACCCCGGCGGCGCGGGCTACGCGCCTTTCGCAGTGGTCCTGCCCTGACGGCGCCGCGTCGCCGCGGCCGCGAGGGGTCCTCGCGAGTCGGAGTCCTTTGGTGCTTGCTTCGAGGATCAGCGAAAGGCGTCGCACTGCCAGACGCCGCCGCGCGGCCTGGGGAGGGTGCAGGTCGCGCGGCTCGCGCACGTGGCGCAGAGACCCACGGCAAGGAACCGCTCGGCTTCTTCGTCGAGCACCTCGGGCAGATCCGCCAGGGAATGGCGGGCAGCAGGCCCGCCGGGCGCCGCGCCGTGCTGGCTGAACTCCTCGCACTGCATCACGGGGTGCTCGGCGTCGCCGACGTACATGCAGGTTGGGGCGTTGTCACAGGTCACGCACAACCCGCTGTTCTCGCTGATCCGCCTCCCCACAGACGCAGGATAGTACGATGCTGCGCCCTCGGCGAGCCCGGGAGCTGACCCACACCGGCTGCGTGTCGAAACCGAGGGTCGAGGGCTTCGAGCCTGCTCCAAACTGCTTTTCCTTGACACCGAATCGGCGGCGGGTGACACTCGTGATGTCCCGAAGGAGGGCCCGACTCCGTGGCTGGCGCACCCTTCAACCCCTTTGCGATGGCTCAGTCTCAGTACGACCGCGCGGCCGAGCAGCTGGGGCTCGACAGCGCCATCCGTGATTTCCTGCGGGAGCCGATGCGGGAGGTCGTGTTCTCGATCCCGCTCCGCATGGACGACGGAGGCGTGCGCATCTACAAAGGGTTCCGCGTGCTGCACAACGACGCGCGCGGCCCCGGGAAGGGTGGCCTGCGGTTCCACCCCGCGGGCACCCTCGACGTGATCCGCGCACTCGCGATGTGGATGACGTGGAAGACCGCGGTCGTGGACATTCCCCTCGGGGGGAGCGCCGGCGGCGTCGTGGTGGATCCCCACAACCTGAGCGCGGCCGAGCTGGAGCAGGTCTGCCGCCGCTTCATGCGGTTCGCCGCGCGCGATCTCGGTCCCGATGTCGACGTCCCGGAGCCCGACATCATGGCCGGCCCGCAGCAGATGCTGTGGATGCTTGACGAGTACGAGGCGATGAGGGGCCGGCACACCTTGGGCGCGCTCACCGGCAAGCCCGTCGGGATGGGGGGCTCGCTGGGGCGCAAGGAGGCCCAGGGGTTCGGCGCGGTGATCTGCGTGCGCGAGGCGTTGAAGGAGATCGGGATCAAACCGTCCAACGCCCTCGCGAGCGTGCAAGGTTTCGGGAACGTCGGGCAGCACGCCGCGCAGCTGTTCGCCGACCTCGGCGTCAAGGTGATTACGGTCGCGGCGCTCGACGCCAAGGAGCGCAAACCGCTCACCGTCCGCAGGGAGGACGGTGTGCAGGTGGCGGAGCTGCTCGAGATCACTGACGGGTTCGGGAGCATCGACCGGGAGGAGGCGGCACGCCACGGCTACGAGGTGTTGCCTGGGAACGCCTGGCTCGAGCAGGACGTGGATGTGCTCATTCCGGCGGCGCTCGAGAACCAGATCACCGCCGAGAACGTGGGTGCCGTAAGCCAGCGCGTGCGGGTGGTGGCCGAAGGGGCGAACGGGCCGACTCGTCCCGAGGCCGAGCAGGAGCTGGCGGTCCGCGGGGTCAAGGTCATCCCGGACCTGCTCGCCGGTGCCGGCGGGGTGACCTGCTCCTACTTCGAGCAGGTGCAGTCGAACATGAACTACTTCTGGGAGCGCGACGAGGTCCTGGGCAAGCTCGACGTGAAGATGACCTCCGCCTACATCGCGGTGAGCGACCTTGCCCGCAAGCGCAAGCTCTCCATGCGCGACGCCTCCTACATCATCGCGGTCTCGCGCGTTGCGGGCGCGTGCAAGGCGCGGGGGTGGGTGTGAGATCCGGGGTCCGGGGTCCGAGGTCCGGGTCCCGGAAATGCACGGCGAAATCCCGAGCCAGGGCAAGCACGTGAAGGTGGCGGGGAGCGTGGCGCGGTTCGACCGCGACTTCTTCAACGCCGAGACGCCGTTCACGGCAATCGGGGATGGGGAGCTGGGCGGGAAGGCGCAAGGGCTCGCCTTCATCCTGCCCACGCTCGCCGAGAGGTTTGCTGCACCCGGGGAGGTTCGTGTCGCCATCCCGCAGCTCGCGGTAATCACGACCGAGCACTTCGACGCGTTCATGAGCCTCAACGGGCTGCACGAGGACGCCGCCTCCGACCTGCCGGACGACCGCGTCTGCCACCGCTTCTTGCAAGGCGACCTGCCGAGCCAGCTCGCGGGCGACCTGCGCGCGTTGATCGCGGCGGTCCACTCGCCGCTCGCCGTGCGCTCCTCGAGCCTGCTCGAGGACGCGCTGCAGCGACCGTTCGCCGGCGTGTACGCCACCAAGATGACCCCCAACAACCAGCTCGACGTGGACTCGCGCTTCAGGCGCCTGGTCGAGGCGGTCAAGCTGGTGTGGGCCTCGACGTATTTCAGGGAGGCCAAGGGCTACCGGAAGACCGTGCGTGGGCCGGTCGGGGACGAGAAGATGGCGGTCATCGTCCAGGAGGTGGTCGGCGCCCGCCACGGGGAACGGTTCTATCCCAACGTCTCGGGGGTGGCCCGTTCGTTCAACTACTACCCGTCGGGGAACGCGAGGCCGGAGGACGGCGCGGCAAGCCTGGCGCTCGGCCTCGGCAAGACGATCGTGGACGGCGAGCCGTGCTGGAACTACTCGCCGGCCTACCCGAAGGCGCCACCGCCATACAACTCGATCGGCGAGCTGCTGGACGCGACGCAGCGCGAGTTCTGGGCGGTGAACATGGGTCAGGCTTCGTACGACCCGGGCAAGGAAACCGAGCACCTGATGCGTTGCTCCCTCGCCGACGCGGAGGCCGACGACACGCTGCGGTTCGTCGCCTCCACCTACGATCCCCAGGCCCAGCGGATCACCGCGGGCGCCGGCGTGAAGGGGCCGCGCCTCGTCAACTTCGCACCGATCCTCTCCTACAACCAGGTCGCGCTTAACGA
>MEKI01000099.1:26035-30118 GCA_001766905.1 Acidobacteria bacterium RBG_13_68_16
TCGGCGTGCGAGGACGCGGTGGGCGAGCCGGTAGAGATCGAGTTCGCCCTCACCGTTGACGCGGCCGGCGCGGCGCGGCTCGGGTTCCTGCAGGTGCGGCCGTTGGTGGTGGGGCACGAGGCCGTCACGGTTGACGAGGCCGAGATGGCCGGGCCGCGCGTCCTGGCCGCCTCACGCCACGTGCTCGGCAACGGCTCGGACGACTCGGTCACCGACGTCGTCTACGTCAAGCCGGCGGCGTTCGAGGTCAGCGCCACCACCGCAATCGTCGGGGAGCTCGAGACGATCAATGACGGGCTCCTGCGGGAGGGGAGGCCGTACCTGCTCATGGGGTTCGGCCGGTGGGGAACCTCCGATCAGTGGGGAGGCGTGCCGGTGGCGTGGGCGCAGATCTGCGGGGCCCGCGCCATTGTCGAGGCCTCGACCTCGGGCCTGCGCGCAGACCTCTCGCAGGGCTCGCATTTCTTCCACAACCTCACGAGCTTCTCGGTGCTCTACTTCTCCCTCGACGCCCCGGAGAGCCGTGGCATAGACTGGGCCTGGCTCGATGCGCGACCGGCCGCGGCTGAAACGCAGCACCTGCGCCACGTGCGTCTGGCCGTGCCGCTGTCCATCAGGGTGGACGGGCGGTCCGGCCGGGGGGTGATTGCTCACCATGACTGACCAGGACAAGGCCAACGAGAGGCTGCTCTGGGCGCTCCAGGAGCGTGCGAAGGAACTGGGCTGCCTGTACGACGTCGAGGAGCTCCTCGACGACGCGGAGAGGCCGCTCGAGGAGGTCTTCGCCGGAATCATCGCGGCGATTCCTCCCGGCTGGCAGTACCCGGACATCTGCGTGGCGGTCATCGAGTACGAGGGCCGGAGGTTCGGCCGCGAGGGGTTTCCGGAAACGCCGTGGAAGCAGGGTGCCGACATCGTCGTGCAGGACAAGAAGGTCGGCCGGATCAATGTCTACTACACGCGGGAGATGCCGCAGGCGGACGAGGGTCCGTTCCTCAAGGACGAGGGCAGACTGATTCAGACCATCGCCGAACGCGTCGGCCACTTCGTCCTCCACCGGCAGCTCCGGGGCATCGTGGAGGAGTGGCGGCACGTCCGCGAGTCGCTGGCCGAGAAGCGACCGGAGGAGTGGAGGATCGTCCTCAACCTGCTGCGTCGGACGGACCAGGACCTGTTCGTGCGCATCTCCCGCAAGATGGCCACGCACCTCGCGTGGAGCGGCATCTCGCAGGCCCAGACGCTGCTCCAGGCGTTCGGTCAGGACCGCCGGGCCGAGGAGGGGGTGCTCGGCGAGGTCAACGAGCCCAGCCAGCGGGTTCCGCTGGGCGACTCCCTTCAGCTCGCGGACGAGGTCTTTACGGTTGCCCAGAAGTGCCTGTCGGGTCGCGAGATCATGGACCGCATCGAGCGCTGGATCCATGAGGACCGCTCGGCTTTCGTGGTGCAGACGGTAGCAAACGTGCAGGCGTCTCCCGAGGAGGTGGCGAACGCCATCCGGCGTTACCTCCACCTGGTACCGGAAGGAGCGGGGCTTTCGCCGCCGACGCTCAACATTCTGCGGGTCTCGCTGATCCGCCGCTTCCTCTCACGGGAACCGTCGTACATAAAGGTCGCAAAGGAGGTCATCGACCTGGAGGACATCCTGGGGCTGCTCGAGCGCCTGATCTGCCTGCCGGGGAGCCGCGGGATGCTTGGCGGCAAGCTGGCGGGTGTCTTCCTCGCGGAGCACATCCTGACGAAGGCGCTCGCCGACCACCCCGAGATCGGCGAGGTCCGCCTGCCGCGCGCGTTCTACGTGGCCACCGACGCCGTGCGGGGCTTCGTGCGCCACAACAACCTCGAGGAGGTGTACGAGCAGAAGTACAAGGAGATCGACCAGGTGCGGCTCGAGTACCCACACCTCGTCCAGGTGTTCAAGAACTCGGAGTTCCCGCCCGAACTGGTCAAGGGGCTGTCGCTCGTCCTGGACGAGCTGCACGACACCCCGATCATCGTGCGGTCCTCCAGCCTGCTCGAGGACCGGCTCGGTGCGGCGTTCTCGGGGAAATACAAGAGCCTCTTCCTGGCAAACCAGGGCACGAAGCGGGAGCGCCTCAACGCCCTCATGGACGCGATCGCCGAGGTGTACGCCTCGATCCACGGGCCCGACCCCATTCAGTACCGCGCCGAGTGCGGCCTGCTCGACTTTCAGGAGGAGATGGGAATCATGATCCAGGAGGTGGTCGGCAGGGAAGTGTGCCGCTACTACTTCCCCGCCTATGCCGGCGTCGCCCTGTCGCGCAACGAGTTCCGGTGGTCGCCGCGGGTCAAGCGGGAGGACGGGCTTATCCGCATGGTGCCGGGACTCGGGACCCGCGCCGTTGATCGCGTCCAAGAGGACTACCCGATCCTCGTGGCGCCGGGCCAGCCCAAGCTGCGCGTCAACGTCACGCCCGACGAGGTGGTGCGGTACTCCCCGCAGCAGATCGACGTGGTGGACTTGGAGTCCCGCAGCCTCAAGACGCTGCACATCAAGAAACTGCTTGCGGAGTGCGCTCGGGATTACCCCGAGATTCACCGCATCGTCTCGTTCAAGCGCGACTCGCAGATCGTCAAGCCGGTGGGTGCGTACCTCGACCTGGAGCAGGGCGAGCCGGTGGTGACGTTCGAGGGGCTGATCTCGGACACCCCTTTTGTGCGGAGGATCTCCTCCATGCTCCGCGTCCTGGAGGAGAGGCTGGGCCACCCCGTGGACATCGAATTCGCCTCGGACGGGAGCGAGTTCTTCCTGCTGCAGTGCCGCCCGCAGAGTTTCGCTCGCGAGAACGTCCCGGCGACGATCCCTCGTGACCTTCCGGAGCAGGACATCCTGTTCTCCGCGAGTCGGTTCGTCTCCAACGGGCGCATGCCGGACATCACCCACGTGGTCTACGTGGACCCGGACCAGTACAACGAGCTGGAAAACCTCGAGGACCTGCACGAGGTCGGACGCGCCGTGAGCCGGCTCAACACGGTGCTTCCCAAGCGGCAGTTCATCCTGATCGGCCCTGGGAGGTGGGGGAGCCGCGGCGACATCAAGCTGGGGGTCAGCGTCACCTACTCCGATATCAACCACACCGCGATGCTCGCGGAGATCGCGCGCAAGCGCGGGAATTACCTGCCCGATCTCTCGTTCGGGACGCACTTCTTCCAGGACCTGGTCGAGGCCTCGATCCGCTACCTGCCGCTCTACCCAGACGACCCCGGCGTCGTGTTCGCCGAACGGTTCTTCCGCGAGTCGGAGAACGACCTCGCCAACCTGGTCCCCGAGTACGCCGACCTGGAGAGCGTCGTCAGGGTCATCGACATACCCAAGGTGAGCGGCGGGAAGGTGCTGCGGGTCCTCATGAACGCGGACGAGGAGAGGGCGGTCGGGGTCCTGGTGGCGCCCGGAAAGCCGCCCGAGGTGCCGACCGGGGAGGCGCGCCTTGGCGAGCCCTCCCGCGAGGCGCACTGGCGCTGGCGACTTCGGATGGCGGAGAGGCTCGCGGCGCAAACCGACGCGGAGCGCTTCGGCGTGGTGGCGATGTACGTCTTCGGCAGCGCGAAGAACGCCACCGCCGGGCCCGGGAGCGATCTCGACATGCTGGTGCACTTCCGTGGCGGCCACGAACAGCGGCAGGCGCTAGAGACGTGGCTCGAGGGGTGGAGCCTTTGCCTCGACGAGATGAACTTCCTGCGCACTGGGTTCCGCAGCGGGGGACTGCTGGACGTGCACATCGTGACCGACGAGGACATCGCGGCGCGGTCGAGCTATGCGGTGAAGATTGGGGCGGTGACGGACGCCGCATGGGAGCTCCCCATCCGCCGCTAGGGGCGCCGCTGATTTCGGACCATCCGCGGTGTTGCGCTCGTCGGCTCGAATCCTCGTGTAGCCTCCGGCTACAGTCCGGTTCGGCCGGCTCGCGCGCCTAGCGGCTGGCCCAAACTCAGCGGCGCGGGCTGCGCGCCATATGCCACAGTCCTGCGTGTGTGGTGCGATCGCCTCGTCCGCCCAGCATCTGGCCCACTCTCGGAGGCGCGGCTACACGCATTTCGCCCGGGCGCTGTCCGGAAGGCGTGCCC
>MEKI01000099.1:30144-34008 GCA_001766905.1 Acidobacteria bacterium RBG_13_68_16
ACGAGCGGCTGGCGTTCCTCGATGAAGCGGCGGACCGCGATGCTGCCGACGTGGACGTCGAGCGGGACGTGTTCGACGGTCATACCGTCCAGGCCGGCACGGTCCAGATTGGTCTCGTGCGGCGGTGCGTGGAAGAGCATTACCGCCCGGTCGAGCTCCGCGTCCCCGACCAGGAGCGCGAGGTCCTTCGCGATGGTGCCGTAGCGGACGTCGGCCGTCTTGGCCGGCACCGAGCGGAACCCCTCCTCGGGAGACACGCACCCCGGCTCCAGGTGGCGCGAGACGTCCCAGCGTTCCCAGTCCTTGAGCCCGAACGGTGTGGGTGGTATGCACGCGTAGCCGTAGACGTGGAAGCCACCGACGTCGGCGCCGCGCATGTGGAGGGGGTCGACGAGGCCATCGGCGGCGAGCGCCTCGAGGGACTGCAGCTCGTGGCGCGGGTCGTCGTTGCCGAGAATTACCAGCACCCGCGGGTATGCCTCTCCCAGGTGGTCCCTCAGCTCCGCCAGGCGCGGTCCCAGAAGCTCGCCGAAGAAGTCCCCGGGTTTGTGCCAGGCGAAGGTGTGGGCGAGAAGGTCGCCGCCGACGAGGACTGCCGCCGGCCGTTCGCTCTCCACGGCGGCGAATAGCTTCTCGTAGCGGTCCGCGTGGCCGTGCAGGTCGGTCGCGAAGAGGCAAAGTGTCACGGGTGGCGCACTCCGCGTGCAGATTATGGCAGGATTGCGCCGTGAACGAGCTTCGCCTCGACGTGCGCCACGAGCTGTCGGGCTGGACGCTGTTCTGGGCCGACCTCGAGCTGCAGGACGGCTCGGAGGCCGCTCTGGCCTCGGTGCGCGCCGACGTCGGCGCTCGCGCCCGGGCGAGCCACACGCTCGAGGGACTCTCCGCCCACCCCACGGCGGCCGCGGTGCGGAGGCTCTTCCGCCAGGCCGGGTGCGACCCCACCCGCCACCGCCCCTCGTCTGAGGCACTGCTCCGGCGCGTGCTGAAGGGGGAGGAGCTTCCCGCGATCCACCCGCTCGTGGATATAAACAACTGCCTGTCGGTGGAGCTGGTCGTGCCGGGGTGCGTGATGGCGGTCGGCTCGGCGGCCCCGCCTTTCGTGCTCCGGGCCGGGCGGAACGGCGAGGCCATGCTCTCGATGCGCGGGCCGTACGAGCTGCACGGCAAGCCGCTGCTGGCCGACGGGGATGGCGCGTTCGGGACACCGATCACGGACAGCGAACGGGTAAGGGTGAGAGAGGGGACCACCCGCGCGTGGCTCGTCGCCTACCTGCCCGCTGGCGTGCTCGACGCGGGGTGCGCCCGCGAAGCGTTCGATCGGCTGCTTGTGCAGGCCCCGGTGGCACGGGTTCTGGCCACCGCGGTCACGGCAGACGCCGGCTGAGGTTCGGTCGGCGGCCGGGTTCGTCCGGCTCGCGCCACGGCCGCTGGACACGGCTTGCTAGAATCGCCCGATGCTCCGGCGCCCAACCGCACCGCCGCACCCGCGAGGCAGCGAGGTCGGCCGCGCCTTCAAAGAGATCATCCCCGAGACAGCGAGGAGACCGCCATGAGAGAGAACAGCCGCAGGTACGAGTGGTTTGCCATCGGCGACATCAATGGCTTCTTCGGCCTCATGTTCGACAACGTGACCGTGTTGTCCTTCCTGGCCGGTATCCTGGTGTTCGCGTTTAACTTCCCGGCGGACATCGTCTACACCAGGATGTTCCCGGGTACTGCCTTCGGCGTGCTCTTCGGGGACCTGGTGTATACGTGGATGGCGTTCCGTCTCGCGAAGAAGAGCGGGAACCCAAGGGTCACGGCCATGCCTCTCGGGCTCGACACACCGTCAACGATTGGCATCGCGCTGGTGGTGCTGGGGCCTGCCTTCGTGTCGCTTAAGGCGCAGGGGATGGACCCACGCGAGGCCGCAATGATGACCTGGTACATCGGCATGGCCACCATGGTCATGATCGGGATCATCAAGCTCGTGCTCTCGTTCTGCGGCCGCTGGGTGCAGAAGGTCGTCCCCCAGGCCGGTCTGCTCGGGTCGCTCGCGTCGGTCGCCGTCGCGCTCATCGGGTTCGTCCCTCTGCTCGACATCTTCGGGATGCCGCTCATCGGCATGATCTCGCTCGGGCTGATCCTGTACAACCTGGTGGCCCGTATCAGGTTGCCGAGGAACATCCCGGGCGTGCTCGCGGCGATCGCGATCGGCACGGCGCTGTACTACATTCTGGGGCCGCACGGTTGGATCGGCGGAACGTATCAACCGCTTCCGGCCGCCGAGTTCCACCTCGGGTTCCCAGTTCCGACCCTCCTTTTTCTCGAGGGGTTTGTTGCGGCGCTCAAGTACCTGCCGCTCGCCGTGCCGTTCGCGCTCCTCACCGTCGTGGGCGGGATCAACGTCACCGAGAGCGCGCGGGTCGCCGGCGACGATTTCAACACCCGGAACATTTTGCTCACGGAGGCAGTGGCGACGCTGGTGGCCGGAGTGTGCGGAGGCGTGGCGCAGTCCACGCCCTACATCGGCCAGCCGGCGTACAAGGGGATGGGCGCCCGCGCCGGCTACACGGCGCTCACCGGCGTGTTCATCGGCCTGGGTGGGATCCTCGGCTACGTCGGGTATATCGTCGAGCTGATCCCGCGCGCCGTGCTGGCGCCGATCCTCATTTTCGTGGCGCTCGACATCATGGTACAGGCGTTCCTCGCGTGCCCGGCCCGCCACGCCGCGGCAGTGGCGTTCTGCTACTTCCCCACGATCGCACGCCTACTCGCGATCAAGTACGGGACGTTCCTCGCCGCCGGCACCCTCGCGGGGCTGCTCGTCAAGCCCGGCAAGGAGCTCCCCGAGGTGCTGGTCACGGTGGCGGTCGGCAACGGTTTTATCCTGACGGCGATGCTGTGGGGTGGCTTCCTCGCCGAGCTGATCGACCGGAAGCTCAAGCGCTCGGCGCTCTACCTCGGGATCCTCGCGGTGTTCTCGTTCTTTGGCGTCATCCACTCGTCGTCGGTGGACGGGAACATCTACCTGCCGTGGACACTTGCGGACGGGCTGCAGCGCGCGATCCCGTACCAGTTTGCGATGGGGTACGCGGCCCTTGCGGCGATCGTGCTGCTGCTCTCGCTGTCGAAGGAGAGCAAGGAACCGTCCGCCGACCTGGACCCCCCCGGGATGGCGGCGTAATGCGATGAGTCGCTACGGCGCCCTCTGGAGCGTGCGCAGGGGGTGTTCGAAGGAGAGGTAGAGGAGGATCGCCCGGCTGCCACTCGAGGGCCCGATCCCGATCGTGTACGCGAGCCCGGGCACGATCTGTAGCCCGGAGGGCCGATTAAAGGCCATCCGCACCCCCGGGTTCACGAAGACTGTATGCGTCGTCTCGATGGACCCATTTGGTCGCACGGCCTCGAGCCGCGCGCCCACCAGCTCCACCAGAGGGTTGAACCTGTTGTTGACGTGGAAAACGGCGGAAGCCCCGGCGCTGGAGTCAAGCGTGTCCCTGCGCACCCTTGGGGCACCCACCGCCCGGTGCGTCCACGTGGCGCCAACATTGACATGGACGCTCCAGAACTGCGAAACGTCAACACTTAGGGGCAGATTGGCCTGGAGGCCGGGAGCACCCTTGCCGTAGCCGCTCTGCCAGCGGCCGGTGTTGAGCACCAGGGAAAGCCGCGGCGCAAAGGCGAGCCGATCGGAAAGCACCGCCTGGTAGCGGTAGTTGAGCAGCACATCCCCGAGGCTGGCACCGGTCCCGGGCAGCTTGGAGAGCGGGACCGTGAAGGAGAGCTGGTGGTTCTGCCGCGGCGTCGGCCATTCCTCGGTGAAGGAGTAGATCCAATTTCCTCTGTTGCGGTCCCACTGCAGCATCTGGATGTGCTGTA
>MEKI01000100.1:0-933 GCA_001766905.1 Acidobacteria bacterium RBG_13_68_16
CACCGCCACCACCACGACGACCACAGCGCCCACCGCCACCACCACGACGACCACAGCGCCGGCGGCGATCCAGATCCAGCGTTTCTTCATTCGTTCGTATCCTCCACGAGCGGGCGAAGCGTCCACGGTCGCCCGCTGCCAAAGCGCGTCACCACCGAAGTGCCGGCCCCGGTCAGCCACACCACGACCAGCGTCAGCCAGCCCAGAAGCGGGAGGCGTGTCAGGGAAAAGATCAGGAGCGTACCCAGAGCCAGCGCCAGCAGCGGTCGGTCCGCATACCATCCGGCGCGCGCCAGCAGTTCCCGTCCGAGTTCAAACTCGATCGCCACCACGCCGACCAGCGCCGACAGGAACAGCATGCCAAGCAGAAGGAAGGGAACCGGCAGCATCTGCACCGAGAATGCGGCCAGGATGCTGACGGCCGCCGCCAGGATAGCGCAGGCCAATCCGATCAGGAGAATCCGGGCAAGCTTCCGGCCGCCCGGACGAAGCGATTCGGCCATGCGGCGCACGCGGCGCGGCAGGACGAAGACCAGGACGATCGCCAGCAAATAGTTAGCCAGCAGTCCCACACCTTCCGCCGCCAGCCCCTCGATCGGAGGCGGGGCGCCCAGCCGCCAGGCCGGGACCTCGGAATGCCAGCCGGTGAGCACCGGTCTGGAAGGCCAGGCCATCGGCTGGGCCCAGGGCATGCTCGCCAGCGCGATGACCGCCAGCGCGGCAACCACGCTGGCTGCGACGATCAGCCTCCATCGATTCATCCTGTCCATCCTTGCTTTCGACCTTCATCGGTGAGCAGGCGGATCGCCCCCCAGCACGCAGGCGCGGCCAACAGCGCCAAGGACAACACGACGCCGCTCCCCATCGATCCAAGCGAGCGCCCGATCCATGCCAGCGCCTCGGCCATGCCCTGCCAGACCGCGTTCGAGGGCG
>MEKI01000100.1:946-1050 GCA_001766905.1 Acidobacteria bacterium RBG_13_68_16
GGCCTCACCCGGCAGGCGTGCCAGCCGATCATCCATCCAATCCGACATCGCCGGCCTCCATCCACTGCCGCAGGGCCGCCTTGGCCCGATGCAGGTGCGTGCGC
>MEKI01000100.1:1685-2545 GCA_001766905.1 Acidobacteria bacterium RBG_13_68_16
CGCCCTGTACCGCCAGACGAGCTCGCTGCCCGAAGTCTGCGGCCGCGTATGCCCGCATGAACAGCTTTGCGCCGGATCATGCGTGCGCAGCAAGAGTGATGATCCCGTGCTCACCGGCGCCCTGGAAGCCTTCGTCACCGACTACGAACGCCAGCATTACGGCGTCGAGATGCTCGTCGGTGCGCCCAGCGGCAAGCGTGTGGCGGTGGTCGGCGCCGGCCCGGCGGGCCTGGCGTGCACCGAACAGCTGCTCCAGCAGGGCCATGCCGTGACGATCTTCGAGGCCCTGCCCTATCCCGGCGGGCTGCTGATGTACGGCATCCCCAACTTCAAGCTGAACAAACACGTTGTGCACAACCGGCTGGAGGACTTCAAGCGCGCCGGCGTGGGCTTCGTCACCGAAACCAAGATCGGCAAGGATCGATCGGTTGACAGCTTGTTCGCCGACGGGTTCGACGCTGTATTCATCGGCGTCGGGTCCGAGGTCGACGCCCCGCTCGAAGCCCCCGGCGCCGATCTTCCGGGCGTGTACCAGGCGACCGACTTCCTGGTGCGCGCCAACGTCGACCTCGAGATTCTGCCTCCCGACAAGCGCTCACGGCCGATCGTCGGCCGGCGAGTGGCGGTGGTCGGCGGCGGTGATACCGCCTCCGACTGCCTGCGAACCGCCCTGCGCATGGGCGCCGAACAGGTCACCTGCCTGTATCGCCGCACCGAGGCTGAAATGCCGGGCGGCAAGAAGGACCGCGAGCTGGCGAAGGAAGAGGGCGCCAAGTATCGCTTCCTGACTCAGCCGGTTCGCTTCATCGCCGGTCCGGACGGGCGCGTCAGTGGCGTCGAGTGCCTGCAGTGCGAGCTGG
>MEKI01000100.1:2552-2780 GCA_001766905.1 Acidobacteria bacterium RBG_13_68_16
GGACAAGAGCGGTCGCCGCCGCCCCGTGCCGATCGAGGGGTCGAACTTCGTTGTTTCGGCCGACACGATCATCCTGGCGCTGGGCTACTGGCCGGATCCGCTGATCGGCGAATCAACCCCCGACCTGCAGACGCACAAGTACGGGTTGATCGTGGCCGACAAGGAAACCGGCGCCACCTCCAAACCCGGCGTGTACGCCGGCGGCGATGACGTCAGCGGCCCGGATCT
>MEKI01000100.1:3086-3265 GCA_001766905.1 Acidobacteria bacterium RBG_13_68_16
CACGGCGAGATGGGCTATCTCGCATCGGCGCGCGGGCGCGCCGGCCGCGCCGACCCAGGCAGTTTGCTCCCAGGCTGTCGGTCCATGCTGGTCCTCGCCGCCAACTACGCAACGGCAGCGCCCGCTCCGGGTCCAGGGCTCATCGCCGCCTATGCGCGCGGCGACGACTATCACGGCTT
>MEKI01000100.1:3426-3651 GCA_001766905.1 Acidobacteria bacterium RBG_13_68_16
CGGCCGTCGGGTCGATGACGCTGCTGACCGAGGTCCTGCTCGACCTTGCCCTGCCCTCCGATACGCCATTCGTCGCCGATCGTTGTGGATCCTGCCGCCAATGCATCGAGGCCTGTCCGACCGGCTGCATCCTGCCCGACCGGACGATTGACGCCCGGCGCTGCATTTCCTACCTGACCATCGAAGCGCGCGGCGGTATACCACACGACCTGCGCCGTTCCGTCG
>MEKI01000100.1:3782-4114 GCA_001766905.1 Acidobacteria bacterium RBG_13_68_16
GCGGCTCCCTCCACCGATGAGTCTCAAATCCTGCGCCGCAGCCCGCTTAAGCGCGCCCGGCGGACCGGGCTGGCGCGCAACGCGGCCGTCGTCGCCGGCAATCAGCGCGCCGACCAGCACGTTCCCGCCCTTGCGCAGGCACTCCAGAGTGACTCGGATCCCATGGTCCGTGGCCATGCCGCCTGGGCGTTAGGCGAATACGGAAGTGCAACTGCCCGCCAGGCGCTGCTGGGCGCGCAAGGCCGTGAGACCGATGCCGACGTCTTGGCCGAGATCAACGCCGCTCTCACCGAGGCGTGACGGCTCCGGCGGGTACGCGGAACGCAACGCGG
>MEKI01000100.1:4171-4341 GCA_001766905.1 Acidobacteria bacterium RBG_13_68_16
TGGGTGTTGCGGTCGATGTTGGCGCAGGCGTGGCCGACGGCGACCGTGAGGTGGGCGTCGGCGTGGCGATGTTGACCGGGACGATCAGCACGTTACCGACGAAAAGCACGTCGGTCACCAGGATCTTGCTGGCGGTGGCGATCGCCTCGGCCGTGCTGTTGAATTGAGCG
>MEKI01000100.1:4353-4953 GCA_001766905.1 Acidobacteria bacterium RBG_13_68_16
AGCGTGTCGCCGGTCTCCACGACGTATTCGATGCGTGCCCCCGGCGCCAGGTTGGTCGGCAGCGCGGTCTTGGACGGCAGCGGGGAATCGGCGGGGGGAATGATGATCTGGCTGCCGACGGGGATGTTGTTTGCGTCGGTAATCTCCGGGTTGTAGGCCAGGAGTTGGTCGATGCTGATCCCGAACTGCTCGGCGATGCTGAACAAGGTATCGCCCGACTCGACGATGTAGGTCACGGGCCCCGACGGAGTCGGCGTGGGGGTGATCGTCGGCGTGAGGGTGATCGTCGGCGTGGCCGTGGGTGGCAGCGGCGTGAAGGTCAGCGTCGGGGTGGGCGTGTCGGTCGACAGGAAAGGCAGGCTGGGGAGCCCATCGCCCGTCAGCCAGATCACAACCAGGAACAAACCTACGACCAGGAGGACGACCGCCAACCCGCCGAGGAGCAACGGGACCATGCGCCCGCGTCGCCGGCGATAGGCGTCGATCACATCGGCCGCGCGATGTTCAGACTCGGACATGGTGGCGTCTCCCTTCACCGAGCCGGGTTGATCCCCGGCCCTCCGGCCGAATCAGTATACCCGAAAGCCGCCGTCGTCAGGG
>MEKI01000101.1:0-68 GCA_001766905.1 Acidobacteria bacterium RBG_13_68_16
GCCGTCCCAAACGGGGAAGGGCTCGAGAAGCTGGAGCCGCTCCGAGCCCGGTTTGACCTGGACCTGCA
>MEKI01000101.1:85-13966 GCA_001766905.1 Acidobacteria bacterium RBG_13_68_16
GGCGGCGCGACATACCCCTCCGCCTTGAACACGAACCCTTTCTCGGGGACCTCGGGCGCCGGCGGCGGGGGGGAGAGGCGCACCTTGTGCCCGTTCACCGGGATCTCATCCGCAATGGGGTTGATCTCGAGAGTGCCCGCCACCGAGTACGCAACAGTCACCTCGGGGGAGGCGATGAACGAGAGCGTGGCCGGGTTGCCGTCGTTGCGTGCCGGGAAGTTTCTGTTGAACGAGTTGACGATCGTGTTGGGCGTGCCCTTGGGGAAATCGTCGCGCTGCCACTGACCGATGCACGGCCCACACGCGTTGGCGAGCACGGTGGCGCCGAAGTCGCGGAACACCGACAGCAGACCGTCGCGCTCGATGGTGGCGTACACCTGCTCCGAACCCGGAGTGATGAGCAGCGGGACCCGGGTCTTCACGCCCTGGGCGAGCGCCTCACGCGCCACCGCGGCGGCCCGCGTGATGTCCTCGTAGGACGAGTTGGTGCACGAGCCCACGAGGGCTGCGGAGATCTTTGCCGGGTAGCCGTTCTCCCGCACCGCAGCCGGCACCTTGGATAGCGGGCGGGCGAGGTCGGGCGTGTGCGGGCCGACCAGGTGGGGTTCGAGACGGTCGAGGTCGATCTCGACGACCCGCGAGAAGTACTTCTCCGGGCTGGCCTCGACCTCGGGATCGGCCGCCAGCAACTCGCGATTGGCGTTGGCCAGATCGGCCAAGGCGCCACGCCGCGTCGCCTTCAGGTAGATCTCCATGTGCTTGTCGTACGGAAAGACCGAGGTGGTGGCGCCGTGCTCCGCGCCCATGTTGGTGATGGTTCCCTTGCCCGTGCACGATATCGAGGCGCAGCCGGGGCCGAAGAACTCCACCACCGCGTTGGTCCCGCCCTTGACGGTCAGGATGTCGAGGAGCTTGAGGATCACGTCCTTGGGGGCGGCCCATCCGGAAAGCGTGCCGGTCAGGCGCACGCCAATCAGCTTCGGCTGCAGAACCTCCCAGGGAAAGCCGGACATCACGTCCACCGCGTCGGCACCCCCGACCCCGGCGGCGAACATCCCGAGGCCGCCGGCGTTGGGGGTATGAGAGTCGGTGCCGATCATCATGCCGCCGGGAAAGGCGTAGTTCTCCAGCACGACCTGATGGATGATCCCCGAGCCGGGCTTCCAGAAGCCGATGCCGTAGCGGGCCGAGCAGCTCGCCAGGAACTCGTACACCTCGCGGTTCTCCGCGATGGCCCGGGCGACGTCGGCCTCCGCCCCCGAACGGGCGCGGATGAGATGGTCGCAGTGCACGGTCGTCGGCACCGCCGTGCGCTCCATCCCGGCGAGCATGAACTGCAGCAGCGCCATCTGTGCGGTGGCGTCCTGCATCGCGACCCGGTCCGGCCGGAGCTCCACGTAGGCCTTCCCAGCTTGGAGGTCGGCCCGAGCCGGGTCGTCGAGGTGCCCGAAGAGGACCTTCTCGGTCAGGGTCAGGGGACGCCCCAGGCGCTTGCGGACGACCTCGAGTCGCGCGCGGGTGCGCTGGTAGACCGCCTGGACGAACTCCGGAGTGCTCTCGATGGATGCCATGACTCCCCCATTCTGCTAACAGACGCGGAGGCGTTCCCGCTTCCACGCCTCCGACCGCAAAGTATAGCCCGTCAGGGGTAGGGAGAAGAGTGGAGGGAAAGCCTCGCACCGGGGGCCGTTGCTTTGCCCTTTTGCCTCTTCCCTCGTGCCTCTTGCCTCTCTCCGGTTCCCCAGTTGTGGCTATACTTGCCCCGTGCCCCACAGGCTCACGGTCGGCGACATCATGACCCGCGAGGTGGTGACCCTCGCCGAGGACGACACCCTAGCCGACGCCCGCACCTGCATGGAACGCGGCCGTATCCGACACCTCCCCGTGGTGCGCGGGAAGAAGCTGGTCGGCCTGGTCACCCACCGCGATCTGCTCTCGGCGTCGTTCTCGGTGTTCGCCGAGATCAGCGCCCAGGAGGAGCGCCGCCTCTTCCGGCAGATTTCGGTGCGCGAGCTGATGCACGACGCCTACGCCGTCCCGGCCACGCTGCGGGTGCGTGACGCCGCCGGGGTCATGCTCGAGGAGCAGTACGGCTGCCTGCCCGTCATCGACGCGGAGGGAAACCTCCTTGGCATCGTCACCGAGGCAGACTTTCTCCGCTTGGCCGTGAAGATGCTGGACGCGATCCAGGCGTAGCCGCCAGACGGGGAGAACCCTGGCAGGCTCGGCTGCGTTGAACCGGACGGAGGTCACCATGCGTCGTCTCTCCCTCATCCTGGTGCTGAGTGGGTTGCTCGTTCTGGTCGCGTGTGCCCGGCCTGCCACCCCGAATGCGGTTCACGAGAGCAAAACCTTCCCGGCGGCTGCCGGCAAGCTGGTCAGGCTCGACGTGCGTTCCCTCGACGTCCACGTGAAGGTGGCCGAAGCGAGCACGATCTCCGTGACCGTGGACCTGCAGGCGCGTGCGAGCTCCCGGGCCGCGACGAGGCGCTGGATCGAGCGCAACACACCCGCGTTCGACGACTCGGAATCCGTCCTCGAGGTGCGTGTGCCCAGCGTCGGACACCGGGGTCTCGTGGTCGTGGGCTTCATTCACACCGAGGGGCGTCTCGAGCTGGTGATCCCGCCCTCGTGCCGCCTCGAAGTGAGGACGTCCTCGGGCGACGTCACTGTCGAGGGGGAAGCCTCGCTCTCGGGACCCGTGCGGATCGACACCGCCTCCGGCGACGTGACCGTTCGCGGCGGCGTTCGCGAGCTCATCGCGGACACCTCCTCGGGAGACGTGCGCGTCACCGGCCAGGCGCTGGCGGTGCTGGAGGCCGACACCGCCTCCGGCGACGTGACCCTGGAGGGCGGCAGCGAGAGAGTGATCGTGGATACCTCCTCCGGCGACGCGAGGCTGGAGAAGTTGACCGGCGACCTCTCGGCGGACACCTCCTCCGGAACCGTTGCGGCGAACTGGGAGCGTCTCGCGGCGGGCAACAAGATCAGGGTCAGCACCTCCTCGGGCGACGTCCGGCTGCGCCTTCCCGAGGGCACTCCGCTCGGGGGCGAACTCAACACCACCAGCGGGCGCATCCACTCGGACTTCTCCCCTACCCGCGAGAAGCACGGCCGGATGATGTCCTTCGTGGCGCCCGGGGCGAGCGTCGACGTTGAGGTTCGGACCTCCTCGGGCGACGTGAACCTGCGCGCCCGCTCCTGAGGCACCCGGGGCTCGCCGGGGGAGATAGCTCGGGGATCTGGCGGTAGCTCCCGGAACCGCTATCAACCTTAGCGTTCAAATTTTCGTATAAGATTCGGAGTTATGGACGTCGTGAGCGGCCAGGCGCCCGTGTCGGTCGATTCCGCGCAGTTCGTGCTGCCCCGCCGGGGCTGGCTGAAGCTGCACGAGCACCCGGCACGCAGCCTGGTGCTGCTGGGGGCTGGCCTGCTGACCGTGGTGGCCGGCCTGGTGGGTGCCGTGCGACGGGTGGACGAGTTCCAGAGGCTGGACTTCCACGCCACCAGGACTCCCGCAGGCTACCAGGTGATCAGCGTCAACCCCCGCAGCGGCGCGGCCCGCGCGGGCCTCGCGTGGGGCGACGTGATCGTCGAGCTCGACGGCGCCCCGGCAGCCGGAATCAAGGACCTCGAACGCAGTCTCTTCTCGCGCCGGGTCTCGACGCTTTCGGTGATGCACGACGGCAAGCCGCGGGAGGTTGCGTACTACCCGCCCGTCCCCCAGGTGGACGTGCGCTACCTGCTGGTCGCGTTCGCGGCGATGTTCACGCTCGCGCTGGCCGGCCTCGTCTACCTGGGCCACCCCACCGGCCAGGCAGGCCGCTTCCTGGCGCTCGCCGAGGCGCTCTTCGCTGCGGTGGTGGTGCCGCTCCCCATGGACCCGAACACGTCGTGGCAGTGGCTCCTGCTGGTCCGCGACTTCGGCAGGCTGGCACTGCCACCGCTGCTGATCGCGTTCTTCGCCAGCTTCCCGGCCCGCATCAAGCACTTCTCGTGGCTCTGGGTGGCCTTTGTCCCCTCCGCGGCCGTGGCCGCCGGGCGAACCGCCCTGGCGGGCGGGTTGCTGCCACCGGTCGTGGGCGACGTCCTTCTGCCCGAAGCGTTCGACACGGCCACCGCCGTACTTGCGGTGCTTGGCGTGCTGGCGGCCGCCGCCCTTTCGATTCGAGCCTACGTCAGTCACCGCGCCGACCCCACACGGCGGCGCCAGGTCGAGTGGGTTGCGCTGGGCGCGGCCGCGGGCTTCACTCCCTATCTCCTGCTGTCGCTGATTCCCCAGTGGGCCGGCGCGCAGCTCGAGGTTCTCACGTGGGTCTCTCTCCTGCCGCTGGCGCTGGTGCCCCTCGGTGTGGCCTCCTCGCTGCTGGAGTTCCGGCTCTGGGATCTCGAGGACATCGCGCGCCAAGTTTTGGCCACCGGCGTGGCGGTGATCCTCGGTGGCGTCAGTTTCGCCTTCCTCAACCTCGCCGTCACGCAGTTCGGCTTCCGGCTCGGCAACTGGCGCAACCTGGTGGCGGTGGCCGGCGGGGTCCTGCTGGCGACCCTCACCGTGCCGGCACGCCGGCTGCTCCTGGAGGGCATGGAACGCCTGCAGTACCGCGAACGGCTGGCGGCCCGGCGCGCGCTCACTACCTTCGCCGAAGAGGCGGTTGCCCACCACGACCCGGAGACGCTGCTGCAGCGCCTGGCCCAGCTCCTGCGCGACGCGCTGGCGGTGGACCGCGTGGTGACCTACCTGGCCCTGGGCGGGCGCCTCTACCCCTCTGGCACTCAGGAGCCGTGGCCGGTCCTGTCCGACGACCAGGTGCGGGGGACGTTTCCGACCCAGGCCGAGCTGGCGCTGGTGGAACGGGGCCTGTGGCACCGCTTCCCCGTCGAGAGGGACGGGCGGGTGATCGGCCTCGTCTACTGCGGGCGCCGTCACGGCGAGCTCCCGCTCGGGCACGGGGAGAGGCGGCTCGTGGGGGCGCTCGCGGCCCAGGCCGCCCTCGCCCTCGAGAACACGCTGCTGATGGCGAACCTGCGCAGGCAGGTCGAGGAGCACAGGCTGCTCGAGGACTACCTGGAGCGCATCTTCCAGTTCTCGGCTGCGGCCCTCCTGATCTGCGACGCCTCGGGCCGCGTGTTGAGGGCCAACGAGAGGGCCGGCGCGCTGCTGCGCCGCGAGCCCGTTAAACTGGTCGGGGAGTTCCTGCAAGCCCTGGTCGAGCTGGGCCCCGAGTGGAAGGGATTCCTGCCCAGTGACCTCGCGGGCGTGCAGGTGCGCTTCTCCGCCGGGGCCGAGTGGCGCACCGGCCTGCTGTCGACCTCGGCCCTCGAGGTGGAGCCGGGCCGGTTCGACGGCCGCGTCGTCGCCCTCGACGACATCTCCGACCAGCTCGTCCTCGAGCAGCGGTTGGCGGAGCAGGAGAGGCTCGCCGCCCTCGGCCGCCTGGCGGCCGGGCTCGCTCACGAGGTCAACACCCCGGTGACCGGCATCGCGTCGTACGCGCAGCTCCTGCGCGAGCTCACACCGGGAACGGACCCCCGGGCACCGTTGGCGTGCAAACTGGAGGAGCAAGCGTTCCGCGTATCCCGCATCGTGACGAACCTGTTGGAGCTGGCCCGCCCCTCGGGTTCCGAGCGCCAGCTCGTGGACCTCGCCGAGCTCGCCCGCGAGGAGCTGGGCCAGATGCGCCCCGAGGCGTTGCGCGCGAGCGTCCAGCTTGACATTCAGGTCGCGTCCAGCGCGCTCGCCAACGTCAACCGTGTCCAGTTCGAGCTGGTGATGCACAACCTGCTCCGGAACGCGCTCCAGGCGACCGGCCCCGGGGGCAAGGTCGAGGTCCACGTCGGGAGCGACGGCGACATGGTGTGGTTCGAAATCCGTGACACCGGCCCGGGCATCCCCGAGGAGCTGCGCGACCGCATGTTCGAGCCGTTCGTCACCGGGCGTCACGGGCGTGGAGGTACCGGCCTCGGGCTCGCCATCACCCGCGACATCGTGGCGGCTCATGGGGGCAGGATCCGGGCGTTGCCCAACCCCGAGGGCGGTACCGTGATGCGGGTCGAACTGCCGCCACAACAGGAGAGCTCATGAGAATCCAGATTATCGACGACGAACCGGTGCTCCAGGACGTGCTGGCGACCCTGCTTCGCCGAGAGGGCTTTCAGGTGCTCCAGGCGGGCACCGCGGCCGAGGGGTTGCGACAGGCCGAGGAGGCGGATGTCGACCTGGTCCTGCTCGACCTCATGCTGCCCGACAAGCCCGGCCTCGAGGTGCTCAAGGAACTCAAGGCGCGCGACCCGGAAGTCGTGGTCGTGGTGATCACCGCCTACTCCTCGGTCGAGACTGCCATCGCCGCAATGCGCGAGGGCGCCTTTCACTACATCGCGAAGCCGTTCAAGAACCAGGAGGTGGTGCTGACGGTTCGCAAGGGGCTCGAGCAGCGGCGCCTGCGCACCGAGAACCGCGACCTGCGCCAGCGCCTCGAGGGACTCGGCACGCTGGTGTGGCGCTCGCAGGTCATGGAGCGCGTGATCGAGCTGGTGCGCCGCGCCGCGCCCTCGCGCTCCAATATCCTCCTCACCGGCGAGTCAGGGACCGGCAAGGAGCTCCTGGCGCGGGCTATCCACCAGCTCTCGCCTCGTGCCGAGGCTTCATTCGTCGTTGTGAACACCGGCTCGGTGCCGACCGATCTCCTCGAGTCAACGCTGTTCGGCCACGTGCGCGGGGCTTTCACAGGCGCCGTGGCGAGCAGGCGCGGCCTTTTCGAGGTCGCGGACACGGGAACGATCTTCCTCGACGAGATCGGCACAATCATCCCGCCCACCCAGGCCAAGCTCCTCCGCGTCATCCAGGAACGCGAGTTCATCCCGGTGGGAGGCGAACAGACCGTCAAGGTGGATGTGCGGATCATCGCCGCCACCAACGCCGACCTCAACCACATGGTGGCGGACGGCACCTTCCGCGAGGACCTCTTCTACCGCCTCAACGTGATTACCATCGAGCTTCCCCCCCTGCGCAACCGGCGCGAGGACATTCCGGCGCTCACCACCCATTTCCTGCGTCGGTACGGGGATGAGAACCGCAAACCCAACCTCGCGCTCACCCCGCGGGCACTCGATGTGCTCGTCGGCTACCACTGGCCGGGCAACGTGCGGCAGCTCGAGAACGTCATCGAGCGCGCCGTCGTGCTGTGCCCGGGCGACGCAATCGACTCGGACCTGCTCCCCTCCGAGGTGCTCTCGCCGGAGCCTGTGCCAGCGGCGCAGCTCCCCGCCGACGGGCTGGACCTCAAGGAGGCGGTGAACGGCTATACCCGTTCGCTCATCGAGGCGTCGCTGGCGCGCTGTGGCGGCGTCCAGCGCCGCGCCGCCCAGATGCTGCGCGTGCGTCCCTCCACCCTCAACGAGATGATCCGCAGGCTCGGCATCGCGGCGGCGGAAGAGGGCAACTGACCGGCCCTACGTGCCGCCGATCAGCAAAGTGCCGGCCGCGAGGTAGAGAAGGACCGTGAGGATGTCCGCCATGGCGAGGGCGATCGGCCCTCCGGCGACCTTGGGGTCCAGTCGGAGGGCGTGGAGCACGGAGGGAACGGTCAGCCCAAGCAAGCTCGCACCCGCCAGCGACAGTGCGACGCTCGAACCCACGGCCAGAGCCACCCGGACCTCCCACAACGCAACCAGAGCGGCCACGAGCGTCCCGCACCCGACACCCAGCAAGAGCCCCGTCGCCAGCTCGCGACGAAGCGCCCGCGCGTACCAGCCCAGGGTCGGCCGCCCGCCGTGGAGCGCCTGGATCGTCAGGGCGATCGATTGCGCAGCGACGCTCTCTCCCAGCCCAAGCACGAGTGTGAGGAAGAAGGCGAGCACCAGGCTCTCGGCCAGAGTCGCCTGGAACGCACCGGCGAGGAGTGCGCAGACGGTGCCCCCCATGATCGTTACGAGCAACCAGGGAAAGCGAATCCGAAAGGCCCCGGCCGCGGAGGCGGTCCGAAGCGCCGAGATCCGGAAGCCGATCGTCTCGAAGAGGTCGTCGACCTCCTGCCTCTCCGCGATGTCGAACACCTCGTCCGTGAAAAGGCTGATGTCCACTGCCCCGACCACGTGCCTTCCCTCGTCCACGACGGGGAGGGCGAGAAAGCGATGCATCGCGAAGAGCTCGCACGCCTCCAGCACGGTGGCGCCCACCGGCACCGAAACGACGTGCGGAACCATGATCTCCGAAAGCCTCTGGCCCGGATCGCCGGTGAGCAGGCGCCTCACCGGCAGCACGCCCACCAGGCGTTCGTTCTCGTCGACGACGTAGAAGTAGACGATCCGGTCGCCGATATCTTGCCTCCGGAGGCTCTCCAACGCCTGGCTGACGGACGAATCGGCCCGCAGGAGCGGAAAGTCATGCCGTGCGTGGTCAAGCACGGGATCATCGTGGTGCCTGGCCGTACTCATGCCATGCCTCCTCGTGTTCAGGGTAACAGGGCCCACAGCCGCGTCCGCGTTCGGACCATGCGCACGTCAACGACGGACGGTGTCCACGACCGTCCCGGCGAGCGTGCCGGTGGCGCTGCTGCAGCTCCCGGCCAAAACGACCGGGAACGGCCCCGCCGCCACCGCGGCCCGGACCCGCTCGGCCAGCCGTGGGTCGAGCTGGAACGCGCCCCCGACCTCGAGGGGAAGGCGCGCAACCGGGAACTCGGCAGTCTCGGCTGTGGCCGCGCGCCCGCGTCTTGCCAGCGACGCCGGAAGGCGTTGCTACTTCTTCACCGTGGGCGTGGCCGACGGTTTCGGGGTGGCTGTCGGCGTGGGCCTCGGTCTCGCGAGCGCCGCCGGGTCGGCCAGCAGCTCGTTTACCTTCGTGGCGTCAACCGCAAGGCCGCCGGTACGCCCGGCAACCGTCGCGATGTCCTCACCGGTAGCGCTCCCAGGGTGGAAGGCTGCGTCCACCGAGACGCCCTCACCGGAGAGCTTCGCGCGCCCGAGCAGGGCGCCGCCCGGCTTTGGCCGGTCGAACGCCTTGACCTGGAGCTCCGCGAGCGTCTCCAGACGGCGACTCACCGCGTCGCCGTCCACCTCGGTCGCACCGGCGTTCCAGACCCCGTCCTTGCGCTCGAGCACGGCCCTGGAGGAGCCGGCCTCGAGCTCGAGCTTGTCCACCACCCAGCTGTCGAATTCCACCACCTTCTTCGATCGCCACTCCTGCCACGGGCCGGCCAGGCGCGAGACGGGCTTGGCATCCACCCAGAACACGCGCTCGCCCCGCTTGCACGCGACCTGCTTGCCGTCCTTGGTATCGCGCTCGGTGCCGAAGTCGAGCGCGATCGGGGCGACGCTGGCGCCCCGGCGCACGATGGTCACGCCGAAGCGGTGCGGCGCGAGGTCCAGCGCCCTGAGGTCCGGGGCGGTGTCGAGGAACTCCTTGATGCGCGCGCCGGAGATGTCCGTGATGATCCCCTCGACGCGGTCGCGGTCCGCGAGGTCGGGCGACGGCGAGGTGATCGTCCAGGCCGACCCGGTGTGAGCCAGCGCCACCAGCCCGCTCGGCGACGTGACGGTGAGCGAGGCCACGTCCGTCGAGTACACCTGTGCCAACTCGTCCGAACGCCAGCCGGCGAGGTCCCTGTCGAGGTCCGAGGCGACGAACTTGCTGACCAGGCACACCGCGCCGTCCGCGGCGAGCGCGGCCCTGGTGTTTCCAAGGGGCATCTCGGTGCCCAGCTTCAGGGTGTAGCTCTTCCCGCCCTCGTCCTCGACGGTCACCGAGAGTGGCGGCCTGTCCAGGCCGTACTCGGAGAGCTTCACCTCCCCGGTCTTGAACGTCCGCTCGGCCTTGAGGCCACCGAGCGAGTACAGCAGGCTCGACACCGACCCCTGGTTGGCCTGGTCGGCGAGCGGCGCCTTGAGCGTCCAGGCATCCTTCTCCTTGACGAGCTCGAAGCGGCCATGGGAGTTGTCGACCACGACCCTCTTCGCTTTGGCCTGGTCGAAACCGGGGAACAGCTTGCTCTCCTGCTCCCTGCGCTCGTCGGTGGTAGGGGCGTGGCGCTCGACCAGCGCGATGTACGCCCCGAGGGCCAGCACCACAACCGCGAGGAAAACGAGTCGGCCGGTTCGCATGGTTCCCTCCTAACGGCGACGGCGCCACCACACGGCCACGCCGAGCGCAATCGCAAACGCCGGAAGCCCGACGAGAGAGAGCAGGAAGATCGTGCGCATCTGGCTCGCGGAAAGGAACAGCTGCACCTGCTCCGGCGAGCGCGCCGCGATTCCGAGGGCCTGCTCCTGCTTCGCCAGCCAGTTGACCGCGTTGAGGCCGAGGTTGGCGTTGCCGGCGTTGGCGACCTGCGCGTTGGCGGCAAATGCCGAGTTTCCGAACACGATCAGCCGCCAACCCTTGTCCTGGTCCTTCTCCGACTGGGCGACGACTCCCAGGGGAACTGGACCGGGGGTGTCCTTGGCGTCCTTCTCGGCCTGCCCGGTCCTGACCAGCAGGTCGAGGTTGGTCTCGCCCCAGCCCTTGTCCGAAGTGGTGAGCAGGATCGTGGAGGTCGCGCCGGGCGCGGAGACGGTTGTGACCGAGCGCGCCACGGGGAGAAGCACGGCGAGGCCCTGCAGGCCGTCTACCGCGGCGTGGGACCGGAAGTCCGTTACGTACACCGCTGAGAGGTCGAAGAACGGCAGCTTGCGCGCCGGGTCGATCACGAGATCGTCGTTGACCAGCACTCCGTACGCCTTGAGGAACTCCTCGAGGCCCGAGGGTCGTTGCTGTTTTGCCAGCACGGGATCGAGCAGCACGAGGGCGCGCCCGCCCTTCTCCAGGTAGCCCGACAGCGTGCTCTTCTCGACGTCCGTGAGCGGCGTCTTTGGCCCGGCAATCACGAGCAGGTCGCAATCGGCCGGGACCGAGCCCGACAGGAGCGTGGTCTTGGAAACCTCGAGGTTGTCGCGCTTGAGCAGCTCCCGCAGTTGCGACATCCCGTCCTCGCCGGTGCTGTCGGGGTCGCGCTCCCCGTGGCCGGTCACGAAGTAGATTTTCGGTACCTTGGGGGAAACCACACCGAGGATCGCCGATGTGAACTGCTCCTCGCCCTTGAACCCCTTCAGTTTCGGAGGCTGACCCATCTGCATCCCCGAGTAGTCGTAGTCGGCGAGCTGGTCGGAGGTGACGTACTTCTTTCGATCGCCGGTCGCGAAAACCACGGTGTTGGCGGCCGACACCCCGAACTCCTGCGCGAGCTGTTTGGTGCGCAGGGGGTCCCGCTCGGGGTCGATGAACTCGACCTTGAGCCTGGGCGATACCGCCTCGTAGCGGGAGAGAAGTTCCTTCGTCTCGGCGAAGAGCGGGGTCGACGGGGTCATGAGCACCACGACCCGTACGTCGTCCTTGATCCCCTTCAGAACGTTCTTCGTCTTGTCGGAGAGGGAGTAGATCTTGGAGGAGGTCCAGTCGCCTCGCACGTAGTGGCGAAAGCCGAGCCAGTTGACCATGCCCGCGAGGGCGACCGCCAGGACGATGCCGGCGGTGGCGCTCGAGGCGACGGCGATCTTTTCCTTGCGCACGGCTCACCTCCCCTTGCTCGCTTCCAACGCCTTGGTGGCGAGGAAGAGGAACAGTCCGGCGAGGCTCGCCGGGTACACGACGTGGCGGGTGTCAACGATGCCGCGGGCGAAGTCGTCCATGGTGTTCCACAGGTTCATGTAGCCGAGGATGCCTTTTGCCACGGCGCCCGTCACCAGGTTCTCCACTAGGCCGAGGGAGAACACCACCACCAGAACGGCAAAGGCGAGGATCGCCGCGATGATCTGGTTGCGCACCAGTGCCGAAGTCAGCAGTCCGATGGAGAGGAACATGGTCCCCAGGAGCGCGATGCCCAGGTAGCCGCTGACCACGGGGCCGTAATCGATCTTGGCGTGGCTCGCGAGGATCGCGACGTAGACCAGCGTGGGTGCCCAGAGGAAAAGGTAGAAGACGAGGGATGCCAGGAACTTTGCGATCACTACCTGCCCCTCGCTGACCGGGGAGGTGAGCAGGACCTCCAGCGTGCCGGTGCGCCGCTCCTCGGCGAGCAGGCGCATCGTGATCACGGGGACGACGAAGAGCAGGAAGAGCCAGAAGAAGATCGTGCCCCCGAAGATCAGCTTCAGCGGTGCCATTGCCTGGGTGCGTGGGTCGTTCAGGTAGGCCACGATGAGGTAGAACACGTACCCATTGATGAACAGGAACGCGGTGAGCACGACGTAGGCGAGCGGCGACGAGAAGTACGCCAGCAACTCGCGGTTCACGAGCGCGAGGAGCTTACGCATGGGCCACCTCCTCGTTCTGGGCCTCCTGCTCGGCGGCGTCCCGCGTGGTCAGGCGCAGGAAGATGTCCTCCAGCGACGGCATCGTCTGGGCGAGCTCCAGCAGCACCCAGCCCTTCCGAACGGCCAGGTTGAAGACCTCCCGGCGCAGGTCCGCGCTGCTCTCGACGGTGACATGGAAGCGACCGTTCCCGTCGCTGCGAACGTTGCTGGCCGCAGGGAGCGCCTCGAGGCCCGCCCGGGCCTCCGCCTCCGGGGCCTCGAGCTGCACCTTTAGCTCAGCGGTACCCGTCAGGCCGCTGCGCAGCTGGTCGGGCGTGCCATCGGCGACGATCTTGCCGTCGTCGATGATCAGCACCCTCCGGCAAACCTGCTCCACCTCGGGCAGGATGTGGGTCGAAAGAATCACCGTGTGGTCGCGCCCGAGCTCGGTGATAAGCTCGCGGATCTTGACGATCTGTCGGGGGTCGAGGCCCACGGTGGGCTCGTCCAGGATCAGCACCGGTGGGCGGTGGATGAGCGCCCCCGCGAGACCCACACGCTGCCGGTACCCCTTGGAAAGCGTGCCGGCCAGCTGCCTGCGGACGTCGCCGACCATGCAGCGTTCGCTGACCGAATCCACGCGCTCCCGAATCTCCGCACGGGGCACGCCCTCGACGGCGGCGCGGTAGCGCAGGTACTCGTCCACCCGCATCTCGGGGTAGAGCGCCACGTTCTCGGGCAGGTACCCGATGCGCGCGCGCACCGCCAGCGGGTTACGCTCAACTTCGAGGCCCGCCACCCGGACCCTCCCCGAGGTGGCCGTCAGGAACCCGGTGATCATCCGCATCGTCGTCGTCTTGCCGGCCCCGTTGGGGCCCAGGAAACCGAGCACTTCTCCCTCGGGGACGAAGAACGACACGTCGTCCACCACGTCCTTGTCCACGAACCGTTTCGTCAGACCCTCGACCTCGATCACGCGTCACCTCCGAGTGCGCAGGGGCAAGCCAGGAGCCCGGCTCGCCCGGGCCCGGCCTGCGCGGGACGTCCCCGCTGGGGCGGACCCAAAGCAATTGGCCTGCCAATCTACACCATGGACTGAGTCGCGCGCCAGATCCGCCCCGGCCGCCCCGGCACGCCACCTTGGCATCTTTCTTCCACTTCGTGGGGGTTTGTTTTGCTTGGCGGGTGCGCGGCCCCCCTTTTCTTCACTGCGTGAGGCTTCTTGTTGTGCCGGTGCCGCGGTGGCCGGGGGTTCCTTTCTTCCATTCCGTGGAGGTTCTGTTTTGCCCGGCGGGTGTGCGGCCTCTCGGCGCTTGCTCGCCCCCGCTCGCTTCGCGCCAAGACTCCTCGGGCCACGACCCAGCAGTGCGTCCCGGGTCGGGCCCCTCGGTGTCCGCATGAAACCGCGTCACCGACACCCCACCCCGGGTCCGCACGCTGGGGACCCCGTGGCCTCCGGAGAGATGGCCGCTTGCACCCGCCGAGCGGACCTTCTCCCCCACCCAAAGACCCTTCTCGCACGTCTCAAGCAGGGCCGTGGCGAGCGGGAGGGTGGCGGGCAGATCCGCCCCACGGGCGGAAGGAGCCATCTCGCCGGAGCGTGCGGGCACCCGACGC
>MEKI01000101.1:14062-14153 GCA_001766905.1 Acidobacteria bacterium RBG_13_68_16
GAGGGCTGGGCTCGATGCCCAGCCCGAGCGACGGCTCCGAGCCCGCGGGGCAAGAAAAGAGCCTCACGCAATGAAAGAAGAAAGACCAGGG
>MEKI01000101.1:14166-15566 GCA_001766905.1 Acidobacteria bacterium RBG_13_68_16
TGACCTGAAAGCCCGCAAACGCCTTCCGGCGTACCTCGGCCTCGGCCTCCTGCCCCATGGAGGCGAAGACGTCCGTGTACACCACGTGGGCGCCGCGAATGGCGTCCTCGGGCTTGGCGAGGATCTCGACCGTTGTCCCGGCCGCGGCTGCGTCCTGGGTGGCCAGGTCGACGATCTCCGCCCTGGGCCGGTACCCCTGCGGCGTCGCCACCCTTACCTTCATGCCGACCTTCGGCCCGCCGAGCATCAGCGAATGGCACATGTTGTTGCCGTCGCCGACGTAGGCGAGGGTCAGGCCTCGGGTGTTGCCGAACCTCTCGCGCGCCGTGAAGTAGTCGGTCAGGGCCTGACACGGATGGAGAAGATCGGTGAGCCCGTTGATGACCGGCACGGTGGCATGTCTGGCAAGCTCGGTCACCGTTTCGTGGGCGAAGGTGCGCGCCATGATGGCGTTGACGTAGCGCGAGAGCACCTTGGCGGTGTCGTCGATCGTCTCGCCCCGGCCGAGCTGGATGTCGCGGCTGGAGAGGAACGTCGCCAGGCCCCCCAGCTGGTACATCCCGACCTCGAAGGAGACCCGCGTGCGCGTCGAGGACTTCTCGAAGATCATCGCCAGCGTGTGACCCGACAGAGCGTTCCGGTAGCGGTCCGGACGGGCCTTGACGTTGGCCGCCAGCTGGAACAGGGTCTCCACCTCCTCGGAGGTGAGGTCGTGGATGGAGATCAGGTCCTTGTGCCTCTGCCACGGGTTGCGGAACATTCAGCCCTCCTTGCCCTCAGCGCCGAAGAATGTGCCCGTCGCGGAAAGCGCCCGCGCGCGAGAGGTCAGCTTGTCCCGAAGCAACTGCATAAGTCAAGGCGAGAGAAACAGGGGTCGGGGGGCAGGGGTCAGGGATCGGCGCGCACGGAGTTGCCGCGCCGAATTCACCAATCTGGCAAAGACCTTCTCTCGCTGACCCCGGACCCCCGGCCCCCGTCCGCTGCCGTCACGAGGCATAATGGCAGCATGGCAATGGATGAGTTCGTCCACCCGCTGACGGGCCGCTACGCCTCGCGGGCGATGCGGCGCCTGTTCTCGCCCGCCGCGAGGCTCGGCCTCTGGCGCCGGCTGTGGCTGGTGCTGATGCGCGCCGAGCGCGACCTCGGCGTGGAGATCCCGGCCGAGGCGATCGCCCAGCTCGAGACCCACCTCGAGCCAACCGAGGGAGAGCTGGCCCGCGTGGCGGAGATCGAGCGCGAGACCCGCCACGACGTGATGGCGCACATCCGCACCCTCGCCGAGGTGGCCCCGGCTGCCGGTCCGTTCCTGCACCTGGGGGCGACCTCCTGCTTCGTCACCGACAACGCCGACCTCATCGTGCTGCGCCAGGCGGTGGACCTCCTCACGGAGCGCGGCGCGC
>MEKI01000101.1:15589-16773 GCA_001766905.1 Acidobacteria bacterium RBG_13_68_16
TTCGCGCGCACCCACCGCGACCTGCCGTGTCTGGGCCACACCCACTTCCAGCCGGCGCAGCCGACCACGGTCGGCAAGCGCGCCTGCCTGTGGCTCTCAGACCTGCTCGGCGACCTCGAGCGGCTGGAGTTCGAGCGCTCCCGCCTCCTGCTCCGGGGCGCAAAGGGCACCACCGGCACCCAGGCCTCGTTCCTGCAGCTGCTCGGGAACAGCGAGAAGGTCCGGGAGCTCGACCGCCTCATCGCCAGCGCCTTCGGCTTCGCCGGCACCTACCCGGTGACCGGCCAGACCTCCCCGCGCAAGCCCGAGTTCTACCTGCTCGCCTGCCTGTCCGGCATCGCCCAGTCGGCCCATAAGTTTGCGACCGACGTGAGGCTGCTCGCCCGCCTCAAGGAGCTCGACGAGCCGGCGGGCGAGGGGCAGGTGGGCTCCTCCGCGATGCCGTACAAGCGCAACCCGATGCGGTGCGAGCGCCTGACCGCCCTGGCGCGGTACCTGATCTCGCTCGAGCCCAACGCCGCATGGACCGCCGCGTCCCAGTGGCTGGAGCGCACCCTGGACGACTCGGCCAACCGTCGCATGGTGCTTCCCGAGGCGTTCCTGACCGCCGACGCGCTGCTGCTGATCTGGGGTTCGGTCGCCTCGGGCCTCGAGGTCCACCCCGCGATGGTCCGGCGCAACCTCGAGGAGGAGCTGCCGTTCATGGCCAGCGAGGAGATCCTGCTCGCCGCGGCGGCGCGGGGGGGCGACCGCCAGAAGCTGCACGAGAAGCTACGCGTGCTCGCCCGCGAGGCGGCGCGCCGCGTCAAGGACGGTGGCGAGCGTAACCCCCTGCTGGAAATGGTGGCCGACGAGAAGACGTTCGGCCTCGACCGGGAACGGCTCGCTGACCTGCTGGACCCCCGGCGCTACGTGGGCCGGGCGCCCGAGCAGGTGGACGAGTTCCTGGCCGACACCGTCAACCCATGGCTCGCCGCGCACCCACCGGCCGCCGACGACGAGGAGCCGCAAGTGTGAGACACGCGGAGCAGGGGTCGGAATTGAGGGGTCCGAAAAACCGCCCGCTCGCAGGGCGCGCTGCGTCAACGCTGATCGCGGGTCTGGCGCTCCTCGTCGCGGGGTGTGCGAGCACCTCGGCGCCACAGCGGGGACCGGTGGCGCCTTCGCCACCCGCGGGGGGCGTC
>MEKI01000101.1:16785-25276 GCA_001766905.1 Acidobacteria bacterium RBG_13_68_16
CTGGCGTCGTGGTACGGCGAGCCCTACCACGGACGAGCGACTGCCTCCGGCACCCGTTACGACATGTGGGGGATGAGTGCGGCGCACCGCACCCTGCCGTTCGGCACCCGGGTCCACGTGCGCAACCTGGACAACGGGCAGGAGGCCGACGTCACGATCAACGACCGGGGCCCGTTCGTCGCCGGGCGGATCCTGGACCTCTCCCGGGCCGCCGCCGAAGCGCTGGGCGCAATCGGGCCGGGCGTCATCCCGGTCCGAGTCGAGGTTCGTCAGCTCGGTGACGGGATGCCCGACGAGCCGTGCTGGGAGGTCCAGGTCGGCGCGTTCGCCCGCGAGGAGAACGCAATCCGCGCACGAGCCACCCTCGAGGGCAAGGGGTTCTCGGTACGGTTCGCCCCCGCCGGCGGCGGCCTCACCCGCGTGCGTGCCACCGGAATCGAGGGGAAGCCAAAGGCGCTGCGCGCGGCGCAGTTGCTCGCGGCGGATTTCCCGGGGGCTGTCGCGGTGCCGTGCGGGGGCGGATGGTGAGTGGCGCCGCCGCATCAGTCGGGATCCCCCGTGGTCGCATGAAGGATCGAGCGCACCGGCAGGCGGAGCGACACTGCCCGGACTATATCGTTCTGTAGTCTCAATATCCTGAGCGTTCGCCATTCCGAATGCTTCATCCAACGAACCGGACAAAGGGTGGCCGCTGCCCGCTCGGGGCCGGGCCGGACACCGGCACAGCGATTGCAGTGTAAAGCGGTGTGAATATCTGTCTACCCTCGACCGTGTGGCCCGCACGGACGACGGCGTCTCACCAACTTCCAGGAAAGGAGGGTCCAAGTCGGGCACCGCCAGAGGGTTGACACGAACGTGCATTTTCAGGCCGCACTTTCTCACAGAAACAGAGGAAAGAAGAAGGAGGAAAGGATGAAGCGTTTCGCGTTAATTGCGCTGCTCGTGGGGTTTGTGGCGCTCCCGCTGTTCGCCCAGACATACCCCACTGGAACTCTCTCCGGTCACGTCACGGACGGCACGACGCCCCTCCCGGGGGTTACGGTGACGGTTTCGTCGCCCTACCTCCAGGGCACCCGAACCGCCGTGACCACGACCAACGGCGACTACATTCTGAGCTTCCTGCCACCGGGCGAGTACAGGGTCCGCTTCGAGCTGCAGGGGTTCCAGACCCTGGACACCTCGATCAAGATCTCGGCCGCGCAGAGCTCCAAGCTCGATGCCACCATGCCCGCGGCCAAGGTTGCCGAGGAGGTCACGGTCACCGGCTCGTACGAGACGATCTCGTCGACGGGAACCGCGTCGACGACCCTGGAGGCCTCGCTCCAGAGCAAACTGCCGATCACACGTGACCTCCAGGGTGCTGTAACGCTGACGGCAGGGGTGTCCACCACCGGGCCAGCCAACGCCATCACCATCTCCGGCGCACAGTCGTATGAGAGCCTCTTCCTGGTCAACGGCGTGGTGGTCAACGAGAACCTCCGCGGCCAGGCCACCAACCTCTTCATCGAGGACGCGATCCAGGAGACCACCACCTCCACGTCGGGGATCTCGGCCGAGTACGGCCGCTTTGCGGGCGGCGTCGTCAACACGCTGACCAAGTCGGGCGGCAACGAGGTACATGGCTCGTTCCGCACCAGCTTCGACAACGAAAAGTGGACCGCAGAGACCCCGAAGACCGTGCGGTACTCGCGGGCTGACAAGATCAACAAGACTTTCGAGGCGACCCTCGGCGGCTACCTGTGGAAGGACAAGATCTGGTACTTCCTGGCCGGGCGCAACCGCGAGACCACGGGCACGAACCAGACCAGGATCACCGAAATCGTGTTCCCCACCGGCCTGTCCGAGAAGCGGTACGAGGGCAAGCTCACCCTTGCGGTGAGCGCCGACCACCGCTTCGTGGGCACCTACATCGACCGCAAGCGCGAGTGGGAGGGATACTTCTTCCCCTCCCTCCCGATCATGGACGCGGGCGACAGCATCTACGCGCGCCAGATCCCCGAAGACCTCAAGGCGATCAACTACACGGGCGTCCTCGCCGACAACTTCTTCATCGAGGGGCAGTACTCGGAGCGCAACCTCCAGTTCCAGAACTCCGGCGGCCAGTTCAAGGGCGACCTCATCAAGGGCACCGTGATCTACTCGAACGCCCAGGGGTACGTCGGCAACGCCGCTATCTTCTGCGGCGGGTGCGAGCCCGAGGACCGCAACAACAAGGACTACCTCGCCAAGGGCTCCTGGTTCCTCTCGACCGCGGGGATGGGTTCCCACGACATCGTTGTCGGCTACGACCAGTTCGAGGACTACCACTTCTCGGTCAACCACCAGTCGCCCAGCGACGTCTGGTTCTCGGCTTCGGAGTTCATCTTCGGGGGCCAGAACTGGTACCCGCTGGTCTACGGTGACGGCAGCGCCGACATCGACTGGTACCCGATCCTGCTCATCGGAGAGGGCGCCACTTTCAAGCAGACCGGCATCTTCATTAACGACAAGTGGCGGCTGAACAACAACTGGAGCTTCAACCTCGGCCTCCGCTACGACAAGAACGACGGCCAGACCTCGGTCGGCATCAAGGTGGCCAAGGACAGCAACATCAGCCCGCGCCTCGGCGTGACGTTCGACCCCAAGGGTGACGGCAACTGGATCTTCAACGCGAGCTTCAGCAGGTACGTGATGACCATCGCCAACACCGGCAACGTGGCCGACCAGAGCCCGCAGCAGCCTGCCGAGTTCTACTGGGGCTACTACGGACCCGACTTCAACACCGAATGCGACCCCGATACGGGTACCAACTGCACGAGCCCGCAGGACGTGCTGCGCGGGGTGTTCGAGTGGTTCGACAGCATCGGCGGTTTCACCTCCAACCCCGACTACGGCTTCCGCATCCCGGGCTTCAACCGCTTTATCAAGGGCTCCCTGGATTCGCCGTACGCCGAGGAGATCGCCGCCGGCGCCACCAAGCGGCTCGGCAACATCGGCATCGTTCGCCTCGACTACGTGCACCGCAACTTCAAGAACGCCTACACGACCCACGTCGACATGGACACCGGCCAGGTGGAAGTGATCGCATTGGATCAGAGTTGGGGCTTGCAGGACATCGGCTACATCGAGAACAGCGACTTCCTCGAGAGGAAGTACGACGGCATCTCCCTGACGGGCAACTTCCGCTTGGGCGATCGATGGAACGTCGGAGGCAACTACACCTTGTCCCAAACACAGGGGAACTTCAACGGTGAGACCTCCGGCTCCGGCCCCGTCACGGCCACCAACGTGCCGAACTACTACCCCGAGTACCAGGACGTGGCGTGGAGCAACCCGAGCGGCGACCTCCTCAGCGACCAGCGGCATCGCGGCCGCGTCTGGGTGGTGTGGGATGTCATCGCCAGCAAGCACAACAACCTGAGCTTGAGCCTGATGCAGAGCTACTTCTCGGGGACGCCGTACGGCGCGGTGGGCGCGATCCGCAGCCGCGACTACGTGACCAACCCGGGCTACAGAAACCGCCCGTCCACGGTGACCTACTACTTCACCCCCCGCGACGCTTTCCACACCGACAACATCACCAGGACCGACATGTCGGTCGTGTACGGCTTCAAGTTCCCGGCGCTGGGCAAGGACATCGAGCTCTTCCTCATCCCGGCCGTGACCAACATTTTCAATGAGCACGGTTTGATTAGCACCGACACCACCGTGTACGACTACAGCGTCGCCTCCACCAGGGTCAACAACTTCAACCCGTTCACCACCACACCCACGGAGTGCCCGCAGGGTACCGCTGCTGCGACCTGCAAGGCGAGCGGCGCCAACTGGCAGAAGGGCCCGAACTTCGGCAAGGCAACCGGACCCACCAACTACCAGACCCCGCGCGTCATCAGCCTCTCGCTGGGCTTCCGCTTCTAGCTCGAGTCCTCACGACACCTTTTCGGCCCCGGTCTTCGGACCGGGGCCTTTTCTTTCCTTTCGGGGGCGGCCAGGTGCGAGGCGAGCGCCGACGGCGGCGGGCAGCGCGCGACAGGGGCGGTGGTCTGCGTTGCGGTTCCCCGGGCAGGCTTCCAACACGCCGGGGGCAGGTGCTCAGCCTCCCTACCGGGCGGCGGGCTGCCCCTCAGCGGCCTCGGCCCGGCGCCGCCAGGCGGCGGCCTTTTCCTTCTCGCCCAGCGTGCCGTACGTGGTCGCGGCGATGAGAAACGCCCGGGGCGACGGGTTGGCCCGTACCATTTCGTCCATCAGGCGGTCGACGCCTGCCCGATCACCGCGGATGAAGCGGATGACGGCCAGGTTGGCGTAGGCGTGCGAGTGTGCCGGGAAAGCAGCGATCTCCCGGCGGAACGCCGCCTCCGCCTCGTCCCCCCGGTTCAGGCGGGCAAGGGCGTCGCCGCGCAGGAACTCGAGGTTGTAGACCGACGACAGCTGTAACTCCTTCGCACGCGCTTGGGCCTGCTCGACGACCTCCAGCGCTCCCACCGGATTGCCCGCTTGAATCTTAACCTCGGCCAGGACGAGGATCGCCGAAGGCTGCGGGTTGCGCGACCCCGCAGCAGCTCGTGCTTCGTCTTCGGCCGTCGTGAGGTCTCGCCGCGCGAGGGCGATGCGGGCGAGCAGCTCGTGCGCCTTGGTGGGGATGTCGTTCAGCGCGCCCCTGGCCAGTCGTTCTGCCTCCTCAAACCTCTGGAGACGGAGATCGGCCTGCCCGAGCCGGACGGCGGTGTCGGGAAGGAACACCGGCGAGCGATCGAGTGCCTGCTGGTACGCCGCGGCCGATTCGTCGTCGTTGCCGACCTCGGAATACAGTTCGCCCAGCTTGATCCACACATCGGGCATTCCAGGGTTTTCCTTCACGATCGAGCGCAGCACCTCGATTGCCGGCGGGATCTTCTTGTCCGCGGCGAGTCGCCACCCTTCCTGCATCCGTTTGAGGTATCCGAGGTTTTCCACCGGGTTGGGGAGAGAGGCCACCGCGCCCTGGTCGCGCATGCCACCGATGTACCCGAGCGCGGCGAGGCGACGCAGGGTTTCCTGGTCGACCGGCCCCGGCTTCTCGCTTCCCCGCGGGAAGCGCTGCAGCTCTTTCGACAGACGCGAGGCCGTGGTCGGATCGCTCTCGGTGAGGTCGTGCAGCTCCGCAGGGTCGGCGACCACGTCGTACAGCTCGGGGCGCGGCCCGTAGATGTAGTGGTAGCGGGCATTCAGGACGCAGCGCAGGTCGCTCCACCCGAGGTGCAGGCGCGGGAAGAGCGTCTCGGCGTAGATCGGCCGGTCCGCAGTCCCCTTCCGATCGGCCGTCAGGAGCGAAGCTCCGGTCACCCCCTTGGGCGTCGGGAGAGCGAGGAGCGCGGTGACGGTCGGCAGAAGGTCCGAGAGCTGGACCGGAGCCGCCACACGGCGTCCGGCGCCGAAGCCTCCCGGCAGCTTGACCAGAAGAGGCACATGAAGCGCCTCGCGGTACAGCAGGACGCCGTGCTGGTCCTCGCCGTGGTCGCCGAGTCCTTCACCGTGGTCGGAAAGCACGATCACGATCGCCCGGTCGTACACCCCGAGCTTCTTCAGGTCGTCGAGGAAGGCGCCCACGATGGCGTCGGACGTTGCCACCTCGGCGTCGTAGCTGACGCCGTACAGGCTCCTGAACGGCTCGGGCGGGTCGTAGGGGAGGTGCGGCTCGTAGATGTGGAAGAAGAAGAAGAACGGCTCCGTGGCGTGCTTCGAAATCCAGGTCCGTGCGAACGCGGCGGTCTTGTCTCCCAGGCGCCGGTAGTGAACCGTTTCGACACCGGGGAGCGTATCCACCGAGTCCTCGTAGTAGTCGAACAGGACGCCCAGACCGGTCTCGAAGCGGAGCACGTACGAGGAGACGGCGGCACCGGTGGCATAGCCATGCTGTTTCAACAGGTGAGGAAGGTTGCTGTGGGTCTGACCGTCGAAGACGAAACCGGCGTTGTTGCGGACGCCGTGCTCGGGTGGGAGCGTTCCCGTGAGCATCGTGGTGTGGGCCGGGAGCGTCATCGGGCACGGCGTGTAGGGGTTCTCAAAAAACCACGCCTCCTGCTGGAAGCGATCCAGGAACGGCGTCTTGATCCTGGTGTACCCGTACGCGGGCAGCCGGTCGGCGCGCAGGGTGTCGATCGAGATCAGGACCACTGGAGCGTTCGGATACGTCGGGATGCCGCGATCCCGTGCGCACGAACCGGCAAGCAGGGCGAGAATCACCACCGCAGCGCCTCCGCCGACCGCGAGCACCGCCGGCCGGCGCACGCGGTCTCGCTCTCCCATCCCGGGGGTGAGCCGCCCTTCTTGCAGATGGCACCTGTTGCTCGCTGACACTCCCGCTACCCCCCGCCCTCTCTTCAATGACGCGAAATCACCGCGTCGGACAAAGGCGGATTGTACCGCGGGGGCCCGAACGACAGTGCGACGTGCCACGGCCCTCGTTCCGATTCGCATGGCGTGCCCGGCTCGGGGCCCGCCCGGGCGCTTGCTCGTGCGAGGTAGAATGTGCTCATGCCAGAGCTCCGGTGGGTCGAGAGCGATGTGCCGCACCGCCTGCGTCTTGACGCATCCCCCAGCGGGGTCGGCCGGGCCTCCGACAATCGGCTCGTGCTGAAGGACTTCTCGGTCTCCCGGCACCACGCCCGGCTGGAGCGGCGCGGGGATACCTGGTGGGTGGTAGACCTCGGTTCCACCAACGGCGTCAAGGTCAACTCTCGCTACGTGACCGACGCGATGCTCTCCGACGGCAACGAGATCCAGATCGGCAACTTCGCCCTCTCCTACCACACCGGTGAGTCCTCCATCGGCCTCTCGGTCAGCTCCTCGACGTTCCTGCGCACCCTGGAGGAGTTCCGCGAGGACTTCCGCCTCGAGAAGGAGCCGAGCAAGAAGGGTGTGCAGAGCACTGCTGCAACCCCGCGCGAGCGGGTGCTGGAGGCTCTCGCCCAGGTGGCGCGCACGCTCCTGGAGGTGGAGGAGCTCGAGCCGGTACTGGAGAAGGTGATGGAGGCGGTGTTCGAGCAGCTGCCGGCCGAGCGCGCCTACATCCTCCTGTTCTCCCCCGAGGGCCAGGCGGAGCTGCGTATCGCCCGCTCCCGGGGCGGCGCGCCGCTCGCCGAGGCGCCGGTCTCACAGACCATCCTCGACCTGGTGAGCCGCCAGAAGGTCGCCGTGCTCACCTCCGACGCACAGGCCGACGAGCGCTTCGCCGCGGGGCTGTCCGTGCGCCTGCACCAGATCCGCTCGGCGATGTGCGCCCCCCTGTGGCACCGCGACGCGGTGATCGGCGTGCTCTTCGTGGACACGCCGCTCGCGACCGGCTGTTTCACCACCGAGCATCTCGACCTGCTCACCGCGCTCGCCAACTACGCCGCGGTCGCCATCGACCGCGCGCGCCTCAACGACCACATTCGGGAGGCTCGGCGGGTCCGGGAGCGCCTGGAGCGATATCACTCCCCCGCCGTGGTGGAGGCGATTGTCGGTCGCCAGCGCCCGACCGGCGACGGCGAGCGTCACGAGACCCGCGAGGTTTCGGTGCTGTTCGCCGACCTCGTCGGCTTCTCCGCTCGCTGCGAGACCATGGAACCGCAGGAAGTGGCGCGCTTCCTCGGCGAGTTCTTCACCCTCGCCTCCGATTCGGTGTTCGAGTTCGGCGGGACGTTGGACAAGTTCATCGGCGACGCAGCGATGGCGTTCTTCGGCGCACCTCTCGAACAACCCGACCACGCGGAGCGCGCGGTGTTGGCGGCGATGGCGCTGCGCCGCCGCCTCAAGGCCTGGAACCACGAGCGCGAGCTCGCCGGCCTCGACATCGTCGAGGTCCGAATGGCGGTGAATTCGGGCCTGGTGGTCGTGGGCGAGATCGGCTCGGCCAACCGCGTGGACTACACCGTGCTGGGCAACACCGTCAACGTGGCGGCACGCCTGGAGGAGACCGTGGCCGAGCCGGGGCAGATCGTGATCGGTGCCGCAACCCAGAGGGTGGTGGCCCACCTCTTCCCCACCGAACATCTCGGCAGCGTCCTCCTGCGCGGGATGCAGGGCAAGCTCCCGGTGTTCCGGCTTCTCACCGAGGAAATCACCGGCCCGGGCGACTGATGGCCCTGCAGGGTCTCGTCTTCGTCACATCGAACATCGACAAGCACCGAGAGGCTCAGGAGATCCTCGGGCTCCCCCTGCAGCGAGCGGATCTGGACCTGCCCGAGCCGCAGGGGTTGGACGTCGTGGCGGTGGCGCGCGGGAAGTCGCGGGCCGCTCAGCGGCTGCTCGGGTACCCCGTGCTCGTGGAGGACACCTCCCTGGAGCTCTCGGCGCTGGGGGGCTTCCCGGGACCGCTGGTGCGCTGGCTGCTTCAGGCGGCCGGGCCCGGGGCCATCGCGCGCATCCTCGACCCGTTCCCCGACCGCACGGCGCGGGCGCGCTGTGCGGCGCTCGTTTGGGACGGGCAGCACGAGTGGCTCGGGCTCGGCGAGGTGCGGGGCACGATCGCGAGCGGGGCTCGTGGCACCGG
>MEKI01000102.1 GCA_001766905.1 Acidobacteria bacterium RBG_13_68_16
ACCAGCGCATCCGCGTCACCGTCACCGGCGGCTCAGGCCGTGTCATCACCAACGCCTCCCGATTGGACAACCGCACCGGCGACCCCGCAACAATCGAGATGGTGGGCGGCGGCCGCGAGGGCACCTACGTGTGTAAGGTGGACAAGTCCATTTACGACACCGCCATCACGCTCACGGTTACGGGGGGTGCGGTGACCGCGCTCGACGCGACGATCGTGTTCACCGACGAGGACGTCCCGTCGTGTACGGGTGGCGAGCTGCTGCAGATTGCCTTCCCGCTGCCGCAGGCGGTGTTCTACGACGAGTCCGGTGCCTTCTCGTTCATGGTCAGTGACCCGGACGTCGGTGGGGTTGGGGTGAGCCTGCAGCTCAGCGCCACGATCACCACGACCGGGCAGGTACGTGGCACGGCGACGACGACCCTCACCGGAGCGGGAAGCTGCAGCGGCTCCAAGACCTGGCCGCTCGCGGGCGCAAGACTCCACTAGGGGCGAGTTGACCTCGCCCCCGCGCTGCCCCTTGAGAGGACGGCAGCCCTAGTCGGCGACCTCGATGACCTTGGTGGCCGCGAACTTGTCGCCCATGCGCCGGCCTTCCGCATCGGTCAGCACCAGGACCGCCTCGATGATCGCAACCACCAGTCCCGTCAGGCCGAGCAGAATGGCGAGGATCCAGCCCAGGACCGGGATGATCCAGAAGATGGCACCCACCGCGCCGATGCACAGCGGAAAGTTCCGTTTCACGGAGGTCGCGACGTCCATGGGCTGCCCATCGAGGCGAACCGGCCGCAGCTTGATCAGCTTCTTGCCGATCGAGCGTCGATCCATGAAGTCGACCTCGAGCCCGTCACGGACAAGAATGTACGCTGCGCCCACGATTCCCCCGATGAAGGGGATGAGGCTGACGCCTCCCGCCAGCAGTCCGTCGATGAGAGCCGCGATGAAGCGCTTGGCCAGATCGGCCTTGGCCCCTGTCGGCGCGGGAGCCGGCACTGCACTGCCTGGAGTTGCCATCTTCTCCTCCTTGTGAATTCTCAAACAGAGAACGGTCTCGTTGTTATTGCCGGAAGCCTAGCTGAGCGGGCCGGGCTTTGCAAGGGCACCCGCGCGTGGGCGCAAACCGTCCTCAGCTCCCGAGCAGGCGGCGGTATAGCGCCTCGTACTGATCGACCACCCGGACTGTGCCGAACGTCCCCGTGGCCCGAAGCCGCGCCCGCTCGCGCTGCGTGGCCAGCTCCTTCGGGTCCGAGAGCAGCGCAACGACCCGCTCAGACATCGCCGCGGTGTCCCCAACCGGCAGCGTGAACCCACCCTCCCCGTCCACCACGAGCTCCGGGATTCCGCCTGCGTTGGAGGCTACGACCGGGACACCACACGCCATCGCCTCCAGCGCGGCAAGACCGAACGACTCCTCCGACGACGGCAGCAGGAAAACGTCCCCTGCGCCGATAACGCCCTCGACGGGGGAGACGTTGCCCAGGAACTCCACGCGGTCGGCGATTCCGGCTTCGCGCGCGAAGCGCTCCGCCGGCGGCCGGTCCGGGCCGTCACCCACCATCGCCAGGTGCGAGGGTATGCGGGCGTGGACCCGCCTGAAGATTTCGAGCACGTCCATGACCCGCTTGACCGGTCGGAAGTTGGAGGCGTGCACCAGAAGCGGGGCACCGTCCGGCGAAAGCCTCCTGCGGTGCGCGGCGGCGAAATCCCGGTCGCACCGATCCGGATCCACGAAGTTGGGTATCACCTCGATCTCGCGCTTCACACCCAAGAGCTCGTGAGTCTGGTTGGCGAGCGACCGCGAAACGGCCGTGACCACATCCGCGCGCTCGATGCCCAGCCGCACGATCGGCAGGAACGAGGGGTCCGCGCCAACCACCGTGATGTCGGTGCCGTGGAGGGTCACGACCAGCTTCGGTCCGTTGCCCAGGATCTCCCGGGCCAGGTGGGCGGAAACCGCGTGGGGGATCGCGTAGTGCACGTGGAGCAGCTCGATACCGTGGCTGCGCACCGCCTCCGCCATCTGCGACGCCAGGGCGAGCGAGTACGGCGGGTACTGGAACAGCGGGTACGCCGGGACGGTCACCTCGTGGAAGGTGACGCCCGGCGGCACGCGGCCCAGCCGGTAGGGCATGGCGTAGCAGATGAAGTGCACCTCGTGCCCGCGTTTCGCGATGGCGAGGCCGAGCTCGGTGGCCACGGTTCCGGAACCTCCGACGGTCGGGTAGCAGGTCACGCCGATCTTCATGGCACCTCCACCGACCGCCCAGGCACGAGGCACGAGGCGCGAGGCATGAGGCCCGAAGCGGGTCGTCTCATCGTGCCCCTCCAAATAACCAGGCCAACTCATCGGCGGCAGGCGTGCCGACGGCCGCCAGCCCCTCGCCAAACTCGCACCCGACCAGGTTGCCGCACGCCCGGTCGCGCCCCTCGACGGCAGCCAGGAAGTGCCCGCTCGCCAGGCGCGTCGCGGCGCCCGCAGCCTTGTCGAACTGGGACGCGTGCGCCGCAAGCGCCTCGCGCTTGGCGCCGACGTGCGCCGAAATGTCCACGACCAGCGAGGGTCGTAGCAGCTGTCGAGCGCCCGGGTAGGCGAGCACGAGGGTTGGGCGGTGAGCAGAGCCGAGGTCGGGAAGAAAACGAGCCAGGCCGGAGAGAAAGAAAACCCGGCGCAGCAGTGCTGCCGCCTCGCCGTGGTCGGGGTGGGGGTCATCGGCATGTGGGACCAGCAGCACCCGGGGTCGCGCGCGACGCAGCGCTGCGATCACCTTTTCCACCTGGTCGGAGTCGCTCGCCCTGATCCCACCGTCCGGAAGCGCCAGGCACGACCGCCAAGAGACCCCCAAGGCACGAGCTGCGGCCTCGGCCTCACGCGCGCGCACCGTGACGTCCCCGCGCGTGCCGAGCTCCCCCGCAGTGAGGTCCAGGATTCCCACACGCACGCCGCCCTTGGCCAGCCGCGCCACCGTCCCACCGCAGCCGAGCTCCACGTCGTCCGGGTGCGGCCCTACCGCGAGCACGTCACATCGCTCTACCACGGCCCGCCCTCCTCCCAGAACAGAAGCTGCATGCCGAGGGGGTTGGGGTCCAGCGCCACCGTCAGCTGCTCGAACCACTCGGGCCCCAGGCGCAGCAGCGGTGCCAGGACCGAGAGGTGCCGTTCCTGCGGTTGGCCATCCGGTCGGAGGAACGCCCGCAGCCTGCGCCACCGTAAGAACTCCACCTCGGCGTCGCGGGTGGCCGCGGCGGTCATTCGGCCGTCCAACCACGCGAGCGCCGCGTCGACCTTCCTAGTCGTTGCCTCCACATCACCCCCAAGCGCCGGCAGCTCGCCGCGCGCGGCCTCGACCAGCCCGCCGATCTCCCTCGCGATCCCCGCGCGCAGTCGTTCCAGACGGCGGCGCGTCGCCTTGCCGGGAAGCGTACCCACCGGTGGCTGCGGGCGCAGCAGGTGCTCCGGCTTTACGCCCAACTGCCGCGCTAGCCTTCGCTCGGCCGAGGTGACCACAGTCACGTGGGGGCGCAGCGCCCAGTGCGGCCGGCCGATTCCCGCGACCGTGCGGACGTGCACTGTCTGGGCGTGGTAGGCCAGCTCGGCGGCTCCGAGAATGGCCACCGCGGAGCCCAGAGCCGCATCCTGTACGAGCGGCCGCAGCCAGGCGTTGGGGAGAAACCGTTCCGGATGGGCCGCAACCTCCTGCAGCACAGACGAGGGGCAGGCCCTCCGGGCCGTCGGCACCGACTCCCGAAGATCCCCGCTCCGCCGAAAAGCGGGGAGCTTCTGCGGGGAAACCCGCAGCGGCACCGCCCAGCCCCGAGCGCGGAAGCTCTGCGCACCTTCCTCGAGCGCCTCCCAACACGCCGGCAGATCGGAGAGGATTCTCTGAACCACCGGGGCTCCGGCGCGAGCGACCTCGGGCTCGAGCGCGTCCACCACGATCACGCCGCTCCCCGCAAGCAGACGGGCCAGGAAGCTTGCCGTGGCCTCGCCTAGTGTCGCCCCTGCCGCATAGCACGAGGTGGCAAGGTCGCTGGCTGCGGCTGCGTGCTTGCCCGACAGGTAGAGCCGCAACGCCTCGATGAACGATGCACACGCCCCGCTAAGCGGCACCGCACCGCCGAGCCGCGCCCCGCGTTCCCAACCTGGTTCCCGGACCTCGAGGAGCTCCTCGCCCACGGCAACCCGACCCCAACCCATCTCGGGGAGGTCGTCGTCGCCGGTCGCCAGCCACAGGAACCCCACCGCGTCCCGCCCTTCCGAGCGCAGTTTGCGCACCTCCGCCGCGACCGCGGCGGACTTGACCAGGGTGAGCATGGGACCGCCCAGTAGACCGGGTTGCTGGCCGGTGACCACCGCGTCGGCACCGGCGAGCCAGCGGGAGAGCTCGGCATCGACCGGGTTTCCCCACGACCGGTTCGTCCGGGCGAGCGCCTCCGCCAGGGCGGCCGAACGCGGCGTCGCCGGGGGGGACACGGCCGGCAGCTCAACCTCCCCCCGCGCCACCGCTATGGCCGCGGGGTGCACCGCCGTCCAGCTTTCCAGAGGCGCGAACATCGCGCCCGCGATTCCGTTTGCCGTCATCCGCGGGAGAGTAGCGCGGCTGTGACGGCAACACCACCGCGCATGCTTGGAGTGCTCTCCACACGATGTGTGTCCGAGCCGGGCACGGAGGTGACTCAGATAACAGTCGACCGTTTTGGCGCAGCCGCAAGACTCTGTTACTGTTATAAGCGGTAGGGCAGTGATGAATCAGGGTCGACTCATGCCTCCGCTCAGGGGGTCGGTTGGGGTGTCGCTTGCGCGCGCCTCCGGGGGGGTCGTGTGAAGGTCCTTCTCACCTCCGTGTTTGGCCCCTACGGCGTGGATGACGAGTACGGCCAGGCGAGCTGCCGGATGGAGCTGTTCCACAACCAGGTGACCCGCGAGCAGGGCGTTTTCTCCATGCGCTTCTTCCACGAGAGCTTTGGGCTCCACTTTCTCGCCGAGAACATCTCGGTTCCGACCACAGTGCTGGACTTCCCGAGTGAGGCGCGCTTTGTCGAGGAGCTCCGACGAGGGTACGACCTCGTCGGGATCTCGTTCATCGTTGCGAACTTCGCAAAAGCGAAGAGGATGGCGGAACTCGTCCGGCGCCACGCCCCCCACGCGAGGATCGTCCTGGGGGGGCACGGCGTGCAGATCCCGGAGGTGGCGGAAGAGATCCCCCACGACCACCTCTGCGTGGGCGAAGGGGTGCGCTGGCTGCGCGGCATCCTTGGCGAGGACCCGAAGGCGCCAATCCGGCATCCGATTCGCCCGGCGACCTTCGGCGGACGGATCCTCGGCGTTCCCGTGAAGGATGGCTCGGGTCACGTCATGCCGGGTCTCGGCTGCCCGAACGGCTGCCGCTTCTGCTCGACCAGCCACTTCTTTGGCCGTCAGTACATCCCGTACCTCGAGACGGGCAAGCAGATTTTCGACCTCTGCGTCGCGATCGAGAGGGCGCTCAACGTTCGCAGGTTCTTCGTTATGGACGAGAACTTCCTGCAGCACCCGGAGCGCGCCGAGGAACTGCTCGCGCTCATGGAGAAGCACGGCAAGACGTATCGCTTCAATCTCTTCAGCTCAGCCGAGAACATCACCAAGGTGGGGGTCGATTTTCTGGTCCGGCTCGGGGTGGTCAGTCTCTGGCTGGGCGTCGAGTCCAAGTTCGAGGTGTACGACAAAAACAGGGGTGTGAACTTCAAGACCCTGGTGAACGATCTCCGCGACCATGGGATCTCGGTCCTCACCTCCGCGATCCTGTTCCTCGATCAGCACGACCACAGGACGATCTGGGAGGACATCCGGTTCATCGTCGGCCTTGAGCCAGACCTCATTCAGTTCATGCAGCTCGGCCCCGTGCCCTACACGCCCCTGTACCGCGGGATGAAAGCAACCGGCCGCCTCCTTGAGAACGTTCCCTACCGCCACTGGCACGGCCAAGAGCGGATCTGGTTCCAGCATCCCCACTTCAAGGCGGACGAGACCGACAGAATCCTCACGGAGGCGTTCCGCTACGAGTACGACACCCTCGGCCCCGCTCTCATGCGCATGTGCGACACCTACCTCCGCGGGTATCGGACGCTGGCATCCACCCGCGACCCCTTCCTCGCGGGGCGCCGCGAGGCCCTCAAGCGGCGCGCCGGAAAATTCCGTCCGTTCCTCGCGGCGGCCCGGGATCACGCCCACAACGAGACCGCCCGCGAGCTCGTCGGGCGACTTACGGACGAGTACAACGATGTGTTCGGCCGGATGACGCTCAGGCAGCAGGCGCAGTCTCAGGTGGTGCGGGGTTTTGCAGCGCGGGAAGCCAGACGCGTGGCCGCCGGACGGAACGTCTACCAGCCACGAACTATCGTCACTCACTACGGCAGGTGAGCCGTCCCTCCGGCCGCTAGTCCACGGGCCGACTCACCGCCGGGCGGCGACAGTGATTCTAGTGACCGCGGCCTCCAGGTGGGCACGCTGGTGCTCGAACTCCTTGCCGGCGGCGCCGCGTAGTGCGGCTTCGGCGGCCTGCTTCTCCTCCCGCGCCGCCTCCACATCGATCTCGGCGGGCAACTCCGCCACATCCGCCAGCACCGTCACCACATCGGCCGCCACCTCAGCGAAACCACGCTGGACCGCGAGGTAGCGCTCCCTCGTGGCGGTTCGGTACGACAGCTCGCCGATGCCCAGGGCCGCCAGTAGCGGCGCGTGGCCCGGAAGGATGCCGAGCGCACCGAGAACTCCGGGCAGCGTCACCTCGTCTGCCTCGGTGTCCACGACCACCCGCACCGGAGTGACGACCTTGAGGTGCAGGTGCCCCTCCCTCACGTGGTCCCCTCCAACTTGAGCTTCTCGGCCTTCTCGAGCGCCTCGTCGATGCCGCCCACCATGTAGAACGCCTGCTCGGGCAGTTGGTCAAGTTCACCGTCGGCAAGCATGCGGAAGCCGCGGATCGTCTCGCCGACCTGCACGTAGCGGCCCTTCAGGCCGGTGAACTGCTCGGCGACGTGGAACGGCTGCGAGAAGAACTTCTGGATCTTTCGCGCGCGGCCCACCGTGAGCTTGTCCTCCTCGGACAGCTCGTCGATGCCGAGGATCGCGATGATGTCCTGAAGGTCCTTATACTTCTGCAGGATGCGCTGGACCTCGCGGGCAACCCGGTAGTGCTCCTCGCCGACGATCTTGGGGTCCAGGATGCGCGACGTCGATGCCAGCGGGTCGACCGCCGGGTAGATGCCCATGTCCACGATCTGGCGCGAAAGCACGGTGGTCGCGTCGAGGTGGGCGAACGTCGTCGCTGGCGCCGGGTCCGTGAGGTCATCGGCCGGCACGTAAATGGCCTGCACCGAAGTGATCGACCCGCGCTTGGTTGACGTGATCCGTTCCTGCAGCTCGCCCATCTCAGTGGCGAGGTTGGGCTGGTACCCCACCGCGGAGGGCATCCGCCCCAGCAGCGCCGAGACCTCCGAGCCGGCCTGGGTGAAGCGAAAGATGTTGTCGATGAACAGCAGCACGTCCTGCTCTTCCACGTCCCGGAAGTACTCGGCCACGGTGAGGCCCGACAGCGCCACGCGCAGCCGCGCCCCGGGCGGCTCGGTCATCTGACCGTAGATGAGAGCGGCCTTGGACTTGGTCCAGTCGTCCGGATCGATGACGCCAGACTCCTGCATCTCGAGCCACAGGTCGTTTCCCTCGCGGGTGCGTTCTCCGACCCCGGAGAACACCGAGTATCCGCCGTGCTGAAGCGCCACGTTGTTGATCAACTCGATGATGATGACGGTCTTGCCGACACCGGCGCCGCCGAACAGGCCGGTCTTGCCGCCCTTGGTGTACGGCTCCAGGAGGTCGACCACCTTGATGCCGGTCTCGAACATCTCAACCGATGTCGACTGCTCCTCGAACGACGGGGGCTCGCGGTGGATCGGCCAGCGCTCCTTGGTCTCGCAGGGCCCCTTCTCGTCTACCGGCCGGCCGATGACCGAGAGCACGCGTCCCAACGTCTCGCGCCCCACCGGGACGGTGATCGGGCCGCCGGTGTCGAACGCCTTCATCCCCCGCACCATCCCCTCGGTCGCTTCCATCGAGATGCAGCGGACCCGGTTTTCCCCCAGGTGCTGCGCCACCTCCAGCACCACCTCGAGGTCGCCCATCTCGCTCGTGTCGCGCACCTCGACGGCGTTGTAGATGGCGGGAAGATGCCCCTCGGGGAACTCCACGTCCACCGCCGGCCCGATGACCTGTACGACGCGTCCTTCCACCCGATGCGAATTCGTTGCCATTCCGGACCCCTACCTCTCCGCCAGCGCCTGGGCGCCAGAGACGATCTCGATGAGCTCCTTAGTGATCGAAGCCTGGCGCGCCCGGTTGTAGGTGAGCGTCAGCCGGTCGATCATGTCCGCCGCGTTTTTTGAGGCCGCGCCCATGGCGGTCATCCGGGACGCCTGCTCCGCGGCCTGCGAGTCCAGCAGAGCCCGCAGCACCTGGAACTGGACGTGCCGCGGGAGTATCTGCCCCAGCAACGCCTGCGGGCTGGGCTCGAAGATGTAGGCCCCCGGCCGCTCGCCACCCGCGATCCTGGCCCGCTCGATCGGCAGCAGTCGCTCGAGCGTCACCTCCTGCTTCATGATCGAGCGGAAGTGGTTGTACAAAAGGTAGATAGCATCTGTCTCCCCGGCCGCAAAGCGCGTCGCCAGCGTGCGCGCCAGGTCGAACGCCGCCTCCGGCGTCACGGCCCGCATCAGCTCGGCGTGGGTACTCATGGTCACGTAGCTGCGGCGGCGGAAGAAATCGACGCCGCGGCGCCCGATCAGAACCAGCTCGACCCTCTCCCAACGCCCACCCTCCAGCAGGGAGATCGCCTCACGGAGGATGTTGGCGTTGAACGCCCCGCACAGCCCCTTGTCTGCGGTCACCACCACCAGGGTCACCGCATGCTCGGGACGCTCCACGAGCAGCTCGTGCCGATGCGAGGCGACCCGCGAGGCCAGGGACCGCAGCACCGTATCGAGCGCCGCGGCATACGGGCGGGCCTCCAAGATGTGGGTCTGCGCCCGGCGCAGCCTGGCCGCCGCAACCATTTTCATCGCCTTGGTGATCTGCTGGGTGGAGCGCACCGAGCGGATGCGGCGTCGAAGATCCTGTTTGCTAGGCAAGAACCGCTCCCGGGTTTTCGCGCACGAATGCGTCCAGGGCGGCCTGGCAGCCGGCTGTGAGCTCCTCCTCGACGGCCCCCTCGAGCTTGCCGGTCGCCGTGATGGTTTCCAGGACGGTGCGGTGGTGCAGCTCGAGGTGCTCGTGGAGGTAGGCCTCGAACGGCAGCACCGACTCCACCTTCAACGTGTCGAGGAATCCGTGGGTGCCTGCGAACACCGAGGCCACCTGAAGCTCCACCGGCATCGGCTGGAACTGCCCCTGTTTCAGCATCTCCACCAGCCGCTCACCGCGAGCGAGCTGCCGCTGTGTGGCCCTGTCGAGGTCCGACCCGAATTGGGCGAACGCCGCCAGCTCCCGGTACTGCGCCAGGTCCAGGCGCAGGGTGCCGGCCACTTTCTTCATCGCCTTGATCTGGGCGTTGCCGCCCACCCGGGAGACGGAGATGCCCACGTTCACCGCCGGCCGCACGCCGGCGTAGAAGAGGTCGGACTCCAGGAAGATCTGGCCGTCCGTGATCGAGATCACGTTGGTCGGGATGTACCCCGACACGTCGCCCGCCTGAGTCTCGATCACGGGGATCGCGGTGAGCGAGCCGCCCCCAAGGTCGTCGCGGAGCTTGGCCGCACGCTCCAGCAGGCGCGAGTGCAGGTAGAACACGTCGCCCGGGTAGGCCTCACGTCCCGGCGGCCTGCGCAGCAGCAGCGAGATCTCGCGGTATGCGGCGGCGTGCTTGGAGAGGTCGTCGTAAAAGACCACCGCGTGCCCGCCGCTGTAGAGGAAATACTCGCCCATGCTGCATCCGGCGTACGGGGCCAGGTACTGCAGCGGGGCGGGCTCGGACGCGGTGGCGGCCACCACGATGGTGTGGCCCATGGCGCCGTGGTCCTCGAGGACTTTGACCACCTGGGCCACGGTCGAGCGCTTCTGGCCGATCGCAACGTAGATGCAGACCGTTCCCTGCCCCTTCTGGTTGATGATGGTATCGGCGATGATGGCGGTCTTTCCGGTCTGCCGGTCGGCGATGATCAGCTCGCGCTGACCACGCCCGATCGGGATCATTGAGTCGATGGCCTTGATGCCGGTCTGCACCGGTTCCTTGACCGGCTGGCGGCGGACCACGCCGGGGGCGATGCGCTCGATCGGGTAGCGGTCGGCGGCGGCGATCGGGCCCTTGCCATCGATCGGCTGCCCGAGCGGGTTGACCACCCGCCCGACCAACCCGGGTCCGACCGGCACCTGCAGGATGCGGCCGGTACGCCGCACCTCGTCCCCCTCTCGGATCCCCTGGGACTCGCCCATCAGCACACATCCGACGCTGTCTTCCTCGAGGTTGAGGGCGAGGCCGAAGACGTCGTGGGGGAACGCCACCATCTCGCCGGCCATCACGCGGTCGAGGCCGAACACCCGCGCGATGCCATCGCCGACCGACACGACGGTGCCGACCTCCGCCATCTCCACGGACGTCTCCAGACCCCGGATCTGGCGCCTGAGGATGTCCGTGATCTCATCGACCTTAATCTGCATGCTTCCCCCTACTCACCCGCCGCGGATGCGGCAAAACGCCGCACCTGGGCGAGCAGCGAACCGTCGAAGACTCGACTGCCCACCCGCACGATGAACCCCGCGAGAAGCTCCTCGCGGACCTTCACATCCAGCTCGATTCGCACCCCGAGCGCCACCGCGAGGGCCCGCTCCAACGCAGCTACCTGCTCCCCGTCGGGCCTGGACGGCACCTCGACCCGCCCTCGCACGATCCCCTCCTTGCGGTCCACGAGCTCCCGGAAGAACGCCACCACCTCGTCCAGGTAGCGCATGCGGATATGGTGCTCGAGGGCGATCAGCATGCGCTGCGCCTCGGGCCGCAACGACAAGGTTCCTGCGATCGTGTTCACCAGTTCGCGTTTAGCGGCGGGGGCCACCGAGGGCACCTCGAACACGCGCAACAGCTCGGGTGCGTGCCGAAACAGCTCGGACACCGCGGCGAGGTGCCCCTCGATCTCGCGCAGTGCCGGGACGCCTTCCCTCTGCGTCACCTCGAAGAGCGCAACCGCGTACGGCCGCGCGACGCGCCGGCTCACTGTGCACCTCGCGCCGCTCGCGCCGTCAGGCGCTCGACCGTGGTCCGGAAGATGCGCTCGCGGTCCTCCGGCGTGAGCTCGCGCTGCAGCAGCTCGAGCGCGAGCTCGGCCGCCACCGTAGCGGCTTCAGAGGCAAGCTCCCGACGCGCCTGCTCGACGCGCCGCGCTGCTTCCTGCTCTATCTGCGCCACCATTCGGGCAGCTTCTTCCTCCCCCTGACGCGCCAACGCCTCACGCTCACGCTCGCCGTCATGCTGCAACCGCTCCTTCAGTGCCGCGATCTCCCCCGAGAGCGCCGCCACCCGCGTCTCCATCTCCGAGCGCAGGCGCTCGGCCTCCTGTTGCTGGCGTGCTGCCTCCTTCATGTGCGAGGCGATCTGCTCCGTGCGAGCGCGGAAGAACCGTGAGAGTGGGCGCACCAGGAGGTAGACGAGAAGGCCGAAGAAGACGATGAGGTTGCCGACCTTCCAGAAGAGCGACGGGAGGCCGAGGAAGTCCCCGCCGGCCTCCTCCGCGGCCCACGCCGGCAACGCGCCACAGACGAGGACGAGCGTCACGAGGAGCCGCTTCTTCACGCCACTCTCCGCCCCAGGAGGCGGCTCGCCAGCTCTCGCGCGAGCTCGCTGCTCCGTTCCCGTAGCACCGTGCGAGCGGCGCGCGATGCCTCGTCCAGCTCCCCGGAGAGCTGGGCCAGGCGCTGCTGCACCTGGCCGCGCGCCGCCTCGATTCTTCTCCGCCGATCCGCGTCACCGCTCGCGCGCAACGAGGCCCGTTCCCGCTGCCCCTCCGAAGCCGCAGCCGAAAGTTCTCGCTCGCAGCGTGCGACCGCCTCCTCGAGCGACTGCCGCGCGTGGTCGTACACCTCGCGCCCCGCTCTGATCGTCGCGTCCCGTTCGTCGAGCACACGCCCCAACGGCTTCACCAGTTGGGTTGAAACCAGCAGGTAGACCAGCCAGAAGCAGGCCATGATGAGAAACAACGAGTAGTTGGGCGGACCGAACACACTGACCTCCCGCCGACGGCAACGGACGAGGAGGCGTAAAGCCTCCAGCAGCGAGGGCTTAAGTTAGCAAAGGCGACCGCTGCGGTCAACGGGAGCCGACGCCTGCCGCGGGGGTGGTCACCCCTAGCGCGGGGCTCTCTCGCGGAGGATCAGCTGCGGAAAACGTTTCTCGAGCGCCCGGTAAAGCTCTGCCACCTGGGCGTCGCCGCCGGTGGCCCAGTCCGCGTCGCGGAACGTCAGGTCGTCCCCGGCAACCGTGCGCATCCGCAGCTCGCCCACCGAGCCACGCCCGCCCTGCGCCAGCCACGCGGCCCGAAGCGACACCACCGGGACTGATTCGTCGTGACTGGAGCCGCGCCCGTCGTGCCACTCCAGCCGGTCCGCGGTGAGCACAAGGCGGCCCGTGCTCTCCCGGCGGAAAACCCCCGTCATGCGGAGCAGAGGGCCGAAGGTGATCGGCTCCATCGGTGCCGGCAACGGAGGCGGCGGCACCAGCGTGGGCATGAGGGTCGGTGGCGGCAATGCCGGAAGGGATGCGAGCGGCGCCCCGCTCGCCACCAGCGCAAGGATGACCACATCCGCCACCTTACTCTCCTTGAGGTAGATGAGGTCGTTGACGGTGAGCGCGTAGCGTCGTCCGGAGCGGCGCACCCGCTCGGCGACCGCCTCTGCGGGGAGCCCGGAGTTCACCGCCCGCACGACCTCTGCAAGGTGCTGGTCGTCGGGGCGAACCGGCGTCGGCGTGGGCGTTGTGCGGACAGCCATCGCCTCGATCACCCGCTCGGGGACGCCGGCGGCCCGTAGCATCGCAAGGTCGGCGGGCGCAAGCGGCGCCACGACAGGCGATTCGCGGATCAGCCTGAGGATGCCTTCCTCAGGGGCGCCGGCGCGGTGCGCGGCCACGACCTCCGCCACCGTCAGCTCCTGCGCCGGAGCGAGGCCAGCCACGAGCAGCATGACCAGGGCCGGGAGAACGCGCATTGCACCCTCCGGGAACGACCGTCGGTCAGTGTATCAACGTCTCCAGCCCGACCATCACGCGACGACCCGGCGAAGGGTAGCCGCGGACCTCCTCGTAGCTGCGGTCGGCCACGTTCTCCACCCGCAAACGAGCGGAGAGTGCCTTTGCCAGACGCAGGGTGAGGGCGACGTTGGCGGTGACGAAACCACCTTGCACCACCCTCGCGAGGCTGACCGGGTCCGCGTCGGGACGGCTCCCGACCCAGACGAGAGAGGCGGCGCCCTCCACCTTGGCCGCGAGGGGACCGTCCAGAGTCAGCGCCCCCGACCATGCCGGGCGCCGCAGCAGCGTCCGCCCGTCTCCGTCCCGGGCGGACAGCCACGTGAGCGCCGCCTGCAGGCGGCCACCGTCCCCGAGCGTTGCGATCCACGAGGCCTCCACACCGTTCTGCCTGGCCCGAGCGACGTTCTCGAACCGAAACCTCGTGAGGTCGAATTCGATCAGGTCGCGCTCCCGGTTCGCAAACCCGACGACCTGGAGGACCGACCTCCCTCCCGACAACGGCACCGACGCACCCATCTCTGCTGCGTGCGAGCGCTCGGGCGCAAGTCCGGGGTTCCCGGAGAACGGGTAGTACAGTTCACCGAGACCGGGGGCGCGGAACGCCTGCCCGAAGGAGACCCAGATGCGGACGGGCCGCCCCTCCCAGCTCACCGAGAGCCGGGGCGACAGCTCACTTCCCCAGGGGTCGGCCTCATCCCAGCGCACCCCGGCCAGCACACCGAACCCGCCCCCGGGGCTCCAGTCGTCCTGGGCGAAGAGCGAGCGGGTGCGCAGCCGGAGGTCGTTCACGGCGGTGCCGAAGTTGGAGGCGTCGGTGACGGCGTCTTCGCGCCACTCACCGCCCACCGTGACGCGGTGCTGCCCAAAGCGCTCGTGGAATGCGAGGTTCGCGCCATTCGAGTCGGAGGCCGTGTCGCCGCTCACGAAGCCGGATGCGTCGTCCGGATCGCGGAACTGCAGGCTCCGCTCGACCCTCGAGAGGGTAGCCTCCAGGGTGCCCCGCTGCCCCAGGCGCCAGCGCAACGGAAGGGCAACGAGGCTCTCCTCGGCTGCAGTGAAGCGCCTCGGCGTGAGCTGCGCTCCGGAGAACGGGATCTGGGTATGCCCGGTGGTCCGGCGGACGAGGACCCCGATGCGACCCACCGAACCCAGGGTCATCCCCAGGTCGATCATCCCGGAACGCGACCAGAAGTCGTCGTTCGCCAGCGCTCCGTCTCCCGCCCGGCCAGCCGCGCTCACGTAGGCGTCCCACGAGCCCCCGGCGAGCCCGGCCTCAACCTCCTCGCGCTGCCACCCGTCACTGCCACCCTCGATTAGCGCGCGCAGCGTGTTTCCGCCCAAGCGGGCGGGCATCAGCTGCACCACCCCCCCAACGGCGTCGCCGCCGTACAGGGCGGAGAACGGGCCGCGCACGACCTCAACGCGGCCGAGACCCACGGTGAGGGGTAGGCTCCAGTCGTACCCGCCGAAAAACGGGGAGTTGAGCCGCACCCCGTCGAAAATCACCAGCGTGTGCGTGGAGGAGGTGCCGCGCACGAAAAGCGAGGTGACACCGGCGTCCAGCCCCGAACGGAGCACCGTCACGCCGGGCACCCATCGCAGGGCTTCGGCGACCGTCGTCACGCCCTCGGCTCTCAGCAGCGACGCCGGGATCACCGTGGAGGCGGCGGACACCTCGTCCGCGGGCTTCTCCTCGCCCGTGGCGGTCACAACCACGGTGTCGTGATAGGCGGGGGGTTGCTGGGCACTTCCCAAAGGGGGGAACAACGCAAGCGCTGCGAGGACAACGGCGGCACGCCGGACCATGGAAACCTCCCGTTTCCCGCTCGGGATGGCAGGTCTCCTGGCTCCCGGATCATCCGGAACCGCTCGCCTTCCCAGGCGTCAGGCCTTTCGACCCGGGCGCCCAGTGGCTGTGTGAGCGGTCCGTCCCCGGTCACAGTGGCGGGGGCCGCGCCGGACTCGCACCGGCTTCCCTCGACACCACCCCGGACAGCTTCCAAACCACACTCTAGCGGCCACCGGAGAAAAAGCAAGCGGCCCGGGAGGCCCGGGCCGCGGGAGCATCAAGCCTCGCGTCCTACTGCACGACCGCCTGGATCGGGACCTCCAGGAGCTTGCGCAGTGGGTCGGTTGTGGTGATCCTCACGGTTGCCTTCTGCGTGCCCTTGGGCACGCCGGCCTTCATGCTCACCGCCACCTGGTACCGCTGTCCCGCTTGCAGCGGAATGACCTCGGTGGAGAAGTTGGGGTTGTCCACCTTGACATCGGAGAGCTGCAGCTCCGCGCCCTGGCGGTTGTTCACCACCAGGAAGTTCTGACCGACAAGGGCGTCACCGCCCACGGTGCCAAAGTTGACCTGCGCCGGAATCACCTGAACCACCGGCCGTACAGCCCCGGTGACGTTGATCGTGACCTCGGGTGCCTTGGGTGCGTTGGTCTTCACAACGATCTTGTGGTTGAGCATCCCCTCCGGAGCGTTCGCCGGCACGGTCACGGTGAGGTCCCACTGCGAGCCCTTTCGCTCCGGAACCCGCTCCTTCTCTTCCATCTCTTTGTACGTCAGCTGGTAGGGCCCTCCGCTGGCCTCGGCGCCTTCGATCTTGAAGTCCGAGCCGTCCGCCGACAGCAGCACCAGCTTCTCGCTGGCGGACTCCCCTTGCAGCACGTTGCGAAAGATGACCAGCGGGCGGGGGAGCACCTCGATGAACGCCCGAACGTCGGCCTTGATCACAACGTTGACCTGAGGGGTCGCGGGGTCGTTGGAGAACACCAGCACCGCCTTGGAGACCGGGCCCGAGAACCCGGTGGTGTCCACCTCGGCCGTGATCTTGCCCGTGCCGCCGGGCGGGATCGTGCGGTCGAAGCTGGCCACGGTGCAGCCGCAGGTGGGCCGAACCTGGGTGACCTCGAGGGGCGCCTTGCCGGTGTTCCGTACCTCGAAGACAGCACGGAGTTTCTCGCCCTTTGCCACGGTGCCGAAGTCCTTGATCTTCTCGGGAACGTCGATCACGGGCCGGGGCCCTTCCGGGGCCACCTGGACCGCGGTCTGTGACTGAGCCTGCAGCGGCGCCGAGGCCGGCTGCTGGGCTACCACCGCCGCCGCCATCAACCCGGCCGCGAGTGAACAAACGATCGTTCGCGTCATCTCTTGAGACCTCCTCTCGCCTACGTCCGCGTCCGGCTCCGCCGGAGGTGGTAGAGTACACCCCCGCGCGGGAGCGCGCCAGCGTGTATGCAGAAAGCTTGCCACTTTTACCTCCTCCCAATCGGCGGGACGGCCACTGCTGCGCTGGCGGGGCTCCTCCACGACGCGGGCGAGCGGGTCTCAGGGGTCGATGCCGTGCTCTACCCCCCCACCTCCGAGCTGCTGGCGGAGTTGGGGTTGCCGGTGCGGCTCGGTTTCGACCCCGCCGGCATCCCCGCCGACCTGGATCAGGTGATCATCGGCAACGCCCTGCCGCGCACTAACATCGAGGTGCAGGCGGTTCTGCAGCGCGGGCTCCCCTACACCTCACAGGCCAAAGCCTTTGGCGATCGTTTCTGCCGGTCGGGCCGCACGGTCGTGGTGGCCGGCACCCACGGCAAGACCACGACGACGGCCCTGGCTTCGCACATCCTCACGACGGGTGGCCTCGACCCGACGGCACTGATCGGAGGCGTGCCCCGAGGTGGAAGGCCCTGGCGCCTCGGACACGGCGGCTGGACGGTGGTGGAAGGGGACGAGTACAACACCGCGTTCTTCGACCGCGGCCCCAAGTTCCTGCACTTCCGCCCGCACATCTTCGTGGTCGGAAACGTCGAGTTCGACCACGGGGACATCTACCCCGACCTAGATGCCATCCTGGCAGCGTTTCGTGCCGGAGTGGCGCTTGTGGGCGGCGACGGGCACATCGTCGCCAACACAGGGGATGCTGGCGCGCAGCAGGTGGCCGCGAACCACCCCCGCGCGGTCGGGTACGGGCTCGCCTCGCACGCCGATCTCGCGTGCAAAGACTGGGGCCACACCGACGGCCATTTGCGCGCCACCGTGCGGTGGCAGGGGCAGCTGTTCGACCTCGAGACGCCGCTGGTCGGGCGGCACAACCTGGACAACCTCCTCGCCGCGTGCACCTGTGCCCTCCTCGCCGGGATTCCCCCCGAGGCCGTCGCACACGCAGCCGCGAGCTTTCCGGGCGTGCGGCGCCGACTGGAGCTGGTGGGTGAGGCGGCCGGGGTCTCGGTTGTGGACGACTTTGCCCACCACCCCACCGCGGTCGGCCTCACCCTGGAAGGGGCGCGTCACCGGTTCCCGGGGTGCCGGCTAGTCGCCGTCTTCGAACCGCGCTCCCTCACTGCCGGTCGCAGGACGTTCGCCGCCGCCTACGAGAACGCCTTGGCCAGAGCAGACGTGGCGCTCCTCGCGCCGGCTTTCCACCGGGTCCGCCTGGGGCCGGAGCTGGCACTCGACTGTGAGGCGCTGGCGGCCGCGCTTGTCGCCCGCGGGGTCGACGCCGAGGCGCTTCGCGAGGACTCAGACATCGTCGATGCCGTGCGGAGGCACGTGCGAACCGGCGACGCGGTGATCTGCATGTCGTCGGGGGAGTTCGGCGGCCTACCTCGGCGGCTGCTCGAGAGGCTCCGGAGGGACGGATGAAGGCCTGGCTCGCCCGCGCCCTGGCCACCGTCGGTGGGCTCGGGGACCTCGTGCCCGCCCCCGGAACCACCGTGGGCTCGCTGGCGGGAGTCCTGCTGTACTGGGGAGCCTCCCGACTGTGGCCGCATCCGGTGTGGGTGGTTGCCGTCGGCGGGCTTTGCGTGCTGGTGCCCGTTTCGGTGTGGGCCTGCGGGGCGGAGGCCTCACGGCGTAGCCGGGCCGACCCGGGCCCGGTGGTGCTGGACGAGGTTGCCGGGCAGTGGCTCGCCCTCGCGGTCGTGGCGCTGGCCCGGTCGCGGCCGCCCGTACCGAGCGAGCTGGTGGTGGCGTTCCTGTTGTTCCGCCTCCTGGACGTGGCCAAGCCGTGGCCGATCCGACCGCTGGAGCGCCTCCCCGGGGGCTGGGGGATCGTCGCCGACGACCTCGCCGCGGCCGTCGCGGCAGGCCTCCTCGCGCTCGGGGTAAGCCTGCTCCTCTAGCCCGGCGTTGGCCGGTGTTCCACGAGCACGACCGTGAGGTCGTCGGCGAGAGGGTGCCCTGCCGTGTGCCGGTCCAGCTCGGCAAGGAGCGCACCCAGCAGCTTCGGCCCATCGGCCTCCCGATGCCGGAGGAGGGCGGCCTGCAGCCTCTCGTACCCGAAGGGGTTTCCGGCTTCGTCGTGCGCCTCCACGAGCCCATCCGAGTACAGGAGCAGGCGGCTGCCGGTGGGGAACGAAAGCTTGCGCTCGGGGGCGGGGTCCGGCCAGCGGTGACCGAGCGGCAGCGACGAGAGCAACACCTCTTCCACCGCGCCGTCGGCGTCCAGCAGCACGCCGGGCTGGTGGCCCGCGCTCGCGATCTTCACCTCTCGGCGCGCGGCGTCCACCTCGGCGAGGGCGAAGGAGACCATGCGCTGCTTGAGGCTCTGGCCCAGCAGTAGGTGGTTCAGCTTCGAAAGCAGCTCGCCGCCGCGGTACCCCTCCTCGATAAGCGCTGCAACCGCGGCCTTGACCATGGCCATGAGCAGGCCCGTGGGCAGGCCGTGCCCGGCCACATCCCCGATCGACACCACAAGGCGTCCGGGCGCCAGCGTGAAGAGGTCGAAGTAGTCCCCCCCGACCTCCGCCGCCGGCCGGAAGTGGGCCCACACCGAGAGCGGTCCGGTCGAAAGCTCCGAGGGCGGGAGGAGACTCTCCTGGATCTCCCGTGCCAGCTCGATCTCCCGCGCCATGCGCTCCTTCTCCGCGACCTGGGCCAGCATTGTGCGGACCGACTCGGTCATGGCGTTGAACGAGACCGCCAGGTCGCCGAGTTGGTCGCGGCGCTTCACCGGGATCCGGGTCTCGAGGTCGCCGCGGGCCACTGCCCGCTCGCCGCGCGTCAGCCGGGCGGTGGCGCGGGCGATCGCAAGGATCATGCCAGCGGCGAAGCTCACCGCGACGAGGTAGATCGAGCCGAAAACCGCGCCGAGGATCAGAAGCATCGTCTTCGCCTCGTTGCCGACCGTCTCCGAAGGGCCGAAGAGGTCCTCGATCGCACCCCGCGGCGACAGCTTGATCAGCGCGAGAGACAGCGCGTTCTTGAGCTCCTCACCGGTGTCGAGCGCCCGTGGTGCCTTTCCGGTCCAGATCCACACCAGTCTTGCCCTCTGCCAACGGCTGCCCTCGAGGGGTCTCGCACTCAGCCATTCCCTTTCCACCTGCGTCTCGGGGACCGCTTGACCGTCGATGCGGAACGTCGAGCGCTCACCCGGCTCGCCGGGAACGCCGATCGTGACGTTGCGTCCGCCTGCGGCCACCGCCGCGGCCTTTACCCCCGTCACGAAGCGGACCTCGTACCAGCGGCCCCGCCCGAAAGCTGCGGCATTGGCGATGTCCAGCGGCAACAGCACCGCCGCGACCGCCCTCCCCCGCCGGTCCACCGCGGCCAGGAACGCCGACCCGCCGTGAACGACCTGCCCCCGCCAGCTGTCGCCGGACCAATGGGGCACCGGCAGCCCTGTCGCACCAGGACTCCGCCACTCGCCAGAGGCGTCGGCGAGCAGCCACTCCTCACGCAACCCCAGCTCTGCCGCCGTGCCTCCCCCCACTAGGAGCTCGCGTGCGTGTGCGACCCTCCCCTCCGCCAGCTCGCGCACGGCCGCACCCGCACGAACGGCCATCGCCGTGCTCACACGGTCCATTTCGTTCCCGACACGCGTTGCGGCGTATTGGCCCACCAGCACGTACCCCACAACCAGGGCGAGACCCGCGAACAGCGCAAAAGGTGTCAGACCGATGAGGAGGTACGAGATGAAGAGCCTCACGCCCACCCGGTAGGTGAGCCTGCGCCACAACAACCGCATCGCTGAAAACACGAGCGGCACGACACCCACGACGGCGAAAACCACCAGCACCTGGGCGGCTTCGGAACCGGGCGCGGCCAAACCAACGACCAGGGCGGCCACCACCAGCGCGCCGAGGACGGCGAGGTAGCCGGTCCACACCGGGTGTCGGGAGAACGCAGACCGAGAGCCGCTTCCCACCTCTGCCATGTCGCTCCTTCCTACGCGAACGGTATCAAAAAGGTTGTCGAACCGGCGCGGAGGGCAGCGTAGACCGGGAAGACCGTCTGACTCTTTGCTTTTTGGTGTTTTCTTCTTGCGTCTTGCTTGCTCTTAATGCACGCGCCTGCGCCGGTTCTTGACGTAGTCGGCCAGGATGAAATCCCCCAGGTTGTAGGGGTTGGCGAAGTAGGCCCGACCGCGGTTCGTGCGGGTGAGCTTCTCCACGAACTCCTGCAGCATCGGGTCGGTCGCGATCATGAAGGTGGTTATGACCACCCTCTGGCGCCGGCACTGGTCGGCCTGTTCGAGCGTCCGATTGACGATCTTCAGGTCGAGGCCGATTGGGTTTTTGTAGATCCGGTGCCCCTCCGTGATCGCGGAGGGCTTGCCGTCAGTGATCAGGAAGATCTGCTTGTTGGGCTGCTTGCGGCTTGCCAGCATCCCGCGCGCCACCTCGAGCGCCTCGCACGTGTTGGTGTGAAAGGGACCCGCCTGGATCCCGGCGATGGCGGAAAGCTCGATGCGGGAGGCGCGGTCGCCGAAGATGAGCACCCCCAGGTAGTCCTTCGGGTACTTGGAGGTGATCAGCTCGGTGAGCGCTAGGGCTACCGTCTTGGCCGGGGTGATGCGGTCCTCGCCGTAGAGCACCATGGAGTGAGAGACATCGATCGCGATCACGGTGGCGCAGGAGGTGATGTGCTCGGTCTCGGTGATCTCGAGGTCCTCCTCTGCAAGCTCCAGCTCGCCATGCGTGCGCTTGAGGGCGTTGGCGGTCGAGCGGATCCCGTCAATGGAGTGAAGCTCGTCGCCGAACTCGTAGGGTTTCGTCTCCGGGAGTTGCTCCGCCCCTTCGCCGGCGGCGGGGATGGGATGGTACCCGGGGCCGGCCTTCTTGAGGTTCGAAAAGACCTCGTCCAGGGCGCTGCGCCGCAGCTGCCGGACGCCGGCGGTGGTGAGCTGGAGCGCCCCCTCGCCGTCGCGCGCCAGCATCCCCTGCTCCTCGAGCTTTGTGAAGAACGCCTCCAGATCCACCGCGTCGTCTATGTAACCCCGTGCCTGCAGGTCCCGCATCCACTCCCACGCCTGCTCGGCGTTCCCAGCCGCCGCGATCAGCAGTTGGTTGAAGAGCCGCAGAAGGTCCAGGCTTGCCAGGAGGCTCTTTATCAACTCGGGATCGAGGTAGAGGTAGCGGTGCCGCATCGCTACAGGGCCGTCACCCAGCGACGCCAGGAGATCCTTCGCCCCCGCTGCGCGAGGGCTCAGGATGACGCTTCGGGTCAGTTTGCATCGCCGTGACCCTCGCCGCGGGCCACCCGGCGCATCAGCTGGAACTTCACCATCTCCTTGTAGCTCACTGTGCTGTCGAGGTCCTCACGAGCGAGCTTGAGGTGCTGGTGCAGTGCCTCGAGCACCATCTCGGCGGCAAACGCCCGTTCCTGCTTGGTCGCGCCTTGCTTCTCGACGAGCTTCATGAGCCCCGGCACGCGCGCCAGCTCGGCCTCGTACTCCCCGAAACGCTGCTCGTCCGAGAGCGTCACGCTGCCCCCGGCGGCGAACCAGGCGATGATTCCCGCGAACGGACCCTTGTCCTCCGGCGAGCCCACTTCTCGCCCGACCGCCGGAAACCTCGCAGCAAAGCGCTTCTTCACCGCCGCGCCGATCAGTGCCCGCGCCACGACCTCGGCCCCCTTCTGCTCGCCCTCGTACACCATCTCCACCTTGCCGGTGATCGCCGGCAGCAGCATGTGGACGTCCACCGCCCGTGGGTAGACCGGCTCCTCCCCGGTAGCCAGCGCCCGTCGCTCCAGGTTCGACACCAACAGCTCCAGCGCCGCGATCGGAACGCGGGCGCTCACCCCCGAGCTCTGGTCAACGAGCTCGCTATCGCGGGCCGCGAAGGCGATCTCCTCGATCAGCAGCTCGACCTCCTCCGGGATCTCCACGCGCGGGCCGGGCCGCTGCCGCCAGGCTTCCTGCCGGGTGATGGTCACGGCGGTGGTCGCGTCCTTCGGGTAGTGCGTCAGGACCTGGGAGGAGATGCGGTCCTTGAGGGGGGTGATGATGTTGCCGCGACTCGTGTAGTCCTCCGGGTTGGCGGAGAACACCATCAGGATGTCGAGCGGGATCCGAATCGGGAAGCCGCGGATCTGGATGTCGCGTTCCTCGAGGATGTTCAGGAGGCCTACCTGGATTCGGGGTGCGAGGTCGGGGAGCTCGTTGATCGCGAAGATCCCGCGGTTGGTGCGCGGCACGATTCCGAAGTGGATCACCTCCGGGTCCGCGTACGTGAGGCGCCGCGTCGCTGCCTTGATCGGGTCGATATCTCCGATGAGGTCGGCGATCGTCACGTCCGGGGTGGCGAGCTTCTCGTTGTAGCGCGCCTCGCGGGGAAGCCACTCGATCGGCGTTTCGTCGCCTGCCTCCTCGACGATACGCCGGGCGCGCGTCGAGGTGGGCCGGAACGGATCGTCGTTCAGCTCGCTCCCAGCGACGACCGGAATCTCGTCGTCGAGCAGCGCGGTCAGGGCACGCAGGATTCGCGTCTTTGCCTGGCCCCGCAGACCGAGCAGAATGAAGTCGTGCTGGGCAAGCAACGCGTTGACGATGCCGGGCAGGACGGTGCGCTCGTACCCCACGATCCCGGGGAAGAGAGGATCCCCGGCCGAGAGCCTGGCGAGGAGATTCTCACGCACTTCCTGCTTGACGGGGCGGGTCACCATGCGAGCGGCCTTCAATTCCCCTAACGTCGAGGGCTTGCGGCCGGTCACGTCTCACCGCCCGTTCCAGCGCCGAACAGGTGCTCGCCTCGCATCAGCCGGTACAACACCTGAAATGCCGGTTTGTTCCCGGTGTGGACAGCCGCCGGCCGCGATGTTAGGCTCCAGACCGATCGGTTCTAGGCTTCCCCATGCCTGGGGGCTGCCCCGGACGTGGTGCCGTTTACAACGCGGCGGGGACACCACCCGCGAAGGGAGATTCGGGATGATCGGAAAACCCATGGAGCAGGCCCTCAACAAGCATCTCAAGGACGAGATGTACTCGGCCTACCTGTACCTCTCGATGTCTGCCTACCTCGAGGGGCTCAACTTCAAGGGAATCGCCTCGTGGATGCGGGTCCAGGCGCTTGAGGAGTATGCCCACGCGATGAAGTTCTTCGACTTCCTCCACGAGCGCGGTGGCAGCGTCACGCTGCTCGCTCTGGAACAGCCACAGGCTCAGTGGGCGTCGGTGCTGGCGGCGTTCAAGGCGGCGTATGCACACGAGCGCTCGATCACGAAGAAGATCCACGCCCTCGTCGACAAGGCGACCGCCGAGAAGGACCATGCCACCGCCAACTTCCTCCAGTGGTTCGTTAAGGAGCAGGTGGAGGAGGAAACATCGGCCGAGACGATCGTGAAGCGTCTCGAGGCGATCGGCGACAGCCCCGGCGCCATCTACTACCTCGACCACGAGCTCGGCAAGCGCGGGAAGTAAGACTCTCCTCAGGCCGCGGTGGGCTGGATCCTGTGAACGGTCCCGCAGTGCGGGCACGCGATCTCACGACCCACGTAGGCGGGCGGAAACTTGAGCGTGGTGCCGCAGGCGCAGGCGACGAACGTGTACTCGTTCAGCCGCCAGAGCATGTCGGTCGTCCGCCGCACCCGCTCCAGCCGGCTCCCCGCCTGCGGTGCACCGGGCAGGACGGCGCTCCGTTGCTCGGCTGAAGCGAGCGCCCGGAACGGGACCACGCCCACCGGCCTCCCGGTCACCCTCCGGAACGCCTCGTCGTAGTTCCTCAAGCCCGCACCTGCTCCCATGGAGCGCAGGATGCGGATCCGCTCGGAGACCGGCGGGTGCGTGCTGGAGAGGTCGGCGAGACCCCGCTGGCTCACCCCAAGGGGGTTCACGATGTACATCGGCGCGGTGGCGCGCGTCGCGACTGTCAGCTTGGCGGTCGAGTGCGAGATCTTCTCGAGCGCGCTCGCCAGCCCATCGGGGTAGCGGGTGTACATCGCGGCCGATGCGTCGGCCAGGTACTCGCGCCGTCGCGAGATCGCCAGGTAGATGAGCTGGGCAACGAGCGGCGCCAGGATCATCAGCACAATCGCAACGATCAGGATGATGAGCTGCGCCTGCCCGCCCGAACGCGAGGAGGTCCGCCTCCGACCACCGCCCCAGAAGAACGCTCGCCCCCCGATGTCGGCGAGCAGCACGATGGTTCCCATCATCACGCCGACCATCATCATGTAGAGAACGTCGCGATTGGCGACGTGTCCGAGCTCGTGGGCGATGACACCCTGGAGCTCGTCTCGGTTCAGCGTCTCCAGAAGCCCGGCGGTCACTGCTACCACGGCGTGTTGTGGGTCGCGCCCGGTTGCGAATGCGTTGGGTGCGGCCTCGTCGATGATGTACACCTCCGGCAGCTTCGGCAGGCCGGCCGCGATGCTCATCTCCTCGACCACGTTGAAGAGCACCGGATTATCCTTCTTCTCGATCCTCCGCGCACGGGCAAGCGCGAGGAAGATCGAGTCACCCTTGAAGTAGCTGACCAGGGTGAGACCTATCCAGACGAGGAACGCGATGAACAGGCCGCCGGCACCCGCCCCCGGGGCAAGCGCCTCGGCCAGCGTGTAGCCCAGAAGGAAGAGCAAAACCGCCATCACCACGACCAGGGTGGCGGCGCGGCGTTGGTTGGCGCGAACCAGTTCCCACACGGCAGGCCGACCCGGTTAGAACTTGACCTGGGGCGCCTGGCGCTCGGCGGCCGCCTCGACCTCGAAGAACTTCTCCATCTGGAAGTTGAACGAGCTCGCAAGGATGTTGGAGGGGAACATCTGGATCTTGTTGTTGATGCGCATCACCGCATCGTTGTAGTACTGGCGGGCAAACGAGATCTTGTTCTCGGTCGAGCTCAGCTCCTCCTGGAGCGCCAGGAAGTTCTGGTTCGCCTTGAGGTCGGGGTACGCTTCGGCGACCGCAAACAGCGAGCGCAATGTTTGCGAGAGGACGTTCTCCGCCTTGGCGCGTTCCGCCACGTCCCCGGTGACCTGGATCGCCTGCTGGCGCGCTTTGGTCACCGCCTCCAGTGTGTTGCGCTCGTGGCCCATGTAACCCTTGACGGCCTCCACGAGGTTGGGGATTAGGTCGTGCCGCCGTTTCAGCTGCACGTCGATCTGACCCCACGAGTTCCGAACCTCGTTGCGCGAACGGACAAGACCGTTGTACATCCCCATCACCCACAGCGCCGCCAGCACCACGACGACTAGGAAAGCCAAGAAGATCATCGCTCCACCTCCCCTGCACGACGTTCCGTTGAAGGTTGCGCCCCCGCGGTAGCCGCAGGTGCCTCGATTACCTCGCCCATGAAAGCCAGGGCGGCGTCCGGGTGCGAGCCGGGTGTGGGGGTCAGTTGGCGCATCAGCGCCCCCAGCTCACCGTGGTCGAACCAAAACCCGTGCGCGGCGCAGCGGTCCAACATCAGCCTCCCCGACACCCCCACGAGGACCTTGTCCATCGCCCTGTCGCAGCGCGGGCACCGCCTCGCCTTCTCCTCGGTGGCCGTCGGCTCAAAGGCGGTTTCGCCCAGCTCGAGGGACCTGCCGAGCTTCCCGGCGAGGAGCTCGAGTTCGCCCACGTCGAACCACAGCCCGTGACACCATGGGCAGACGTCGAGCTCGATGCTCTGACGCTCGGCGACGATCAGCGGTTCACGGCAGATCGGACAGTCCACGCTACTCCTCGGCACGGCGCTGGGCGCACACGAGCCGACGCCGCGCTCAGTCCACCGGGCTCCCCTGCGATTATACGGTGGGAACCCGCCCGTGTTGCCTACTCCAGCGCCTCGGTGGTCTCACGGAACACCACGCCCCGCCTCGCGAGCTCGGCCATCACGAACTCATAGCAGCCGGGCTCCCTCCCCAGGAACTCGGGCGGCGAGATCCCGGGGCGGCGGTACACCCCGGACGCCAGCATGCGGACCGCCGCCGTGCACGTGTACCCGGTGGTGCGCGCCATCGAGGTCGTGCGTGTGGCAGGGTCGTAGCGGTCCAGCATCTCAAAACTCCGACGCACGCGAAGTCCGGCCTGCACACCCTCGATGCTCACCCGCATCGCGGTCAGGTCTTCCTCGCCTTCGGCCAGATGCCAGAGTGGGAAGAGCAGCCGGGAGGTCAGGTCGAGCGGTCGCACCTTGACGTTGGCGACCTCGATCGGTTCGGTCGCGAAGAAGCCGCTCTCCCGGAGCACCCGGATGCTCTCGATGTGGCCCGGGTAGCGCATCGTCTTCTCCTGCATGAACGGCGCCTTCACAGTCGAGAGCAAGGTGCGTAGGCCATCGGTGTTGAAGGCCTCCAGGGTTCCGAGCCCGGGGAACTCCACCAGCTCCGCCTCGGAAAGCGCCGGCACCGTGACCACTCGTCCTGCCACCACGTAGCGGGCCGGGCGCGTGTACTCCTCCAGCACGTCGGCTGGTGAGAAGGCCGCCTTGTACTCCCAGGGCCAGGTGCGTACAACGGGCAACCCGCCGACGAGGCAGAGGAAGCGCTCGACCGCGTCGAACTCGGTCTCCACCCGGCCGAGAATCAGGTTGGAGCAGCCCGGCGCGATGCCGCAATCCACCACTGCCGGTACGGCCTTCTCCCGTGCAAGGGCGTCGAGGGCGAAGGGATCTTCCGGGAAGAACGAGATGTCCACGACGGGCTGGGCGCACTCCAGGACCCGGCGGAGCGTGGCGAACCCCATGTGTCCCGGCACCGCGCCGACCACCAGGTCCTGGCCCTCCACCACCCGCCGCACCTCCCCATCCGCGGAGAGGTCGGCCCGTACGGTGATGACCCCAGTCTCGCGGGCCAGGCGCGCCAGGGCCTCCTGCGAGGAATCCACGAGCGTGACTTCGAACTCGCCGCCCCGCGAAAGGTCCCGCGCGATCGCGCCGCCCACCAGCCCCGCCCCCAGCACCACGACCCGCATGCCCACCTCCCCTTCCCGGGCGCCAACTATAGCCTGACCCGGTACACTTGCTCCTGAGGTCGGGCCTGTGACCCGGCTCGCGCAGGGAGGTGTCCATGCGCCTGTACCTGATCCGCCACGGGAAGGCCGTCACCGCCGAGATCGTCATGCCCGACAGCGAGCGGCCGCTGGTCGCCGAGGGTCGGAAGCAGGTGATGCGTCTCGCGCAGCGCTTGCAGGGTCTCGCCATCCGCTGGAAGCTGATCCAGACCAGCCCCTTCGTCCGGGCGCGGGAGACGGCAGCCATCCTGCGCGAGGCCGGGCTCGCCCCTAAGGCGGAGCCCGTGGCAGAACTTGCGCCGGCCGGCGAGCTGACCGACTGGCTGCCCGCCCTTACCCAGTGGCGGGACGCTAAGAGTGGCGATCTCGCGGCCATCGGGCATTTCCCCAACCTCGCTCACTGGGCCGAGTCGCTGGCGTTCGGCGAGGCCCGCGGAAGGCTCGTCCTGAAGGCTGCCGGCGTCATCGCCCTCGAAATACCCCAGAGTGGCGCCCTGCTGGGCAACTGCGAACTCTTCTGGCTGAGCTCGCCGGCGCTTCTGCCCTGATCTCGACCCTGAGGGCGGCCGTGAACGCTCCCATTTTTTACCTCCTCCAAACAACGGGAGACTGATCGGGCCGCGCCAAACGTCGGATGGTACCATCCTGACATGCTCAAGCTGACAGCCGTTGGCTGCATGCTCCTTGCCGGGGCGCCCCCGCTGTCGGCCGCGGAGAAACCAGCCGATTTCGACGCCGCGGCCGCGCAGCGCTTCGCCGACCTCGCACTCACCTGCGTGCACAGGCACTACCCCAACAAGGTCGCCCACGTGCTCGCGAGTGATGCCGACGTCAAGCCGCCACGGGAGCTGACGCCGGCATTCTGCGGGTGCTTCGACTGGCACTCGGCCGTCCACGCGCACTGGCTGCTGGTTCGGCTCGTGCGCACTTTCCCCGACGCGCCGTTCGTGCCTGCTGCCCGCGTGGCCCTGGCCGAGAGCCTGACGCCGGAGCACATCACGGGGGAGGTCCGGTACCTCGAGGGGCCGGGCCGCTCGGACTTCGAGCGCCCGTACGGCTTCGCCTGGCTGCTGCAGCTCGCGGCCGAGTTGCACGAGTGGAACGACCCGCAGGCCCGGGAGTGGGCCCGCACGCTCGAACCGCTTGCGAGGGCGGCTGCCGCCCGCCTCGGGACGTGGCTGCCCAAGCTCTCCTATCCGATCCGGATAGGCGAGCACAGCCAGACCGCGTTCGCGTTCGCCCTCGTGCTGGACTGGGCGCGCGCGACCGGCAACGCGGAGATGGCGGCGCTGCTCGAGGAGCGCACCCGCCACTACTACCTCGCGGACCGCGATTGCCCGATGGCCTACGAGCCCTCGGGGCAGGACTTCCTCTCACCGTGCCTGGCCGAGGCCGACCTGGTGCGCCGCGTGCTGCCGCCGCCCGCGTTTGCCGCCTGGCTCGGTGCATTCCTCCCGCGCCTGCCGCTCGACGGGTCGAGCGCCTGGCTGCAACCTGCGGTCGTCACCGATCCCGCCGATGGCAAGCTCGCCCATCTCGACGGCCTTAACCTCTCGCGCGCCTGGATGCTCGAGGGGATCGCCGCCGGGCTGCCGAACGACGACCCCAGGATCCCCTCGCTGCGCGCAACTGCTGCCGCCCACCGCTCCTCCGGCGTCCGCGCGGTCACCGGTGAGCACTACGAGGGCGGTCACTGGCTCGGGAGCTTCGCGATCTACCTGGTTACCGGACGAGGGTTGCCGGCCAGGCCGGAAGCGGGTAAACGGTAAAAGCGGAAAGGCAAAACAAAGAACTCCACCCGCGTGTGGCGTCCAGCGGGAAGAGGCACCCGTCGCCTCCCAGCCTTTTACTCTCTCCGTTTCCCTTTTTCGTTTCCCGTCTTCCCTTTTTCCGCCGTCTCATTGCCAGCGGAACAGTCGCAGGGCAACAGCGAAGCTGATGCCGCCCCAGAGGACCATGACCAGCAGCGCCGGCCAGTTCTCCGCCAACGATGTGCCATCGTTGATCACCGCGCGAAGGGCATCGTTGAGGGCGGTCAGCGGAAGAACGCGGATGGCGGGCTGCACCGCCGCCGGGAACCGCTCATACGAGAAAAACGTCCCCGAGAACAGCCACATCGGGAGCTGGACGAGGTTCATCCACCCCGACACTCCCTCGATGGTGCGCGGGCGTGCGGCGACCAGAAGACCGACACCGGCGAAGGTGAGCGCCCCGAGAAGCGAAACCACCGCAAGGTCGAGCAGCGAGCCGTGCACCGCCACGCCGAAGAGCAGCCACCCGAACCCCACCACGACGGCCACCTCAAGCACCAGCCCGACCAGGCGTGAGAGCATGAACGAGAGCAGGTAGTGCGAGCGCCGCATGGGGGTCGCCGCGAACCGTTTGAGGAGCTTACGCACGCGCGCCTGCACGACGGCAAACCCGAGCCCCCACATGCCGCTCCCCATCAGGTTGAGCCCCACGAGCCCCGGGATCAAGAAGTCGATGTAGCGGTTTCCCGGCAGCGCCACCCGCTCGTCCCGGGCAGAGAGCAGGTCCGGCCGCCCCAGTGCCCGCTGCAGCACATCGTCAGTGGCGAGGCGCGCCGCCCGCCCCTCCGCTCTCGTGGTGTCGTAGCGGTAGGTCACGGCCAGCGGCTCGCCGTTCGCGCCCGCCGCCACGGACACGCCCTCGACGACCAGGTCGACCTTGCCCGTGCGCAGGGCCCGGTCGGCCTTGTCGGCCGGCAGATCGATCACCGTCAGACCCGGGGATTCCCGCAGCATCGCGACGATTCGCGCCTCCCCCGGCATTCCGCTCCGCACCGCCACCCGTAGGGTGTCGACCGGCTTGGACCGGAATGCGATCCCAAGCGCCAGAGCCAGGAGTACCGGGAACACGAACACCCAGAACACCGCCTCCGGCTCGCGGAGGAACTCCAGCAAGCGGCTGCGGGTCAGCTCCACAAGTGGGTGAGCCCGGCGCGACTTTTGGCCGCCAGCCAGGGTCCGGCGCGGCTCACTCATCGCGCAGCGCCCTCCCCGTCAGGTGGACGAACACGTCCTCGAGCGTCGCCTGGTGCGTCGTGAGGCTTTCCAGAACGAGGCCACGCCGCTCCAGCTCCGAGAGCAGGGCAGGCATCATCTCCCCCATCCGCCGCACACCCAGTCGAAAGCTGCCCTGCTTCCCCGCGACGCTGCCGACCCCGGGAAGCGTTGCGAGCGCTGAGGGGTCGAGGTCTCCGCGCAGCTCGAACTGCACGATCTGCTCCGCCCCCAGCGAGGCCACCAGCGCAGCGGGGCGGTCCAAGGACAGGATCGTGCCGTGGTCCATGATGGCTACCCGGTCGCAGAGCCGCTCCGCCTCCTCCATGTAGTGCGTCGTGAGCAGCACCGTGCCACCGCTCTCAACGAACGCCTCCACCACCTCCCAAACGTTGAGGCGGGCCTGCGGGTCGAGACCGGTCGTGGGTTCATCTAGGAAGAGAAGTTCGGGGTCGCTCACCAGTGCACAGGCGAGGGCCAGGCGCTGCTTCTGCCCCCCCGAAAGCTTTCCGACGCGCGCCTGGCGCTTGTCCTCGAGCCCCACCGTTCGGATGACCTCCTCCACGGGTCGGGCACGCGAGAAAAAGCTGGCGAACAGCCGCAGGGTCTCGCCGACGGTCAGCTTCTCGGCGAGCTGCGTCTCCTGGAGCTGTACACCCAGGCGCTCGCGCAGGTTGTGATCATGCCCGGTGCCCCACCGGTAACCGAGCACGTCCACCGACCCCTCGTCAGGCGCGGTGAGTCCTTCGAGGATCTCGACGGTCGTCGTCTTGCCGGCCCCATTCGGGCCCAGCAGTCCGAAGCACTCACCCGGCCGCACCGCAAGGTCGATCCCCGCGACCGCCACCAGGTCTTCATATCGCTTCACCAGGCCGGTGCAGCGAACCGCCATGGGGGTACTGTCTCCCCCGCTGGCAGCGGTGCTCGTCCGCGGTTGCATCTTCATCGTTACCCCAAAGACCATCGGTGGCGGCCGGCGTCCCCTCACCGACGCCGCCACTCTTTGTGCAACCTGCAAAGCATACCCGAGCCGCCAGCCGCAGCCCGAACACGCTCGTTCGGGAGCAACGGCTCGTTCGAATGTAACCTGCGTCACCGCCTCTGTCGCCTCGCGTGCCCTCCCGTCCCGCACATCCTTCCGGCTTCGTATACTTGTAGGCGAACCCGCCGCGCAGCGGTTTCGACCGTCGGACCTGCAGACGGGCGACGGGGCCCCACGCGGGGCACCGGGAGGAGGACAGCATGCTCACATCAAAAGGAGTGCGGCCCGGCCGCGCCGCGGGCCTTGCCGTCATGATGGCGGTCGCCGCATCGGCCGCCGCAGACTCACTGACAATCACGCCGGACCCGAACCCGGCACCGGCCGGAGTCGCAGTCACGTTCAGCATCGACGCCAAGGTGCGGAGCGACGTCGACTCGGTGACGTTCGACTTTGCGGACGGTGGGTCCGGCAAGATCGAGTACACCACGGGGTGTGCCATTCTCGGCGGCTGTAGCACCATCGCACATTCGTACGCCGGACCGGGACTCTACACCGTGACGGCCTCCGGAACCATCAGCGGTCAGGCCGTCAGCGGCACGGCCCAGATCACCATCACCTCCAGCACCGCAGACACCGAGCTTTACGTACCAACTGGGGCCCACCTCACCGGGTTCAAGAACGTGAACTGGAGAACTGACCTCGAGATCCACAACCCAGGAACGCACCGTGTCAGCTACATCATCGCCCTCCTGCTTCGCGATCAGGACAACAATCTCCCGACCTTTAAGGGCACTTTTCTTCTCGACGCCAGACGGAGTGCTCGGTACAACGATCTCCTGTATGCGACCTTCGGCTTCTCGGGCGCGGCGGCGATTCGCCTGACCCCTATCGACGGCCCCATCATTGTGACCAGCCGCACGTACAATCAGGTCCCCACAGGCACCTACGGCCAGTCGGTCCCGACGATCGCGCGATCGCAGGCGATCGCGTTCAGCCAGGACGCCCGAATGATCGCGCTCTCCCACGATCCGACGCTGGCGGCCGGGTATCGAACCAATCTGGGTTTCGTCAACGCGAGCCCCGCGCAGATTCGCGTCGAAGCGGAGTTCTACCTGGCCACGGGTGTCCCCTTGGGTGAGAGGACCTACGATCTCCAAGCGTTTGGATTCCGCCAGATCGACAAGGCGTTCGAGCAGGTCACCGCCGATCCGGTGGATGACGGGTACATCGTGGTGCGCACCACGACGCCCGGGGCGAAGTTCTTCGCCAACGCGGTGGTGGTAGACAATCTCACCGGCGACCCGACCTACGTGGACGCGGTAATTCCGGAGTAGCGGGTCAACTCGCCGGCCGAGCAAGCTTTACGGCTTCGAGGCGCTCCATGAAGGGCGCGTTGACCGCGCGTGCCTCCGCGAGCACCTCCTCCGCCTGCTCCCGCGCCCCCCCAGCCTGGAGCGCCCGAGCCAGGACAAAGCGGTTGATGAGCTTGAAGAGCCCGGGACCGAGCTCACGGTAGGCCATGCCCTTGTCGGCGACGCGGAAACGTTCGACAGCTTCGGTTGCATTGCCCTGCGAGAGGAGGAGGGCCCCTTCCATGTGCGCGAGAAGGGCCTCCACGTAGCGCCTCGACGGTACGGCCGCTGGCAACTTCGCCAGCGCGCCATGCCTCTCCGCGACGAGGGCCTCGGCTTCGGCCCGTCGTCCGGTCGCCAGGGCCGCCCACAGCTTGAGCACGTTGTCGCTGACGTCCTCTGAGGCGCAGGCGGCTTGCTCGGCATTCCACACGCCCTGCCAGTCGCTCGCCAGAAACGGCGGAAACACCGCCGCCTGGCAGCGCATCGCCTTGAGCATGTAGGCGGGGCACGCGTCGACCTTCTCCGCGCGGGCCAGAGCAGCCCCGGCTTCCTCGGGCCGCCCGGCCATCAGTGCGAGGTTCGCCAGGTGCTGGTACGAGGCGCAGAAGTCCGGCCTCATACGGAGCGCCTCCTCAAGCTCGCGTTTGGCGTCGTCGTACCGACCGGTGAGGATCAGCAGCTCGCCGAGCGAATCGTGAGGGTTGGCCTGGTCCGGCGCAATGTACCGGTAGGTCTCGAACATCCTTTTTGATTCGGCGAAGCGCCCCAGCCCCATTTCGAGGTACCCGAGTTGGTTGTAGGCCATCACGCGGTTGGGCGCGACCTCCAGGAGGCGCGTCAGGAGCCGCCTGGACTCCGGCCAGTCGTGCCGGGCCGCAGCGAGGTTGGCCAGACCCTCCAGAACAAACGGGTCGTCCGGCCTCTTTGCCGCGTACTCCTCCAGGGCCTTCTGGGCTCTCGCGGGGTCCTTTGTGTAGTCGGCGAGGGTGGACGTGATCAGGAAACGCTCGCGGTCCGTCACCTTGGATAGGTCCGCCTTCTGCAGCTCCGCGACGAGCTTCTTGATCTCCGGGTCGCTGGACGGGTGCTGCTTGCTGACGAGGAGGAAACGCTTGGCGACCACGAACTGCGGGTCCGACTCGACGGCCTTCTCGAAACGTCTGGCCGCCTCGTTGTAGTAGATCCTCTGGAGGGAATCCAGCCCCTCTTGGAACTCCGCCAGCGCCTGCGGGGAGGTGGTGGTCCACTCCGGCTTTCGAGCAGGGAGCATCAGGAGCGCAGCGGCCACCGCCACCAACAGCAGCACGCCTACCAACGCGAGTATCTTGACCTTCACCTTGCCTCCAGGGTAGCCCGTTCCCCGCGCCTCCCGTCGGGTCGCGCCGGGCACACCGCCCCCTCATGCTTGATACGTACGGCCGCGGAGGGGGTTTCGCTCCGGCTCACCGGGACCCCTCCGAGAGGCGTCGCCGCGGGTACGGCGATGCGCGGAGGACGGGGAGCTCCAGCCGCGACGGGTGCCCTCCCCCGACCAGAAGCACGGGCCGTGCGATCGCGCCCTGGGAGGGCACGTTGAGGTCGCGGCCGTCGTTGGGGTTGACCTCAAACCGGGGTGCGTTGGAGCCGGAGACATCGATACGCACGCGGTGGCCGCCCGCAAAGGCCAGCGCCGTGGACCACAGGTCCACAACCAACTCCGTCGGCACGCCGGGGGTCAGGAAGCACTGCCGGTCGTCGCCACAGCGCATGCGGGCGCGCTGGATCCCATCCGCCACCAGCATCGAGCGCCCGTCTGGATAGACGTCGGTGAGGCGCACCGTGAGGTCGAGGTCGGGCGTGTCGGGGCGAACCCACAGCCGGCAGCGCACTCGCCCGACCACGGTCATCGGCGAGGTCAGGGGTGCCGTAGTGAAGGTGACGACGTCGCCGCGCCCTTCGATTGGGCGCTGGTCGTAGGGACCGGCCTCGCTGCTGAGTTCCTGGCCGCCCGTGGTGGGCACCGGATGGCTTGGGTCCGTAACCAGCTCAAGCTCACCTTCCGACGAGCGCGCCGACGAGAGGCCGTGGCCGATATCCAGGTACAACGACACCTTCGAGGCCGGGGGCGGCCAATCCAGCAGCTCAAGCCAGACGTTCCCGGGCGCACCCGGCTCCCCTGCGGCACCCATCAGGTACACCCTGACGTTCGGCCAGCGCGCAACCCCAGGTTTTCCGCCCTTGAGCCAAAAGTCAAACCAGTCTCGGACCATCGAGTACATCTGGGTGAGGTAGATCGCGTTGGCCGGGAACGTGATCTGGCCGGCGGTGTTTCCAAAGGTGCCGTAGTGCGTCCAAGGGCCAATGATCACCTTCTGCCTCCCGAGCGCCCCCGGTCCGCCCCGGTGCTGGAAGCTCGTGAACGCGTCGAGGGTACCCTGCAGGAAGATGTCGAACCAGCCGCCGACGTGGAGCGCCGGAACGTTCACTTCGTCCACCCTCGGGAGGACCGCGAATGCCTCCCACCACGCGTCCCACAGGCGGTGGATCTTGAGCTGCTCGAAGATGTCCAGCGCCTCGTGGCCGGCGAGCCACCCGTGGGTGAGGGCGTAGCGCAGCGCGCCTCCCTGGTAGACGGCGTCGTGGTAGAAGTCCGCCGTGCCGACGATCGGGACCATGCACTTCAGCACCCGGGGCGAACCGGGGGCAAGGGCGTATTGCGCCATCCCGAGCGCGGAGGCGCCGAAGGTGCCCACGTTGCCGTCGCACCACCACTGCGAGCCGATCCACTCCAGCGTGGCGCGGCCATCCGCACCCTCGTCGACGTAACCCGTGTACCGGCCGCCCGAAGCGCCTTTCCCCCGCTCGTCCTGCCCGACGCAGACGTACCCCCACACGTTGAAGAGGAGGCATGAGTCCTTGATGGTGTTGGAGTCCTTCCCGTACGGGGTGCGCTGGAGGACCACCGGCCACGGGCCGAAGCCGGCGCCAATCGGCAGGTAGACGTCGGTGGCGAGGGAGGTGCCGTCCGGCGCGGGCACAGAGGTTGTAAACGTCTGCGCCACGCACGGCGCCTCCAGCAAGGCCGCGAACACCACTGCCAGCGCAGTGACACGGCAGGACGAGGGTGGGCGCACGCTCTCTCCCCCACACCATCCTAGCCGATCCCCTCCACTGGACCCGCTCGCGCCGGTCTTTCTCCCGAGGCCTCCGAGGGTTAGAGTGGCCGGGCGCAGGGAGGTGTTCATGATCCGCACCATCGCCGACTTCGAGGCGATCTGGAAGAACGAGAGTGAGATCACGGCGGGGGTCTTGGCGGCCGTGACCGACGCCTCGCTGGCCCAGCGCGTTACCCCCAACGACCGCACGCTCCGCGACATGGCCTGGCACATCGTTGCAACGATCGCCGAGATGATGGGACGCACGGGGCTCGCGATCGAGGGCTTGGACGCAGATGCCCCGGCCCCTGCTTCGGCGGAGGCGATCCGCGATGCCTACGTGCGGGTGGCGTCCTCGCTGTTGGAGCGGCTTCGGCGCACCTGGACCGACGAGACCCTCACCGTGGAGGACGATATGTACGGTGAGCGCTGGCCGCGAGGCGCGACCCTGCTGGCGCTGGTCGTCCACCAGACCCACCACCGCGGCGCGATGACCGTGCTGATGCGGCAGGCGGGACTCGTCGTCCCGAATATCTACGGCCCAAACCGCGAGCAGAGCGAGTCGTTGGGCCTCGGCTGATTCGCGCGTCAGCGCGTGCGCGCGTACCGGGCGAGGTTGCGCCAGAACCGCAGGTTGGCGGGCTGGGCGGCACCGCTTCCGAGGATGCCGAGATCGCCGATTACCAGAACCTCTCCGCCCGCGCTCCCAGATCCCACCAGCGCCACCGCCCTCTGCGATCCGGCCACCGCCAGCACCTGCCCGCTTTGCACCGAGAACGGCACGCCGTTACCGGGCACCATCAGCAACTCCGACACTCCTTGAACGAGGGCGTGGCTCCCGCTTGTGCGCGCGCTGGCTCCCGGCAGAGCTCCGGCCGAGAAGGTGACCCCGAACGGAACCGCGAGAGCGTTGGCATCGCTCCAGTCCTCGTTCGGCTCCAGAACCTGGTTGATGTACTTAAGCCGGTTGGCGCTGTTGGTCAGGACCAGCAGACCGCCGCGCGCGACGTACGCCTGCAGCGTCGCGACCTCCCCGGGATCCCACGCCTCGTCGTAGAGCGTCACGTCGCCCACCACGCTCGGGTAGTCCAGGACGGGTAGAACCACAACCAGGCTCGCGCCCTCGACATCGGAGGGTGACAATGGCCGGCCGTAGGGGACCGTGTCCACGTCGAAACCCTCCCAGGCCAGGGCCATCCCAAAATCGGTCAGCGCAGCTGGGGTCATGTGCGGGGCCTCGGTGTGGCTCGCGATGAACACCGCTCGCCGGTCGGGGCTTGGCGTCACGCGCAAGACAGGGTCCTCTCGGCCGGTTCTCGTCGCCGCGCTCAGAGCGACCCGCGCCATGGCCTCGAGTGTGTCGGCCGCGTCAAGCGCAAGCTCGACGGTGTCGTAGGGGTCGTGCATGTGCCCGTCGTAGTGGACCTCGTCCATCTGGTAGGGGTTAATGAAAACCAGGTCGGCGCTCGGGACGTCGTAGCCGACGAAGCTCGAGTTGTCGGAGACGATTCCGTAGGTGGCGAGACCGATCGTATCCGTGTCCCGGTCACGCGCCACCTGGGAGAGATAGTCGGGCCAGAGCAGCCTCGGGTCGCCGAACAGCCCGTACGGCCATGCCTCCAGGTAGAGGCTGGCCGTTATGCCGTCGAGCGGGCGGCTCAGGCAGTCCACCTGAAGCATCCCTAGGGTGCGGTCCACAAGCTCCTGGTGGGTGGAGAGAAAGTTGGAAGAGCCGTAGAGCCCCCGTTCATGGCTTCCGAACCATGCGAGGACCAGGTTCACGGGTGGCCGCACCCGCGCGGCGTCCAACACCCGCGCCACTTCGAGGAGCACCACCGTGCCGCTCCCGTCGTCCATCGCTCCGGGCGAGTTCGGGGAGTCGAGATGGGCGCCGAGGATAACGGCCTTGCTGGGGTCCTTGCCGGGGATCGTGGCGATCACGTTGCCGGAGAATCCCGGCGAGAAGACGTCCGCGTCCCAGACGATCCGCGCCGCCTCCACGCGCGAGAGGCCGTCCCAGCCCACGATCCCCGCAGGCATGAGATCCTCCAGCCGCACGTACAGCGTGGGCAGAGCGGGTGCCGTACTCACCGACACGAGCGCACTGAGGTCCCCCACAAAGGTGCCGTGGGAATCGCCGCGCCGGTTGGAGAACGAGGTGACCAGCACCAGACCGGCCGGCTCCCGTGCGAGCAGGGCAGAGGCGTTCGCCAGCGCCTGCTCCGAGCTCATGATGCTGCGGTCGATCGCAGCGTAGTCGACGAGCGCGATGCGCCCGCGCATCCCCCCGGTTGGAATGGCGTTGATCTCCGACGCCGAGCGCAGCAGCACCGGCGGACCCTGCACCACGACCCGGTTGCGGTCGCCGTCGTTGAGAATGCCGTCGGAGTCGAACCGCAGCGCCAAGGCGAGGTTCTCCCGGTTGCCGGAGAGGGCGTGAGCGGGGACCTCGACCTCTCCCCCACCGACCGTCAGGTGCAGGCGGGCCTCCCAGACGTCGGTGGCCAGGTAGGTGCGGAAGCTCTGCCGTTCGACCTCCAGGCCCAGCGCCTTCAGAGATGCGAGCTCGGCAACCCGCCCCGCGATGTAGTCCCGCGCCTGACCCTCCCCGGAACTCGCGGAGTTACGGAACAGTGAGGAGGACCCGATCGCGGTCAGCACGCGCAGCGAGGAGAACAGGCTCTCGCGAGAGAGGAACGGAAACGGATCGACGTCGAGCTTGCGGCGTGCGGTGCTCCGGATCGGCTCGTCCGCTGCGGCTCCGGCGAACACTGCCGCCTCAATCATCAGGCCCAGCAGCCCCGTCAGAACAGCGACGATCGACAGCGGGAAGCCGCGACGCATCGGTTTCACCCTTTCTCTCCCGCATTCGACACGCGAGGTCGCCCGGGAGTGTGACACCCACCTCGCCCGCGGACCTGCTCCCGGGACCCCCGCCGCCAAACCTACTCGCCGATCCAGTGAAACGGTGAGTAGCCATCGCCGATCACGCGTGCGACCAGCTTCGGCAAGATGGCCTCCCGACCCTCCCCCGCGCTCAGGATTACCATCCCGACCTTCTCGCGGAGAAACACCACAACGTAGTTTTCGCACCCGCTTTCCTGCCCGACGTGGAAGATGGCGTCCCCGAGCCCCGTCTCGAACCTCCCCCAGCCGAGGCACCACGAAAGGCCAATCGTGTTCTCGCTGGTCTCCGCCGCCTGCGGCCCGAGGAGCCTCCTCGACGTGATGCGCACCTGCGGGCGCAGCATCTCCTTGGCGCTCTTCGGGCTGAGCCCCTCGCCGTTCAACACGGCCGTCACGAACCGGCCGTAGTCGGCGGCCGTGGTGAGCAGCGAACCCGCAGCGCTGGCCTCGGTTCTCATCTTTCGCTTCAGAAACTCCGGGGCCCGGCTGAGGTCGGCTGCGATGTGGCCCTCAAAGCGCCCTTCGAGGTGGAAGCTCGTCTGGGTCATGCCCAACGGAAGGAACACTTCCTCCCTGGCGATCTGCGCCAGACCTTTGCCGAGCTTCTGCTCCACGACGAACTGGAGGTATTGGTACCCTTCGCCCGAGTAACCGAACTTCTTGCCCGGGAAGAACTGGATATCCAAGCGCTGGGTCGGGTTCTGCCAGCGCCAGTTCGGAAAACCCGTCTGGTGGCTCAGCACCCGCCTCGCCGTGATCAACTCATAGCGCCGGTCGTACCTGAGGTCCTCATACCCCGGGTAGGTGAAGACAGGCTTCGGAAGGTACCGAAAGAGCGGTGTATCCAGATCGAGGAGGTTGCGGTCCACGAGCTTCATGACGAGGTAGGCGAACACCGGCTTGCTCAGAGAAGCGGCCCGGAACACCGTGAGCGGCTCAACGGCGGCGCCGGAGGAGGACGCTCGCGGTCCGAATGTTCCCTTGTAGATCACCCTGTCGTCATTGATGACCGCCAGGGAGAGGGTGGTGACCCCGCACGTCTCCATGAGCGGCCCGACGAAGCCCGCGATGCTGGCCACCGGCACCCAGTTCCCCTGGACCGTCCTCACCTGAGCGGGCCGCCCATTCGGGCCGGGCTGGCTCCACGTGACGGCGTTTGGGAGCACGCAGAGCACCACGGCAACGGAGAACCGCAGCGTGATGCCCCAGCTTTTCATGTCGACCTCCACCAGTCCCGGCACCTGGCCGATGCCGGAGACGTCCACGGGGCTATTTTGCCCCAAGAAAAGGTCGGTCCACCCTGCTGCCCATTCAGGGTGGACCCGAGGAAGAAGGATGAAGCGCGCTTGAGTTGGCCGCTCCAACCCAGCACGCCACCACGATCGGCCCAATCCTGAGGAAAGTCCTTCCGTCCGCTGTTCATCCCCGTTGAAGAACCTTTCAATTCCCGTTGAAGCCGGACACGATCCGACCCCTCCGGAGGTCGGCTCGCCCGATCGATTGGCGGGTGGCGACGCGCCTCGTCTTCCCGTGACCTCAACCGAACTGTAAGCCAAAACAACTTGGTTCCAAACAACTTTCGTGTCGGTCCCGCCGAACTTCTCGGTGGAGAGTTGAGGAGCGGGACCACGATGGGCAGCGGCCCCACACCGGTCACCCTGAAGCCGAGCCACCCGGCGGCGCAGCGCGGGCTGAAGGCCGTCCTCATGATGACAGCCCTCGTGCTGCTCCCGGTGACGGCCGCTCCGCAGTCCTCCCCCAGGGGATCGGGGTCCGACAGACAAACACTCTCTCAAGACGCGAACGGTCCGGAGAGGGCTGAACAGGCCATAGAGCTCACCATGTTGGCACGCGAGCGGTTCCCTCGCCCCTCGATGGACGGCTCGGTGCCACCCATCATGAGGTACCAGCTCGCGAAGGCCTACGACACCGCGATCAGGGTGCTGCGGAGGGAGCCGGGGTGCCGGACCCTCTTCCAGCGGTTGGGCGCCAATGGTGAGGATGTCCTCGCACGCTCCCGGTACTACGCCGCAGGGGAGAGCCGCCACTGCCAGGAGGGGGTTCCAGCCTTTACCAACGTTGGCAGCACGCAGATCAAGCTGTGCCGCAGCTTCGGCGAGCTCCAGGCCTCCAGCGCCGCCGTCCTCCTCCTCCACGAGGCGCTGCACTCGTCGGGTCTGCGGGAGAGCCCTGGGTACCCCAACGCCCTGACTGCCAGGGAGATCAACGTGGTCGTTAGCCAGGGGTGCAGCCTGCAGTGAGCCCTCCCCGCTCGCACACCCCGGGAAACCCCCAGGCCGACCCCTAGGGGCCAGCCCGCGATAACCCGCGCACCCTTCGCACGTATAGAGATCGAGTATGAACGCGGTTCCAGCGGATCGCCGGAACGCGGAGTTCCGTGTCGGCGAGTGGCTGGTTCGGCCGAGCCTGAACCAGCTCTCGCGCGGGGGGACCGTCCTGCACCTGCGCCCGAAGGCAATGGACGTTCTCGTGTACCTGGCCGCACGAGGCACCACGGTGGTCTCCAAGGATGAGGTCATCAAGGCGATCTGGGCGAAGCAGTTCCTTGCCGATTCGGCGCTCTCGCGGGCCGTGTGTGAGCTGAGGCAGGCGCTGGGGGACGAGGCCCAGCGGTCCACCTACATCCAGACCATTCCGAAACGCGGGTATCGCCTCATCACCGCGGTCCGGCAGGTCGAACCGGCCATGGAGTCAGCAGAACCCCCGCGGGAGCCGGCGCCTCACCGGGTCGCTGGGGACGTTTCGAGGCGCCGCTCCGCACCGGCCGGCCTCTCCGCACTGCTGCTCCTCCTCACCGCCTGGGTGACGGGTCACGAGGCGCGCCCGAGCGTGCGCAGGGTGACGCCCCCGCTCAAGAGGGTTCTCGTGCTGCCGTTCGAAAACCTCGGCCCGGCAAGGGACGACTACCTCGCCGTTGGCATCACCGAGGAGATCACCGGGCGGCTGTCCGCCGTTCGGGAGTTCGCCGTCATCTCCAGCGGCAGCGCCGCGCGCCTCGCCCCCCTGGTCAGGAGCACCACGCAGGCCGCCCAGGAGGCCGGGGCGGACTACCTCCTTGCGGGGACCGTCCGGTGGGACCGCGAGCCGTCTGGGCGGAGTTGGGTCCGCGTCACGCCCCGCCTGGTTCGAGTCTCCGACGACACGCAGGTGTGGGCGGAGGTGTATGACGCCGGCAACCAGGACATCCTCCGTGTCCAGTCGGAGATCGCCCGGAGCGTGGTCGCCGAGATCGGGATCGCGCTCGCCGAACCACAGCGACGCGCCGCCGGGACGTTTGGGTCGGTGGGCCAACCCGCCCCCTCGACACGAGTCGTTCACACGGGCGCGACGTCACGCCTGTGAGAACAGCCCCATAGGTTTGTTTCGTTGAGCGAAACATCCACACGCCCGCCGCCCCAGAGCTTCCTCCTCGGCGACTGGCTCGTCGAGCCTACCCTCAACCTCGTGTCGCGCGGGCAGACGCTCGTCCACCTCCGCCCCAAGGTGATGGACGTGCTGGTGCTCCTCGCCGCCCACCCGGGCGAGGTCGTCTCCAAGGACGTGATCATCACAGCTGTGTGGTCCAAGAGAATCCTTGCCGACGCCGTCCTCTCCCGTGCCGTCTTCGAGCTCCGCGAGGCCCTGGGCGACAACGCGCAGCAACCCAGGTTCATCGAAACCGTTGCGAAACGTGGGTATCGCCTCCTCGCCCCGGTGGCCCCCCCGAAACCGCTCGAGAGAGTCTCGCCGGCCCCTCTTCTCCAAGCGAGGTCACCGACGCGACTCCTTATGGCCACTGCGGCGGTGGTGTTGCCGCTCGCGGTCGTCGCCGGCTGGCTCACCCTCGGCCGCCGAACACCAGAGGACGTCCAGGGCTCGGCCCGACCCCAGAGCCGAATCGTCGTGTTGCCGTTCGTGAACCTGGGTCCCCCCGAGGACAACTACTTCGCGGCCGGAATCACCGAGGAGATCACGAGTCGGCTCACCTCCGTACCCGGCATCGCCGTCATTTCGCGCGACAGCGCGGACCACTACGCAAACTCGAGCAAAACCCACCAGGAAATCGGTCGAGAGCTGAGAGTCGCCTACGTCCTCGACGGAACGGTCCGATGGGACCGCGGCCGAGACCGCGCCAGCCACGTCCGCATAGCTCCTCGCCTGATTCGCGTCGACGACGACACCCAGGTGTGGGCCGATGCATACGATCGCGTGATCGAGGACATCTTCACCGTGCAGTCGGAGATTGCGCGCAGCGTCATCGTCCAGGTCGGTATCACGCTGCGTGAACCGGAGCGCGACGAGGTTGAAGGCAGGCCGACGGACAACCTCGACGCCTACCAGGCCTATCTCAGGGGGATGTACCACGGGGCCTCGGTGTACAGGCCGGAGCAAAGCCTCCGGCTCGCGCTCCAGATGCTGGAGCGTGCGGTCCAACTCGACCCCGGTTTTGCCCTGGCCTGGGCCGAGATTGCGCGGGTCCGGGCGGTGATGTACCTCGACGGGTTCGACCGCAGCGAACGCTCCCGCTCCGAGGCGAGACAGGCGATCGATCGCGCCCTCAGGTTAGCCCCCGAGTCGCCCAGGGTTCGGTTCGACTTGGGGCTCTACTACTACTGGTTCGATCACGACTACCAGCGCGCTCTCGACGAGTTCGGCAGGGCCAGAAAGGCCCGCAACGACTGGGCCGACATCCGGGTCGCGGAGGCCTATGTGCTGCGGCGCGGGGGACGTTGGGATGAGGCACTCAAAAACCTCGACCAGGCGGCTGAGTTGGATCCGCGGGGATGGGGGGTGGCACGCGAGCAAGGCGTCACCTGCCTCTACCTGCGCCGGTACGACGAGGCGGAGCGCCACCTCAGGAAGGCCATCGCCCTCGCTCCCGACGAGCAGGAGGTGTACGGCTTTTTGGCCGAGACCTACTGGGGCTGGACGGGCGACCTCGCGAAAGCGCGCGCGACCCTCCAGGCGATGCCGCCCTCAGGCGACGCGTGGCCGACGTACTGGTGGTTTTGGCAGGAGGTCTACGAAGGCAACTATCAGGAGGCCCTCAACCGCACTTTGGCAAGCCCAGTCGACACAATCGGGGCTGCTCTGACCTGGGTATCGAAGAATATGCTCGTGGCTCGCGCCTACGGCCTTCTCGGCCGTACGACCGACGCCCGCGCGACGTTCCAGCGCGAGCGTGACAGGCTCGAGCACCTGCTCCGCGAGACACCGGACGACTTCAGCTTGCGCTCCGCCTTTGGCCTCTGCCTCGCCGGCGTCGGTCAGAGGGACGAGGCGATCCGCGAGGGTCGGCGAGCGACCGAGCTTCTGCCGATCAGCAAGGACGCCGTCTACGGCCACGGATCGGTCTTGACGTTGGCGGAGATCTACACGATGGTCGGCGAGTCCGAGTTGGCGTGCGCACAACTCGAGACTCTTCTCGCCATGCCGTCGACGATCTCTGTGCCGATGCTCAAGCTCGACCCACGCTGGCTCCCTTTGCGCGGCAATCCACGGTTCCAAGCGCTCCTCAATAGGTTCGGGCGGTAGCGGCGCTCCCGACGAGGTTGACCGTTTGCTGTCCGGAACACCGGACGCCGAATTCATGAGAGCGTACATTCTGAAGCGCCCCTCTAGCTGAGAACGCCTTGTGAACTGGCAGGGGTTTTGCTAGGGAGTGGGCAGGTTCGGCCCACTGCCCAGGCGCGAGTCCAGGGGAGGGGGTTTAACAGCCGTAGCGAACCGGTC
>MEKI01000103.1:0-29227 GCA_001766905.1 Acidobacteria bacterium RBG_13_68_16
CCGGGGAGGGTCTCTTCCGGCACGCGTGGGACGCCGACCGCAACGCGGCCTGGGCCGACCCGGTCACGGGCGCCTCGCCGGAGGTCTGGGGCCGCGCGATGGGGTGGTACGTGATGGCCCTCGTCGACATCCTCGCCGAGCTCCCCGAAGGGCACCCGGCGTACGCGAGGCTGCGCGATCTTCTCGGTGAGGCGGCGGGAGGCATCGTTCGGACCCAGGACCCGAAGACCGGGCTCTGGTTCGAGGTCATGGACAAGGGTGACGCGGCCGGGAACTGGATCGAGACCTCCGCCAGCGCAATGTTCGTCTACGCGCTGAAGCGCGGCGCCGATGACGGTCTCCTCGGCCCCGCCGAGGCCGAAACGGCCCGGAGGGGCTGGGACGGCCTGCTGGCCAGGATCGGCGAGGATGCGGAGGGACGACCCGTCATCGAGGACACTGCAGAGGGGACGAGCGTCCAGAAGGACCTTGCGGGCTACCTCGCGAGGAAGAGGCTGACCAACGCGCCGCATGGACTCTGCGGGGTGCTCCTGGCCGCGAGCGCGATGGAGTGGCCCCGCGCACGACCCGTTGCTGCCCCGGGAAGGCCCCCCGCGCCAGGGCCGCCACGGGCCTTTCCCGGCGCCGAGGGCTTCGGAGCGTTTGCCGCGGGGGGACGCGGAGGTGACGTCTACCACGTCACGAGCCTGTCCGATGCGGGTCCGGGAAGCCTGCGGTACGGCGTCCAGACGGCCTGCGGGCCGCGCACCATCGTCTTCGATCTCTCCGGGACGATCTTCCTCCGGTCCGTGCTGACCATCGACAAACCACTCCTCACACTCGCAGGGCAGACGGTCCCCGGAGACGGCGTGACCGTGGCCGGCTTCGCCACCAGCATCTCGGGCACGCACGATGTGGTCGTCCGGTACATGCGGTTCCGAGCGGGCGACGTCAACTGCCCCTCCTTCCAAGGCGACGCCCTCAACGTCTTCGAGTCGCGAGACGTGATCATCGACCACGTCTCGGCGTCTTGGAGCGTCGACGAGACGCTCTCGGTCACGCGCTCGGATCGCGTGACGGTCCAGTGGTCGATCATCGCCGAGAGCCTGAACGAATCGTGCCACGCGAAAGGCCATCACGGCTCCGGCTCGCTCCTGCGCTGGGGAAACGGCGGGATCACCATCCATCACACCCTGTACGCACACCACGAGAGCCGCAACCCGCGGCTCGGCGACGATCTCGGCCTCGACTTCGTCAACAACGTCGTCTACGACTGGGGCAGCCAACCCGGGTACAGCGGTCCGGCGTCGGAGGGTTCCCCGCGCCTGAACTACGTGGCCAACACGCTGGTGGCCGGCCCGTCCACCCGCGCGGAGACGCGGAGGTTTGCCTTGACGGGCGGCAGCGATCGAACCGAGATTTACCAGCAAGGTAACCGGATAGACGCGGCCGCCCGGGGTGCGCACGCGACCGCGTTGGGGGACTGGGGTCTGTTCGCCGGCGCCTACAGGATCAGCTCGCAACGCTTTCCGTTCCCGGAAGTCGAGACCGATGATGCAGAGACCGCCTACCACCGGGTACTGGGGGAGTCGGGCGCATCACTCGTCCGCGATTCCGCGGATCTGTCCGTTCTCCGTTCCGTGGCGGACAAGACTGGTCGCCTGATCGACTCTCAGGAGCAGGTCGGGGGCTGGCCGCGCCTGCGGCCCGGGGCTCCGCCCGCGGATTCGGACCGAGACGGGATGCCGGACGCATGGGAGGCCGCGCACGGTCTGAACGCTCGGGACCCGGCGGACGGCGCCACCCTCGGAACAAACGGAATGTCGAGCCTCGAGACCTATCTGGACGAGATATCACGGACCCCCGCGACTCCCGGGAGAAAAGAACCGTGACGCGTATTGGTCCGACCAGTCATTCTTTCTGGGGCTCTTCCGGTCGGTTTGGTGTGCTGTTTTCGCGTCCTTCCAGGCGCTGGGTGCCGGGCGTTGAGATCGTGGGAGATCGACCCTCGACATTTGTGCAGGAAGTCGATGTCCACCAGTTGCCGGGTAAACACCGGCAGGACCGCCGTGATCGCCGGCCCCCTCGCTGGAAGGTTGTCGCAGGCGACGAGTTGTACTCAAGAAACCCTGCACGGCCTCGGGTCGACCACGAGGACTCGCGAGCTCGGGGCTCGCTCCCGGTTGGCCAGCCCCACCCGGTCCACCGCCGGGCCTCGCGGCCGAAACCGCCCGTAGGGGCCGGGGCTCCTTGATTCCTATCTATATACCATTTAATAGGTTACAGCTCGAGGGTGGGCCCAGTTTCGGGCTTTCCCAGGAGTTTGGAAAAGTGGTACGACAACTCTTGACAACGGGTTTGCAGAGGTATTATCTTTCCCCGAGACTCAAACAATGGCCCAGCGGAATGGGTTTGAAATGGAGGAACCATGAAGACCTGCAACGTTGTGCGTGTCTTGGTGTCACTGGTGTTGGTCGCAGGGTTTAATTCAAGCCTCGCCGCGCAGGACTTCCGCGGCTCGATCTCGGGCACGGTGAAGGACGAATCGGGTGGCGTCCTTCCGGGGGCCTCTGTGACGGTGACCAACACCAGCACGAACATCGCAACGGCGCTGACGACCAACGACCGAGGTTTCTATCAGGCGCGTTACCTGATCTCGGGGACGTATTCGGTGGAAGCCAGTCTTGACGGCTTCCAGACGGTCGTCAGGTCCGGGATCGAAGTCCGTGTCGGCGACTCCGTGAGTCTCGACATCGTCCTCAACCTCGGGCGGAAGACCGAGGTGTTGGAGATCACCGCCAGCACTCCCTACCTCGACACGACCTCGACGGCTACGGGCCAGGTGATCGACCGCCAGCAGATCGCCCAACTGCCGCTCGCCGACGGCACAGCCTACATGCTGACCCGTCTGGCGCCGGGCATCCTGGAGACGTCCGACCTGCACTTCGCGCGACCGATGGACAACGCGAACCTCGGCGGCTTCATCGCGAACGGCGCCAAGGGCGGGAACGACTTCACGATTGATGGAGCCCCCAACGTCGTGTCCTGGCAGCAAGTGAACTATGGAGGGGAGCGCATTGGCTTCTCCCCACCCTCCGACGCTATCGCGGAGTTCAGGGTGAACACGCTCGACCTCGATGCGCAGCAGGGACACACGGCCGGCGCCAACGTCAATCTGGCGCTGAAGAGCGGCGGCAACAAGTTCCACGGGTCTGGGTCGTACTTCAACCGGTCCGACAGCCGCTCGAAGAACTCGATCTTCTCCGAGCGCTCAAATACCGCGTTGCCCCCGCGGGACTACGACCGGGAAGTCGTGGTGCTGTCGGGGCCGATCTTCAAGGACAAGACGTTTTTCATGGTGTCCGGAGAGAAGCTGTACGATGTGACCGCCGAGCCGGTGACCTACACGGTGCCGACAGAGAAGATGCGTCACGGCGACTTCTCCGAGCTTCTGGCTAGCGGCATCAAGATCTACGACCCGCTCACCGGCACCACGAATCGCACCGCCTTTACCGACAACATCATCCCGGCCGACCGCCTCAATCCGATCGCGCTGAAGCTCCTTTCCTACTACCCGCTGCCAAACCAGGCGGGAAAGGCGGACGGGTCCAACAACTACTTCTCGAACATGGGCCGCACGTACGACTACAAGGCGGCGCTGATCCGGCTCGACCATAACTTCACGGTCAACCAGAAACTGGCTGTCACCGGCTACTGGAACACCAGGCAGGAGGACCGATACGACTGGGCGGGTGAGCAGAACGGGTTCCAGGTGACGGCGGGCTTCGACAATCGCAGCAACCTCGGGGGCACGGCGACCTACACGAACATGTTCACCTCGAACCTCATCGGCGACCTCCGACTCAGTTCCTCGAAGTTTGGGGAGTGGCGCGAACCCGCGGAGTCGTTCGACCCCGTGAGCCTCGGCTTCGACGCGGCAACCGTCGCGCTCTTCCGGGGCTACCAGTACCTGCCCCGGTTCGACATCGCCGGCGGCGGGGTGACGTACCAGACGCTCGGCTCGCAGCGTTCCGACTACAGCGAGGGGAGGGACAACCCCTTCTACAACACCTCCTTCGCCTCTACGCTCACCTGGGCCCTGAGCGACCACACGATCCGCGCCGGCTACGACCTGCGCATCCAGAAATGGACGCTACAGAACTACGGGAACATGGCGGGTCGCTACAACTTCACCGGCGCCTACACGCGGGCGAACAACAGCGCAGCCATCCAGGCCGGCCAGGCGCTGGCGCAGTTCCTCCTCGGGATCCCGACCTCCGGCGGAAACAGCAACATCGACAACAACACCAGCGGGCGCTTCCAGCAGACATACCACTCCCTTTTCGCTCACGACACCTGGTCGCCGATCTCGCGCCTCACCGTGAACTTCGGTCTGCGCGCGGAGCTCGACAGCGGCCTCACCGAGACGCACAACAGGAACGCCACGGGCTTCGACCTTACGGCCATCAGCCCCCTGAACGCGGCAGCACGCGCCGCGTATGCAAAGAACCCAATTGATGAGATCCCGGCCGACCAATTCCAGGTCCTGGGCGGGCTGGTTTACAAAGGCAGGCCGATCTACAAGTCGCTCCTCTCCGTCCTGCCGCGAGTTGGCGCTTCGTACCAGATTGACAGGAAGACCGTCGTGCGGGGAGGTATCGGTCTCTACTCGTATCCCTACACCTTCGACTCGATAAACCAGGCCGGCTACTCGCAGCAGACGCTCCTCGTCTCCACGAACGACAGCGGCAAGACGTTTATCGCCGACCTCAACGATCCCTTCCCCAACGGCCTCGACGTCCCGCCGGGCTCCTCGCAGGGTCTGCTCACGTGGGCCGGGCGCGACCTGGTGGCTGACGCCGTGACGATGATCGTCAACTCCGAGCGGAAGACGCCCGTCTACACGCGCTGGCAGCTGGGTGCGCAGCGCGACCTCGGCGCCGGGTGGGTCGTCCAGCTGGACTACATCGGATCGCAGGGAAGGAACCTGCCCGTCCGGCGAGATCTGAACGGCCTGCCCAAGGAGTACGTCTCGTTCAACGCCGAGCGTGACACGGCGCAGGAGACGTACCTCACCACCAACGTGACAAACCCCTTCAAAGGCCTTCTGCCGGGCACCACCCTCAACGGCTCGACGATCCAGCGCCAGCAGCTCCTGCTGGCATACCCGGAATTCCTGCGGGTGGCTGTCATGCAGTACAACGGCTCGGACTCCTACAACTCCGGCCAGCTCAGTCTCTCGAAGCGATTCGAGAACGGGTTGTCCGTCATCGCGTCATACACCCGGTCCAAGATGACCGAGAGAGTCAGCTACCTCAACTCGTTCGACACCAAGCTGGAGAGCCGCACGACAGCGGATGACCGACCCAACCGGGCCTCGGTCGGCGCGACCGTCCCGGTTCCCGTCGGCAAGGGTCGAAAGTGGGGCGACAAGTGGGGCTCGGTCATGCAGACGATCTTTGGCGATTGGAACGTCTCGGTCTCGTACCAGTACCAGGACGGCTTCCCGCTGACCTCGTTCACGAGCGGCATTGCGACCGGGTGGGGGCACATCTACTTCGATCCGACCTGCAATGCGAAGGACCTAAGCGTCGGCTCCGTGGGGTCGAGGAACTCCGCCGGCAAGATCATCGGCCTCGACGTGCCCGCGTGGGACACGAGGTGCTTCTACTTCCACGACAGCAAGGTGCAGACCAACGGCGTGGACGACCCGGCGAAGCAGAGGGCCGATACGAGGATCGCGGTTGGAACCGCGAACGCCCGCTACTTCCCGACGATCCTTGCCAACATGCGGATGCCGAACCTCCACCTCATGGACATCGGTATCTCGAAGACCTTCGATCTTCCAGGAACGGTTCAGCTCCTCATCCGGCTGGACGCGATCAACGCAATCAACTACACGGTGTACTGGGACCCCGACCTGAACCCGCGCAGCGCGACGTTCGGCACCTTCCGATCTCAGCGCAATAACCCTCGTGACATCCAACTCGGGGCACGTCTGACCTTCTGACTTTGAACGCCAGGGCTCACGCGGCTGTCTGATCCAGCCGCGTGAGCCCGGAGACCGATAATGTGCAAGCGATGCCACCCCTGGCTCGCGGTGGTGCTCACACCCGCCGCGAGCCTTCTCCTCGCGCAGGAGCCATCGCTCCGGGTCACTGTCTCGAGCGACCTTGGCCGTGCCCGTGCCAACGAGACGGTCGTGCTTCCCCTTGCCACGTTGAAGGTTGCCTTCCGCGCGGAGGACCTCGCCCGCATTCGTGTGACCGAGGAGGGGCCGGCCCGCGAGGTTTTCGCGCAGGCCGTCGACGACGACGGGGACGGCACGGCCGACCAGATCGCCTTCCAGAGCGGATTCGAACCTCGCGCGACGAAGACCTTCCTCCTCACCCTCGGGGACAAGCGGCAACTGCGGAAGGAAGACTTCCGCGTGTACGGAAGGTTCGTAAGGGAGCGGTTCGACGACTTTGCCTGGGAAAACGACCGGGTAGCTCATCGGGTCTACGGCCCGGCACTCGAGACCTGGCAGAAGGAGCCGCTGACGAGCAGCGGAGTGGACGTCTGGGTGAAGAGGACGCGGGCGCTGGTCGTCAACGACTGGTACATGGTCGACGACTATCACGTCGACCACGGAGAGGGAGGCGACTTTTATTCGGTTGGCCCGAGCCGCGGCTGCGGCGGCAGCGGAATCTGGAAGGGCGGCCGCCTCTTCGTCTCGAGGAACTTCCGGGAATCCCGCGTTCTCGCGAATGGACCGATCCGACTCGTGTTCGAGCTGCGTTACGAGCCATGGGACGCCGCGGGAGTCCGGGTCACCGAGACGAAACGCATCACGCTGGACGCGGGCTCGCACTTCAACCGAATCGAGAGCATCTACTCCGTGGACGGTGCGGACGAGGTGACGTGGGCCACGGGGATCAAGAGGGCGAAGGGCGCCGAGGTCCGGATCGAGCGCGAGGAGGGGACCCTGCGGACGTGGGAAGCGCTCAAGGAGCCAAACGGAAACCTCGGCTGCGCCGTCATTGTCGACCCCGCCCGCATCGACTCGGTTGCCGAAGCCGAAGGCAACGTCCTGCTCGTCGGGCACACGAAGGCGGGGCAGCCTGTGGTGTACCATGCCGGCTCCGGGTGGGACAAGGGCGGTGATGTCCCCGGATCTGCCGCGTGGGATGGCCTCGTCGAGGACCTGGTGCAGCGTCTTCGTTCGCCGCTCAGAATCGAGGTCCTGCCGCGCTGAGTCAGGGAGCTGAAAGAATGCAGACACGCTTTCTCGTCGATCCCGTCCACTACGAGAGGATGACCGTAGCGGAGCTGCGCGCAGCGTTCCTTGTCGAGGACCTCTTCGCACCGGACGAGGTGCGTCTGGTCCACTGGGAGGCGGAGCGAACGATCCTCGGCTCCGTCGTGCCGCGCCGCGGTCCACTGACCCTCGACGCGCCGGCGGAGCTGTCGGCACCGTTTTTCGCCACTCGCCGCGAGGTGGGTGTGGTGAACCTCGGGGGACTCGGGGCCGTCACGGTGGACGGACAGACGCACGGCCTCGGGCGGCGCGACGGTCTCTACATCGGCCGGGGTGCGCGCGAGATCGTTTTCGCCAGCAAGCGCGAGGACGATCCCGGCCTCTTCTACCTCGTGAGCCATCCCGCTCACGCAAGTCTCCCGTCCGCACGGGTGTCGCAGGGTGAGGCGGAAACGGTGAGGATCGGGTCCCAGGCCGACGCGAGCCTGCGGGTCCTCCGCCGGTACATCCACGCTCGCGGGGTCCCGAGTTGCCAGCTCGTCATGGGTGTGACCGACATCGAGGAGGGAAGCGTCTGGAACTCGATCCCACCGCACACCCATCACAGGCGCACCGAGGTCTACCTGTACTTCGATCTGGCGCCGAGCGCCTTCGCGCTTCACGTCATGGGACCGCCCGAGAACACGCGCCACCTCGTCGTTCGCAACCTGCAAGCCGTACTGGCGCCCTCCTGGTCGATGCACTTCGGCGTCGCAACGGGCCGCTACGCCTTCGTCTGGAGCATGGGAGGCGAGAACCAGGAGTTCGAGGACATGCAGGCGGTCGACGTTGGCCGGCTGAGGTAAAGCCATGACACGGAAGATCCCCTTCGCCGTTACTCTGGCGGTCGTATCGCTGCTTTCCGTGCTACCGGTTTGGGTCGTTGCGGCCGGAGGCGGCGGTTCGACCAGCGACGACCCGTGGGCAAGACTGCCCGGGATTCTCGCGCGAATCCAGCCGCCTGTGTTCCCGGCCCGGGATTTCTCAATCACCGATTTTGGCGGCGTCGGGGACGGTTCCACTGATGCAACCAGCGCACTGATGGCAGCGATCGAGGCGTGTCACGCCTCCGGCGGAGGGCGCGTCATCGTGCCGCCCGGCGAGTTTCTGACCGGGCCCGTTCGCCTCCTTTCGAACGTGAACCTCCACATCCTCGCGGGAGGAACGCTTCGCTTCAGTGCAGATCCCGCGCGGTATCTCCCCGTCGTGTTTACCCGGTGGGAAGGCGTCGAGTTGATGAACTACGCGCCGCTGGTCTACGCCTTCGAGCAGAAGAACTTGGCCATCACGGGGAGTGGGACGCTTGACGGGCAGGCCGACCCCCTGCACTGGTGGCCGTGGAAGGCGGCGGCAGGGGCCGAGAGCCAGAAGCCGGCCCGGACTCGCCTCTTTCAGCAGGCCGCCGAAGGCGTCCCTCCCGAACAGCGGGTCTACGGCGCCGGCCACTACCTCCGGCCCCCGTTCCTGCAGGTGTACCGCTGCAGAAACGTGCTGGTCGAGGGCGTCACCATCCGGAACTCACCCTTCTGGGTGATCCACCCAGTCCTCTCCTCGAACGTGATCGTGCGCCGTGTCTCGGTAGTATCCCCTGGCCCGAACAACGATGGGTGCGACCCCGAGTCGTCCACGGACGTCCTCATCGAGGACACGCTCTTCGATACTGGGGACGACTGCATCGCGATCAAGTCCGGGCGGAACGCCGACGGTCGCCGCCTCGCGGCGCCGTCCGAGCGGATCGTCGTTCGCAACTGCCGGATGCGGGCCGGCCACGGGGGCGTGACGGTCGGCAGCGAGGTCAGCGGCGGTGTCCGCGACGTCTTCGCGGAGTGCAACACGATGTCGAGCCCCGATCTCGAGCGGGGACTCCGGATCAAGACGAACACTGCGCGGGGAGGTTTTGTCGAGAACGTGTTCATGCGGGACACCGAGATCGGCGAGGTCGGCTCCGCGATCGACATCGACATGCTCTACCAGGTCATGGACGAGGACCTGTCCCGCACGTTCATACCGGTCGTCCGCAACGTCCGCGTCGAAGGCCTCACGGTGGGTCGGGCCGCGGTCGCCTTCTCGATCCTCGGGCTCGAGGTGTCGCCGGTCGGCGGGGTCGTCATCCGCGACAGCGTCTTCAGGAACGTGTCGCGAGGGAGCCGTCTTGCCAACGCGGGCCGAGTCGTCCTGGAGAACGTGACGCTGGATCTGGCCCCGGTCCCCGCCCCGTCGCCTCCGCAGGCGCCCGTGACACGGCTCACACCCCGCTGACTATTCCAGGAGAAGGCCTGGCCCGAGGACGTGCAGCACGACGTCCGCGGCGAAGTGCGCCATCAGGGCAGACTCGAGCCCGTTACGACATCACCGGGCCGCCCCGGATCAGGCGGGCACAACCGCGGATAGGCCAAGACCGCCGTGCGAGGGTGACAAAGCCCCCGATTTCGGGGGCAATCGCTAGCAGATAATGGAGCGGGAAACGGGATTTGAACCCGCGACTTCGACCTTGGCAAGGTCGCACTCTACCACTGAGTTATTCCCGCTCGACGCCCGGTCTCCCGGGCGGGGGAGAAAAATACCAACGTCCCGGGTGCCCGTCAAGCGGCGCTGACGGTGTGCCGGAGGACACCGATGCCTGCGATCTCGACCTCGACGCTGTCCCCAGGCCGCAGGGGGCCGACGCCTGGCGGGGTGCCAGTGGTGATGAGATCGCCCGGGAAAAGCGTCATGACGTGCGAGATGAACGCGACGAGCTCGGCAACCGAGAAGATCATGTCGGCGGTTGAGCCCTTCTGGCGCACCTCGCCGTTGACCCGCAGTTCGATGGGAAGCGCCTGCGGGTCGGCGATCTCTGTTTCCAGCCACGGCCCGACTGGGCAGAACGTGTCGAAGCCCTTAGCCCGCGCGTAGACCTTCTCCTTGTGCTGGATGTCGCGGGCCGTCACGTCGTCCAGGCATGTGAAGCCCCTCACGTACTCCAGGGCGTGCGAGACGTTGACCCTGGACGCGATCCGGCCGATGACCAGCGCCAGCTCCCCCTCGTGCTCCACCCGGCTCGACTGCCTGGGCAGCACCACGGTCCCGCCGGGGGGCAGCAGCGATGAAGGGGCCTTGAGGAAGAGCAGCGGCTCCTCGGGCAGCTCCTTGCCCATCTCGGCGGCGTGCGCGCGGTAGTTGAGACCCACGGCCACGACCTTGGTGGGCTCGCACGGGGGGAGCAGCTTCGCGGTGGCCAGCGGCATCGCGCCGGCGATCTTCCGCACCTCGTCCCACGGGGACGCGGCCAGCGGCGTCACCAGCTCGCCCTCGATCACGCCCCAGCGTGGGACGCCCGCAACTTCCAGCCGGCATAAACGCACGTCACACCTCCGCAGTGGCCCCCGCACGCCACCTGGCCTCGTGCCCGGAAACGCACCGCTGCAGTGTATCGAAGCGGAACGGGCGCGTCGCACCCATCCCGCAAATCAGCCGGCACACCTCACGAATTCGCGGGCGGGAACCCGTCGGCGGTCACCAGCGTCTCGATCTGGTGCAGGTGGCGGCGCTCGTGGGCACCCATGATGTCGGTCCATTGATATAGGTTCAGCTCGAACCCCAGCGGGTGCGGGAAGCGCAGCGTCGCGAGGTCAAGCCCGACGAGGTCGGGTATCTGCACCGCGACGGCCCGGTGCGACTCGGCCAACTCGCTGCGTAGCTGCTCGACCGGCAACCCGTGGGTTGGCGTTACGCGCTCGGGGTTCTTGACCGGCCCCGAGGCCCCGACGTCGGCGATCCCGCGCAGCCGAGGCCACGAGCGCCGCCCGTCCGGACGTGCGGTTAGCCCTTCGCGCCGCCCGCGTTCCACCAGCTTGGCCACGACGAGCGCGAACGACCGGTTGGACAGGACCAGGTGGTGGAGCACCTCGCCCACCGACCAGCGCTCTGGCGCGGGTCTCCAGTCCGCCTGGGTCTGATTCAGCGTGCCAACTACCGCCATTACCGCCTCGAGATCGGCGCCAAGGCGCGCCCGCAGAACCCCGAGCGCAGGCTCGAGCGGCCAGTCTCCGGCTTCCCGGCCCCGGAGCTCGTCCATGGCCGGGATTCTAGCCGGTCGAGCCGTATTTGCTTTGGACGGCCGGGATTGCGGATTGCGGAAGCTCTTGACTCTCAACTGTCGACTCTTCCCCGATTTTCCATCTCACGTCGAGAGGAACTCGATGACCTTATTCAGGAGAGCGCTGCCTCCTTCGGCCAGGACCGAATGCGCCGCCCCGGGCACCTCCCGGTAGCACGCCTCGGGGATCGCGGCGGCCAACTCCCGGGTCGAGGCCGCGGGCGCCAGAGGGTCGAGCTCTCCCGCGAGAACGAGTGTGGGGCAGGCGATGCCTCCGAGCTGCGGCCGCAGGTCCCACCCCGCCTTCAGGTGGGCGAGCTGTTGCAGGGCACCTGGCTGGTCCTCCGTGTCGAGCGTCCACAGGCGCGCGGCCTGGTCCACGAAGCCGGGGTAGCGGTCGGCGAACGTGCTCGCGAAGGCGAAGGCCATCAGGGCCTGGGCAGCCTCGTCGGGGGCAAGGCGCGTGAAGGCCAACTCGAAGAAGCGCAGCATGCGCGCGTGGGAGGGGGTGAGGCGGGCGCCGCAGGAGGCCACCACGAGGCGTTGGACCGCCTCCGGGTGGCGAACCGCGAACTGGCACGCGATCAGGCCACCCATCGACACGCCGACGACGCCGGACGCCGAGAAGCCGGCATCCGCGAGCACCAGCGCGGCGTCGTCGGCGCTCCCCTCGAGCGTGAACGGATCACCGCCCCGGGAGCCGCCCACGCCCCGGTTGTCGGGGGCAAGCACGGTGAAGCGCTCGGAGAGCAGTCGCGGGAGCTCGCCCCAGAGGCGAGCGCGGGACCCGAGACCGGCGATCAGAAACAGCGGAGGTCCTCCGCCCCATCGCTCGTAGGCGACGGGCCCCCGCGGTCCCTCAATCGATTTCAACTGTGGAACGCTCACGGCTCTGGCGCCCCCTTGGATTCGTTGGGATGGTTTCGGCCGCTGCGCGGCCTCGCCATGACCGCGCTGCCGTGACGGGTCCCGTCACAGCAGCGCCGTCAACTTTTCCTTGAGGACCTTCTTGTCGACCGCACCCAGCACTCGGTCCACCACCTTCCCGCCCTTGAAGAACAGTAGGGTGGGAATCGACTGGATCCCGAACTTGATGGCACTCTGGCGATTAGAGTCGACGTCCAGCTTAGCGATGACGGCCTTGCCGGCGAACTCGTCGGCCAGCGCCTCGACGTGGGGGGCGATGATCTTGCACGGGCCGCACCAGGTGGCCCAGAAGTCCACCATTGCCGGCTTGGCGCTGTTGATCACCGTGGACTCGAAGGTGGCATCCGTGATGTGCGAGACGTTTCCGCCCATTCTGTGTTTCCCCTCCTTCCGGGGGCCCGACACGTTTTCGCCGTCTGGCCTTGTGCCCCGACGCTGACAAGGGCGTGGAGATCCTACCGATTCCGCCGCCCCGGCATCGCCGGGGAGCGCTATTGTAGGAGTGACGGGAGGGGGTGGCAACCTTGCGGATTCGGCGGCAGAGGCTAGGCCAGCACTTCCTGCGCGACCCCGCAACTGCACACGCCATTGTGGCCGCTCTCGCCGACACGCCGCCCAGGGTCTTGGAGATCGGGCCGGGGAGAGGCGATCTAACCCGCCCCTTGTTGGAGCGCTTTTCGATGGTGCGGGCAGTGGAGTTGGACGAACGGCTGGCGGCCGCCCTTCCGGGACGCCTTGGAAGCCCGGCACACCTCGACGTCCGCCACGGGGACGGCCTAGCCCTCGACCTCGACGGGCTGGCGGAAGGGGGCCCATGGCAGGTCGCGGCCAACCTTCCCTTCAGCGTCGGAACGCCGATCCTCAGGCGTTTGCTGCCCCGCCACGACCTCTTCACGGTGCTTGTCGTGATGGTGCAGGTTGAGGTCGGGCGGCGACTGGTGGCTCCCGACGGAGGGACGGGGCGCGGGTTGCTCACCCTTGAGGCGGAAGCATACGCGCGGGCCGAGCTCCTGTTCACCGTCCCGCCGCGCTGCTTCTCGCCGCCGCCGCGGGTGACCTCCGCCGTTGTGCGTCTGGCGTTGCACCCGTCGCCCGCCCCACCCGGCACGGTAGAGAGGGCCCTCGGACTCGCCTCGGTCGCGTTCACCCATCGTCGGAAGAAGCTCGCCAACGCGCTTGCGTCCATCGGATCGTCCGACGACATCGCCGCAGCGCTGGTGGCGGTGGGAGCCCGCGACGACATGCGCCCCCAGGATCCCTCCCTCGAACTCTGGCTCGCCCTCGCCGGGGCGTTGCCGGCGTCGAGGAGTGCGTGATGGCCACACGTCTGCTGGCCCTGGGTGGGCTCGGCGAGTTCGGGGCAAACTCACTGCTCATCGAACCGGAGTCCGGCGGCAACCTGCTGATCGACGCCGGCGCGGCGTTCTCGGACCTCGCAGCATTCGGCGTCGGCTACGAGGTGCCCGACTTTGCCGCTCTTGGCGGGCACGGACCCCAGACCGTGATCGTCACCCACGCCCACGACGACCACATCAAGGGCCTCACATTCTTGCGCGAGGCGTTCCCCGCGGTCGAAGTCCTTGCCAGCCGCACAACCCTCGCATGGGCCCGCCGAGCGCTCTCCAACGGCGAGCCCCTCGCCACCCGCGAGCTCAAGGGAGGTACGGATCAACGGGCCGGACAGTTCGGGGTCGAGGCGCTGCCGGTCTCGCACTCGATCCCGGGTGCGGTCGTGCTGCGGTTAGAGGGGGAGCCCGGCACCCTGGTGCTGGCGACCGACCTCCGGCTTGCCGCCTCGGCGCTGGGCGAGACGACCTCGGCGGAGACGCTCGCGGGATGGGGGGACGCGGGGGTGGATGTGCTCCTGCTCGACAGTACCAACGCCCTCGTCGAGGCCGAGCCGCCGGCCGAGGACCAGGTTGCGGCCGCCCTCGAGGAGCAGGTGCGGGGCGCTCGGGGGGCGGTCATCGCGGTCTCGTTCGCCTCGCATCTGGGGCGCTTCCGGCAGGTGGCGATGGCCGCCGCCCAGGCGGGGAGGGTCGTCGTGCCGGTAGGGCGTGGCCTGGTGGAGTCGCTCGAGGTGCAGGGGCAGCTTGGAGGGCTGAGGTTGCCCCCAGGGTTGCTGCGCCCGGCCCGCGAGCTGCCCAAGCTGCCCCGCGACCGGGTCGTGGTGGTCGCTACCGGCTCGCAGGGTGAGCCGGGCTCCGCGTTCTCCCGCCTCGCGGTAGACCTGCTCACGGGCCTGCGACTGCGCGCGGGCGACACGGTGCTCCACGCGGCGCGCATCATCCCCGGCAACGAGCGCCGGCTCGCCCAGCTCTTCGACCACTGCGTGCGGCGTGGGGCGCGGGTGGTCACGTCCGCGGAGGCTCCCATCCACGCCTCCGGGCACCCGCACCGGAGCGAACTGGAGCGCCTGCTCGACCTCACGAGGCCCAAGGTCGTGGTGCCGGTTCACGGCAGGCGCCGCAACCTGGAGGCCGTGGCCGACATCGCTCGCCGCCGCGGCATCACGACGAGCGTGGCGGAGAACGGCGAGGAGCTGGCGTGGCACGGCGGGCAGGTCATCACCACCGGTGAGGTCAGGCAGGTGGGCCGGATCCTGCTCGACGACGTCGGAGAAGACGTGCTCGACCCCGCCGTGCTGCACCACCGCCGATCGCTAGCCCGCGAGGGGCTGGTGGTCGCGGTGCTTCCGTGCTCGTGTACCGGCCAGGGCCCTGTGGGGGAGCCGCAGCTGCACGTCTCGGGGATGCCGCTCTCCCCGGCCGTCCGCGACCACCTGCTGGCCGGCCTTGCCGGCGAGCTTGCCCGTGCGGGAGCGCTGGCACGACGCGATCCCGAGTGGCTGCGCAGTACAATGAGCCGGTGGCTGCGAAGCGAGCTACGCCGGCGCACGCGCCGTCGCCCCGTGGTCGTGGCGCTGGTCGTGGAGCTCTAGCATGACGGTCGCTCAGGCCGTTCTGCTCGGCGCGATCCAGGGCCTCACCGAGTTCCTGCCGGTGTCTTCGCGCGGACACCTGGCGCTGGCGCAGGCCCTGATGCCGGGGTTCTCCCAGCCCGGCCTCGTGTTCGACGTCTCCCTCCACCTCGGAACGGTCGTGGCGATCGTTGCTCTCGAGTGGAAGAAGATCGTGGAGGCCGTCCGTGAGAGGTACATTGTCCGCCTCGGGGCGCACCTGGTGCTCGCGATGGCCGCGACGTCGGCGCTGGCGCTGCCGCTGCGCCGGTGGGCGGAAGAGTCAATCCAGTACCCGTTGCTGATCGCCGCCGGGTTTGTCGTGACAGCAGTGCTGCTCGTCGCGGTGCGGCCGGCCAGCGGTGGGATCGATGGGCCCAGCATGACCTGGGGCGCATCGGCGTTCGTCGGCCTCGCCCAGGGGGTCGTCGTCCTGCTTCCAGGGATGTCGCGCTCGGGGACGACGATCGTGGCGGGGCTGGGCGCCGGACTCTCGCGGCGCTGGGCGGCCGACTTTTCGTTCCTGCTCTCGATCCCCGCCATCCTCGGCGCGGCCGTGGTGGAGGGGTGGACGCACCGCTCCGAGCTGGCGGGCGCCCGGGAGTTCATGGGGCCGGTTGTTGCCGGCACGCTCACCGCGGCGGTCGTGGGGTTCGCCGCACTGGTGTTGACCCGGCGTCTGGTCCAGCAGGGACGCCTGCACCTGTTTGCCTACTACTTGCTGCCCCTGGCCGCGCTCATCGTGGCCTTGAGGCTCTGGGGGGTCTGGTAATGGCGCGCACGCGGGAAGAGATCACGCGCGAGATCGCGGGCTACCTCCTGGGCCTGATCGGGGCCCTAGTGCTGCTCGCGGTGCTGACCTACCACCCCCTCGACCCCTCGCTCTTCTCAGCCGGCAGCGACGTGGTCCACAACCTCCTTTCCCACGGCGGGGCGGCGGCGGCGGGCATCCTGGTCGGCCTCCTGGGCGTCCCCGCGCTGGCCGTGCCGGTGGCGATGATCGCGGTGGGATGGCACTGGTTACGCGGGAGAGAGCTGGGCTCGCCGGGCATCCAGGGAGGCTCGTGGTCCGTCGCCGTGGTTGGGGGAGCCGGCCTCCTGACCGCGCTCGGCGGGCGCGCATCCTACCGGGGAGGTGAGCTGGAGTTGGGCGGGGAGGTGGGCCGGCTGGTCGTTGCCGGGCTGAACGAGTCGCTCGGGCCAATAGGGACGCTGGCGCTGTGCGCCGGCGCGCTGGTGGCCGGGGTGGTGTTCGGCGTCCGTGGCTCGGTGGCGCAGGTTTTCACGGGCACAGGGGAGCTCGTCAACCGAAAGCGCTCCGAGCTCTCCGCCCGCTGGGCACGCCGCAGGGAGGACAGCCGCAGGGACGACATGCGCCGCGAGCTGCTGCGGCGTCACCAGGAGCGCCACCCGTCCGCGCCGCGTCCGGCTCTGGTGGCCCGCGAAAAGGCGGGCGACGGGAGGTTCCGGATCAGGCGCCTGCACCAGGTGGCCGTGATCAGCGAGGAGGAGCCGCCGGCGCCGGCCCGGTCCGCCACCGCGCCGGAGCGGAGGATCGCACCACCTAGGCCGCGCCGGCCGTCCGCGCCGCGGGTCGAGCCGCTTGCGGTGCAGGAGGTCTTTGATTTCGTCAGCGAGACACCCGCCTCCCCTCTGCCGGAGAAGACGATGCTGCTGCAGCCCCCGCCGGCGCCGGAGCTCGACCCCAAGCAACTGGCCGCGATGCGCGAGCACGTGGAGGCGAAGTGCCTGGAATTCAAGGTCGAGGGCAGGGTGGAGGACGTGCTGCCTGGGCCGGTCATCACGACGTACGAGTTCCGCCCCGCGGCGGGCGTGAAGTACGCGCAGGTCGTCCGGCTGGAGGAGGATCTCGCGCTTGGCCTTCAGGTGGAGGCCGTCCGCATCGAGAGGATCCCCGGCAAGGCCACGGTGGGGATCGAGGTGCCCAACCCGGAGCGCCAGACCATCGTGCTGCGTGAGGTCGTCGAATCCTCGAAGTTCGTGCACTCGGCCTCCCCACTGACGCTGGCGCTCGGCAAGGACATTCACGGGCGGCCGTTCGTCACCGACATGCAGCGCATGCCGCACCTGCTAATCGGCGGTTTCACCGGCTCGGGCAAAAGCGTCGGCATCAACTCAATGATCATGTCAATCCTCTTCAAGGCCACGCCGGAGACGGTGCGCTTCATCCTGATCGACCCCAAGCAGGTGGAGTTGGGGATCTACGAGAAGCTGCCCCACCTCCTGACTCCGATCATCTCCGACCCCAAGGAGGCGGCACGAGCGTTGCGCTGGGCGGTGCGGCAGATGCGGGAGCGGTATGCGCTGCTTGCCGCCTGCAAGGTGCGCAACCTCAGCCAGTACAACGCCCTGCTTGCCGACACCGAGGCGCGTGGCGTGGTTGCCCGGACCGCTGGCGCCGAGGAGCTGCGGCCGCTTCCGTTCTTCGTGATCATCATCGACGAGCTGGCCGACCTGATGATGACCTGCCCAACCGAGGTGGAGGACTCGATCGGCCACCTCTCGCAGATGGCTCGCGCCGTGGGGATCCATCTCCTGTTCGCTACGCAGCGCCCGAGCGTTGACATCGTAACCGGGGTGATCAAGGCCAACTTCCCCTGCAGAATTTCCTACAAGGTGCGCACGCGCTTCGACTCGCGCACGATCCTGGACACGGAGGGGGCCGAGTGCCTGCTGGGCCAGGGCGACATGCTGTACCTGGCGGCCGGGACCTCGCGCCCAATCCGGCTGCACGGCTGCCTGGTGCGCGAGGAGGAGATCCTTACCGTCCTCAAGCACCTGAGGCGCCTGGGTAAGCCTGAGTTCGACCCGAGGGTCCTTGAGGAGCCGGAGCCCGGCGCGGCCATGGGCGGCGAACCGGACTGGGACGATCCGATGTACAACCAGGCGACCCGCCTGGTCGTGGCCTCGCGCAAGGCCTCGGCCTCCTACATTCAACGCAAGCTGCGCCTCGGGTACGCCCGCTCGGCGAGGCTGCTCGACATGATGGAGCAGGAGGGGGTCGTGGGCCCCTCCCAGGGCTCACGCGGGCGCGAGGTTCTGGTCCCCGCGGACTACTTCGGAGAGGTGGACGCGACGCAGGAGAACAGCAGCGAGGAGGATTCGCGCGATGATTGAGCTTTCCCCTCAAATGAACACGTTCTTGATCATCGGTGTGGGGGTCCTGCTCCTGCTGCTGGTGGTCAGCTTCCTGTCCCGCCCGAGGGTGTTCACGCAGTACCTCCACACGATGACCGGGATCGAGCTGTCGGCCCGTGACGTGGCGCGTGTCTACAAGCAGCGGGGCAAAGCGGGGGTACGCGACATGTTCCTCGAGCTCATCATTCGCGAGGACGTGAAGTCGGGCCCCCGAATCACTCCGGACTCGACCCCGGACACGGAGCTACTGGCCCCGGAGAGCAGGGAGTGAGCGTATCCCGGCGACTCGATGCGCTGCTGGAGGCGGGGATCGGGTTCGTGGCGGGCGTGCCGTGCTCGTACCTGAAGAAGCTCTTCGCGGGGTGTGCGGAGCTGCCGGCGGGTTTCTTTCTCCCGGCAGTCCGTGAAGATCACGCGGTGGCTGCGTGCGCGGGCGCCTGGCTGGGGGGGCGGCGCGCCCTGGCGGCGATGCAGAACTCCGGCCTCGGCTACTGCCTGGAGGTGCTGACCTCGCTGCACCTCATGTACCGGATCCCGCTGCCGATGGTGGTCTCCGACCGCGGGGCCCCGACTGACTACGAGGAACACCGCATCCTTGGCCAGAGCACCCGCGGGCTCCTGGATCTGTTCGGAATCCCGTGGCGGGAGGCCCAGCCCGGTGGACACGAGGCCGAATCACGCTGGCTGATCGAGGCCTCCGAGCACGAGCGCACGCCCGCCGTACTGCTGGTGGGCAAGGAGGCCGACGTATGACCCGCGCAGAGTCTATCGCGCTGGCCCTCTCGTTGCTCGGGGAAGGGGACATCGTGGTGGCGGCCGACGGAGCGATCTCGCGAGAGGCGTACCGCGCGCTCGATCGCGCGCGGACGTTCTACATGCTCGGCTCGATGGGGCAGGTGGCCTCGATCGCCCTCGGTCTCGCGATGACGCGCCCCGAGCGCATCGTCGCCCTCGATGGCGACGGCAACCTCCTCATGGGGTTCGGCGGGCTCGCGATGGTCGGCGGGCTCAAGCCGGCAAACCTCTACCACCTGGTCCTCGACAACGGGTGCTACGCCACCACGGGCGGGCAGCCGGCGCTCTCGCGGATGGTGGACCTGGCCGCGGCTGCCACGGGGGCGGGGTACAAGTGGGCGCGCCGCTGTCTGTCCGGCGGCGACGCACGCGCCGCGATTGAGAGCTGGCTCGCGGCTCGAGGGCCGGCGCTGCTCGACCTCGAGGTGACGGGCGAGGACCCGGAACCCGCCCCGCGCGTCCCGATGACCCCCGAGGAGATGGCCACCCGCGCCCGGGCCGCACTCGCCGTCCGCTGACTCCGCGGCCGGCAGAACCCGGGTGCCACCGCCGCAGCGAGCAAGGCCCAGGTGAGCCGCGTGGACTAAGGGATGGCGATCGCACCGCCAGAGTGAGGTGGGCCGATAGGCCGCAGGCGGCGCCGGGGCACTCTGGGCATCGCGCACTCCGTTCGGAGGATTGTGCCGCCCCTGCCGACGGCTACGATGTTCCGGCCGTCTGACGCGATGGAGGAGACGACCGCCGGAATCCAGCTGGGAGACCTGGTCCACGCGACGCCGCCGGAGTTCACCCAGAGGTTCTGCACCGTGTACATCATGAATGCCGGTGCTGAATTGTCCCAGCGGACCGCAGCAAGAAAGGTTCCGCACCACGTGATGGCATCGAACCGGGGCCAATCCGGTGCTTGCTGGGGGGTCCACTGGACGCCGTCGGGACTGCTGATCGACGACCACTCCGAGCACGAGTCGTCCTGCACCAGCGCGACCAATTCGCGTCCCGTCCACGACAAAGCCGTCAGCGCGCCACCGTACCCGGGTGTTTCCCCGAGCGTCCATTCACTGGCGTTCAGGCTTGTCAGGACCGTCGGTCTGCTGGGGATGCAGAATTCAACAGAGGCCGCATCCTGAACGCCGCCGACGGCTACGTACTGGGTGCCGGTCCACACGACATCCGCCAAGTCCCGCGCGGTTCCCGAATCGCTCGCCATCCACTCTTCGCCGTCCCAACTCGCGAGGACCGTGCCGCTCGAGCCGACGGCCACGAAGCGGCCGCCGCCCCAGGTCACGCTGTTCAGGCGCGGGGCATTGGATGGGCCGCTCGCGACGATCTGCCATGTGCTCCCGTCCGCGCTGAACGCGATCGTGGCGGACGCCCCTACTGCGACGTACCCTGGGGCGCCGCGCGCGACATCGAGCATCTCGGCCGGCGGTACCCCCGCTGGCGGGTACGATACCGACCACACGCGCCCGTCGCTGCTCGTGGCTACGACGTTCTTCCCAGTCTCATCCCGTCCGACAACCAGGTACTCGCTCCCCATCCAACGCACACGATTGAAGTCAGCGGTCAGTCCGGAGCTATGCGATCTCCACGTCGTGCCGTCGTTGCTCGACACCAACGCCCCGAGAGAGCCGGTGGCGACGAAAGTGCCTTCGCCCCATGCGACCCGGTGTGGAGCTTGCGGCGTGCTCGACCTGAACACACGTTGCCAGTTCTTGAGATCCTTGCTCAATAGGACCTCGCCGTAGGATGTCGCCCCGGCGTAGCCCTGCCCGGTCCAGGCGAGACTCGTGATTGCAGGGAGGGGCGGCGCCCAGAAGTCGTGAACGACCTGGGTCCATGTGGCACCGTCCGGGCTCGTCGCGATCGTCCCGAGCGCCCCGGCAGCCACGAATTGCTCCCCTGTCCAGATCACGTCGTCAAACTTGCCGGGTTCCCGAAGGGTCCAAAAGCCGCCGTCGGGGCTCGTGAAGACGCCGCTTCCGGTTGCGCCAGCGAACTGATGACCGTCCCAGGCCAGCGCGACGATGCCGCCCCACGGCATGACGGGAGCAGTAGTCGCCCAGCTCCTGCCGTCCCTGCTGTATGCGAACACGTCGCCGACCGCGACGAACTGCCGACCGGTCCAAACCACGGCCGCCAAATAGCCCGCGGGATCGAGCGGTTGGCTGACCCATGCTATGCCGTCGGTGCTCACCGCCGGAGAACGGCCGACGGCCACGAACCGCTCACCGTTCCACACAATGTCCCTAAAATCGTTCCAGGTTCCGCTGTCCCGGAAGGTCCACGTTTCTCCATCAGGGCTGGTGAGGATCGTGCCGCGGCTTCCCACGGCGGCGAAGATTCCGTCGCCGTAGGCAATCGCGAGGATGTCGTTCCCGGTCGGCAAGGGGCTCGCCCATTCCCAGGTGGTGCACACCTGGGCATTCGCTGGGGCCGGGAGCAAAGCCAACGCGAGAGCCACCACAGGAGCACATGAAGACTTGAGCGTCTGCACCCTGCATGCCTCCTGAGAGAGTATAGCCAGCGTCGGGGATGGGGGTTGTGACGTGCGTGACGGGACCGTTGGGCACCGCCACACCGCCTGCGTTGCTGCTCCGATCAGCCCGACAGCCGCATGCCCTCAGTGGGTCCTCATCTGCTTGACGGCATCGAGACGTTTCGCTACATGCGCGGTCTTTCGCGTTGCTCGACCTAGTGGTGGGCGGGAAGGACCTCGATCCCGCCCCGCGCGTCCCAATGACCCCCGAGGAGATGGCCACCCGCGCCCGCGCCGCACTCACCGGCGCGTAGCTGCGTCACTTCATGATCGTTTCGGCTGGGTCGCCAAGGCGCCCCTGGGGTCAGCTACGCGGCTTCTGCCTGTGCATGCACGAGAAGTGCGCCTCGTACAGACCCATGGCGTGGGTGACCGCCTTTTTCGCCTCGTCTGGGCCGAGGAAGTCCTGGACCAGGACCTCCTTGTGCTCGAGCGCCTTGTAGTCCTCGAAGAACCGGCGCACCTCGTTCATCCGGTGGGTGGGCAATTCGCGGATGTGGGTGTACTCGCGGTACTCGGGGTCATCCAGATGGATGGAGACGATCTTCTCGTCGTTCTCGCCCTGGTCGAGCATCGTCATCATCCCGATCGGGCGCACGCGCAGGATCGAGAGCGGCACCACCGGCTCCTGCATAAGCACCAGCACGTCGAGCGGGTCGTGGTCGTCGCCCAACGTCTGCGGGATGAAGCCGTAGCTCGCAGGGTAGATCACCGAGGATGAGAGGATCCGATCAACCCGCAGGAGGCCGGTCTCCTTGTCGAGCTCGTACTTGACCTTGCTCCCTTTCGGGATCTCGATCACCGCCTGGAACTCCTCCGGGGCTTGCGGACCGATGTGGACGTCGTGCCACGGGTGGCTCATGTGCTCGCTCTCCGGCGTCTCGTCGGTGGGGGCAGGCCGGGGGAAGGCCCAGCTCCTGGAGATTCCGACCCGGACCCGGCGGTCTTCCTGGCGTGACGCCGACGCCATCGTAGCGCAAACGACCGTGTCCGGCGGTCTCGGGTTGACAGCCTACGACGGGAGCTCTAGCGTCACGAGGGTGCGGCACGTGAACGCGACCCGCCGCGAGCTTGACTGGCCCCGGTCGGTGAGGCGGTACGGGGGGTACGGCACCCCGCGTGGGCGCCGGGCACCGGCGGGGAGACAGGACCTAAGCGAACGACAACCTCCCCGCACCCGGCGGGGAGGCCATGCTTGATGGAGATCGTCGCTACCTTCGTCCCGGCTCCCCGGATCGACCCGGCGGAGGAGGTACGTCGCCCACCCTCCGGTGCAACGTCGGTCGAGCTGCGCGCCGACCTGCTTGAAAGGGACCTCGACCTCGCGTCGTTGGTGGCGGCATCACCGCTGCCGGTCGTGGTGACCTTGCGTTCCCACGCCGAGGGCGGTGAGGGGCCCGATGAGCCGGCCGAGCGCCGACGCTTCTTCCAGCGCGCAGCCTCCCTCCCGGCTGCGCTCTTCGACCTCGAGGCGGCCCGCGACGGAGAGCTGGTGGACGCGGTGATCCCCCGCGACCGTGTGATCCTGTCTGCGCACTTCACGAGCGGCGTGGCGGCCGACCTGGAACGACACGCGACGGCGATGCTTGCCGCAGGAACCCGTTTCATCAAGGTCGTGCCGACGGCGGCGAGGCTTTCCGACGTCGTGGCGGTGGTGCGTCTGGCAGAAGCCCTCGAAAGGGCAGGCCGCCCCGCACGGCGGGCGGTGGTGTTCGCGACGGGCGAGGCGGGCCGCGCAACCCGTCTCCTCGGGCCGCTGCTGGGGGCTCGTATGGCGTATGCGGCCTGGGACGCGGCAAGGGTCGCCGCACCCGGGCAGTACCTCCCGGAGGAATTGGGCGCCCTCATCGGGCATCTGGGTGGGCGGCCGAGGCGGCTGTTCGCAGTGCTCCGCTCGCAGGTTGGAGCGTCGCTGTCGCCGCGCCTGCACGCGGCCGCTTACCGAGCGCTCGGCCTGCCAAACGTATTCGTGCCCCTCGAGGTCGCGGAGCTGGCAGAGCTGGACGCGCTGCTGCGGCCGGCGGGCGAGTCGTGCCTCGACGGCCTGGGTTTCTCGGTGGGCGGCTTCGCGGTGGCCATGCCCTGGAAGGAGGAGGCCGCGAAGCGCTGCACCCTGCTTGCGCCCCGGGCCCGGCGCGCAGCGGCCGTCAACACCGTGCTGCCGCGCCCCGGGAAGGTGCTTGGTGACTGCACGGACATCGACGGCATCACCCGGGTCCTCGCCGAGGAGGGGGTTGAGCTGCGGGGATCGCGGGCGCTGGTTCTGGGCGCCGGCGGTGCGGCGCGCGCGGCCGCCGTGGCGCTGCAGCTCGGGGGCGCGCGGGTGGCGATCGCCGCGCGCGACGCGGCCCGCGCCCGCGAGACGGCGGCCAGGCTCGGAGCTGTCGTCACGGACGTGGGGGCAAGCGAGCGCGCCGCGGTGGTGGTCAATGCCACGCCGGCTGGCGCCGACGGGAGGCCGAATGCGTGGCTCGAATCGCTGCAGCTGCCGCAGGGCGGGGTGGTCGTGGACATGCCGTACGGCGCCGTGCCGACGTTCCTGGAGCAGCTCGCGACGACGCGGGGCTGGCGTTTCGTGAGTGGGCGCGATGTGCTGCTCTTCCAGGCGATCTCGCAGTTCGCGGCAATGACCGGTGTGGCGCCGCCGGTGCGGGCCATGGCGGCGGCCCTCGGGCTCGACGTGGTTCGGGAGTAATGGCGGCGGCTCTGTCCCGCGCAGGCGCGGAGCCGCGTGGTTGTGGAAACGCCACGCACCTTGCGCGACAATGGGCTGCGCCCGACGCACGATCGGCTGGAAGCAGCGCCGCAGGTTGTGACGGGCCTGGTGTGGCTGCTCGTGGGGGCGCAAGGATCCGCGCATACTGGCGGATGGTGGGAGGATGGCCATGAAGGTTCTGCGCAGCACGGACGAGAATGGCGAGAAGTACCTGGCCCGGCTTGATGGCCGCATGACCGAGGTGTTCTCCCCGCAGTTCGAGGACAAGGTGCGCAAGGTGGTGGCGTCGGTGGCGCGGCGCGGCGACAAGGCCCTGGTGGCGTACGTGCGCCAGCACGACCTCAAGGGGCTCCCGATGGAGAGCCTCCGCGTTCAGGGTCCGGTCGAGGGCGGCGAGGAGGTCGGGGACGACTTCGTCAAGGCGGTGGAGCTGGCCCTCGCCAACCTGAAGGCGTTTCACGAGCCGCAGATGCCCAAGGGCTACACGATCGAACAGGACGGCGGCGACCTCGGAATCCGCGTGCGGCCCATCGAGTCGGTGGGCATCTACGTGCCCGGTGGTTCCGCGGTGTACATGTCCTCGCTCATGATGGCGGCCGTGCCGGCGCGCATCGCGGGTGTGCCACGCATCGCCGTGGCGACCCCACCGCGCGCGTTCCTCTCCTCGCCGCAGCTTCGCTATCTGCTGGATCGCCTCGAGCTGCACGAGGTCTACCTGATGGGCGGCGCTCACGCGATTGCGGCGCTGGCCTACGGCACGGACTCGGTGACGCCGGTGGACAAGATCGTGGGACCGGGAGGGCGCTGGTCCGCCGTGGCCAAGAGGCTCGTTTACGGAATCGTTGACATCGACGGCGTGGCGGGCCCCACGGAGATCGCGGTGGTCGCCGACAGCCACGCGGAGCCCGAGATCGTGGCCGCCGACCTGCTGGCCCAGGCCGAGCACGACCGCGACGCACTGGCGGTGCTCGTCACGCCCTCCAAGTCTCTCGCAGAGAAGGTGAGTCGTCGCATCGCCAGCCGCGTGCGGACCCTGCCAAAGGGCGCCGCGGCCAGGCAGGCCGTCAAGAAGTGGGGGGCGATCCTCCTGGTGCCTGACCTCGCGGCGGCATGCGACGTCGTGAACCGCATCGCGCCCGAGCACGTCGAGCTTCTCGTCGAGGAACCGCTGCGCCTGCTGGATGCCATCGAGCGTGCCGGGATGGTGTACCTGGGCCCGTGGGCGCCGGTGGCGGTCGGCGACTACGTCGTGGGCGCCAACCACGTGTTGCCGACCGGCGGGGCCGCGCGCTTCTCCTCGCCTCTCGGGGTGTGGGACTTCGTGCACCGCACCGCGGTGGTGCGGGTGGCGGCGCACCGCTACCGGACCCTTGCCCGTGCCGCCGCCACGCTTGCAGCGGAGGAGAAGCTTCCCTTGCACGTGGAGTCGCTGCGTGCCGGGAGTCGGGGGACGGTTTGAGCGGCCTGGAGGCCGTCGGTAGACCCCCGCGCACCGCGGAAGGCTCGCGGTGATCCGTCCTACCCGCGCCCAGTTTGCCGCGCTCGCGGCGCACCATCCCGTTGTGCCGGTGGTGCGTGAGCTTACCGCTGACACCGTGACGCCGACCGGCATGCTGCTGCGTCTCGCGCGCGCCGGGCGCCACCCCTTCCTGCTCGAGAGCGTCGAAGGGGGCGAACGCGTGGCGCGGTGGTCGTTCGCCGGCGCCAACCCCTCCCGCCTTGTCACGCTGCGCAACGGTCGAGTAAGCGTGGACGGCGTGGAGGTGGAGAGCGCGCCTCTCGACGTGCTTCGGCGCGTGCTGACCCGCCCGGGGCGTGCCCCTCTCGAGGATCTTCCGCCGTTCGCCGGGGGCGCCGTCGGTTGGCTGGGCTACGATGCCGTGAGGCTGATCGAGAAGATCCCGGGCCGCCTCCCGGATCCGCTTGGCCTTCCCGAGGCATGGTTCGGCGTCTACCCGGCGGTTGCAGCGCTCGACAGGGTCCGCCAGCGCCTGCTGCTGATCGCCACCGTGAGCACCGGGGGCGGCGGAGAGGCGGCGTACGACCAGGCGCTGGCGATCCTGAATCACCTGGAGGAGGTGCTGGCCTCACCCCTCGACGAGGCGCGCCCGGCTCCGGTGCCCCCCGCTGACGCGGCCACCCAGCCGGATCCCTCGTGGACGGTTGCTCCCGACGACGAGCGCTTCCTGGCCGCGGTTGCACGTGCAAGGGAGGAGATCTGTGCCGGGGAGTGTTTCCAGGTCGTGCTCTCCCGCCGGTGGTCGCACCCCAGCTCGGCTTCCCCGATAACGCTCTACCGCGCCCTGCGCCTCGTGAACCCCTCGCCTTACATGTTCTACCTGGATGCCGGGGAAGCGCAGATCCTCGGGTCGTCCCCGGAGACTCTGGCACGCCTCCGGGGCAACCAAGCCTCCACCTGCCCGATCGCGGGGACGCGCCGGCGGGGGCTCACCGCCGCCGAGGACGCACGTCTCGCGGTGGAGCTCTCGGACGACGAGAAGGAGCGCGCCGAGCACCTGATGCTGGTGGACCTGGGGCGCAACGACATCGGCAAGGTCTCGCGCGCGGCCAGCGTCAAGGTGGTTCGCTTCATGGAGGTCGAGCGATACTCCCAGGTTATGCACCTGACCAGCGAGGTGCAGGGCGAGCTTGAGGCGGGCCGCGACGCCCTCGATGTGCTCCTCGCCTGCTTCCCGGCCGGGACGCTCACCGGTGCACCGAAGGTGCGGGCGATGGAACTCATCGAAGAACTTGAGGTTCTTCGCCGGGGCGTCTACGGCGGGGCCGTTGGGTACTTCGACTTCGGCGGCGACATGGATGCCTGCATCGCGATCCGCACCGCGGTCGTCTCGCAGGGCGTGGTGCACGTGCAGGCCGGCGCCGGCGTTGTGTTCGACTCGGAGCCTGCGAGCGAACTGGCGGAGTGCAGCAGCAAGGCGCGCGCCCTCTGCCTGGCTGGGCGGCTCGCGGAGGGAATGCAGCCGTGATCACGCTCGTGGACAACTACGACTCCTTCACCTACAACCTTGTGCAGTACCTGCGCGAGCTCGCCGGGGACGAAGACGTACGAGTCGTCCGCAACGACGCGGCGACGCCGGGCGAGATCCTGTCGGCAGGACCGCGCGCGGTGGTGCTCTCCCCCGGGCCCGGGATTCCGGAAGCTGCCGGGGTGTGCGTGGAGCTGGTCCGGGCCGCGGCCGAGGTGCCACTGCTCGGGGTCTGCCTCGGGCACCAGGCCGTGGTCGTGGCGTACGGCGGCCAGGTTGTGCGCGCCCCCGAGCCGCGCCACGGCAAGAACTCGGAGGTTCACCACAACGGGCTCAAGGTCTTTGCGGGCCTCTCCAACCCTTTCACCGCGACGCGCTACCACTCCCTGGTTGCGCACCGGGAGTCGCTCCCCTCCGAGCTCGAAGTCACCGCCTGGACGGACGATGGCCTGGTGATGGGCCTCCAGCACAGGCAGCGGCCTCATTACGGCGTGCAGTTCCACCCCGAGGCCTACCTCACGCACGGCGGCAAGCACCTGCTGGCCAACTTCCTGACCCTCGCAGGCATCGGCCCGGAGGTTGCCGCGTGATCCGCGAAGTGCTCGAGAGGCTTCTGGCCGGGAACGACCTGGACGGTCAAACCACCGAGGAGTGCTTCACGGCGCTGATGGCCGGGGAGTGGTCGGAGCCGGAGCAGGCCGCGTTCCTGGTGGCGCTGCGCGCCAAGGGCGAAACCGCCGGCGAGGTGGCAGCCGCGGCGCGAGTGCTGCGCTCCTTTGCGGTGCCGGTGGCCACGAGCCGCACACCGCTCATCGACACCTGCGGAACCGGAGGGGACGGCGCGCATACGCTCAACATCTCCACCGGTGCGGCGCTGGTCGCGGCGGCATGCGGCGTCGCGGTTGCCAAGCACGGCAACCGTTCCGTCTCCTCGCGCTGCGGCTCCGCCGACGTGCTAGAGGCGCTTGGGGTGCCGCTGGAGCTGGAACCGGAGACGCTTGGGGCGCTGCTCGACACGGAGGGGTTTGCCTTCCTTTTCGCGCCCCGCCTGCACCCGGCGATGCGCGCGGTGATGCCGGTGAGGCGCGTCCTTGGAGTGCGAACCGTGTTCAACTTGCTGGGCCCGCTGGCCAACCCCGCCGCGGTGAGGCGCCAGGTCGTGGGCGTCTACAACGCCGCGGTCATGTCACTGGTGGCCGGAGCGCTCGCCGAGCTTGGCGCGGAGCACGCCTGGGTCGTCCACGGAGAGGACGGCCTGGACGAACTGTCGGTGTGCGCCCCCACACGGGTGATCGAGGTCCGGCAGGGCAGGGTAGGCGGGGAGCAGGTAGTGGACCCGGCGAAGCTGGGGATTCCGCGCGCGACGCGTGCCGACCTCGCAGGCGGAGACGCCGCCGAAAACGCCGCGCGCCTTCGGTGCATCCTCGCGGGCGAGGAGCGCTCGCCCGCTGGGGATGCGATCGCGCTCAACGCCGCCGCGGCGCTCGTCGTGGCCGGGGTTTCGGAGGGGCTGGCTGCAGGGCTGGAGGCGGCCCGCGCGTGCATGGCCGAAGGCGCGCCGGAAGCGAAGCTTCGCAGCGTGATTCGCAAGGCGCGAGAGCTGACACCATGAGGGCGGCAGAGCCCGACATCCTGGCGGAAATCACGGCCGCGGTGCAGAGACGGCTCGCGCAGCAACCGCCACCCGGCGATCTCGAATCCCGCGCCAGGGAGGCAGCGGCGGAGCGTGTGCGCGGGGGAAGCCGGAGCCTTCGCGCCGCGCTCGCGCAGCCCGGGGTGCGGGTGATCGCCGAGTGCAAGCGCCGCTCCCCA
>MEKI01000103.1:29251-50328 GCA_001766905.1 Acidobacteria bacterium RBG_13_68_16
TGCGGACGCGGTGCTGCTCATCGCTCGCATCCTCCCCGGAACGCTGCTCTCGGAGATGCTGGCGGTGGCGGGGGAGCTTGGGCTGGAGACGCTGGTCGAAGTCCACGATGGCGCCGACCTGGAACGGGTGCTTCGCCTGCCCGCGCCCTTGGTGGGAATCAACGCCCGCGACCTGGGCACCTTCCGGGTGGACTTGGACGCCGCGGCCGAGTTGGCCAGCCGCACACCTCGGGACCGGGTGGCGGTGCTGGAGAGCGGTATCAGCGGGCCCGCCGACGTGTCTGCCCTTGTTCAGCGTGGCTTCCGGCAGTTCCTCGTAGGCGAGTACCTTGTGCGGTCCGGCGACCCGCGCGCCACCCTTGCGGAGCTGCTGGCGTGAGCGTGACGGTCAAGATCTGCGGTCTCACCAACCCCGACGACGCACGCGCCGCCGTCGAGGCCGGTGCGGACTACCTGGGGTTCGTTTTCCACCCCGCCTCGCCTCGGTACGTGGGCCTCACGGCCGGCAGCTGGATCCGTATGGTGGAAGGGTCGCCTACCGTCGGGGTGTTCCGCGATCAGGACCAGGACCTCGTCCGCAGGGTACGGGAGGAGGCCGGCCTCGATTTCGTCCAGCTCCACGGCCGCGAAACCCCCGAGCTGTGCGCCGAGCTGGGTGGGCGGGCAAGGGTCATCAAGGCGATCCCGGTGACCGGGAGCATGGACTGGGGTCTCGTGGCGGCGTTTGGGCAGGTGTCGCAGGTGCTCTTCGACACGGGCTCGCCGGGCGGCGGCGGCACCGGCCGAGCGTTCGAATGGAAGCTGCTGGCCGGGGCGCCGTCCGGTCTCGGGTTCTGGGTGGCGGGCGGGCTGACGCCCGACAACGTGGCCCTCGCAATGAGGACGGCGCGGCCCGCCGGTGTGGACGTAGCCAGCGGCGTGGAAGCGGCGCTCGGCCACAAGGACGCTGGTAAGATGAGGGCCTTCATCGCCGCGGTGCGTGGAATGGCGCAGGCTCGGGAGGGGACGAAGATATGAGGGCCCGAGAGCCAGGGTTTTCGCGCCCCGGGGTTGGAGGTGCGGTCTCGGTGTTGATTGGAGCTGAGTGGAGATGAAGCCGTTACCGGACAGTCGGGGCTACTTCGGACCGTACGGCGGCCGGTTCGTGCCGGAGACGCTCATGGCCCCCCTCGAGGAGCTCACCCAGGCCTGGCAGGAAGCGCGACGGGATCGGGCATTTCGGCGGGAGCTTGCCGAGCTGCTCTCCACCTACTGTGGCCGCCCCACGCCGCTGTCCTTCGCCGGCCGCCTGACGAAGCACCTTGGCGGCGCGGCGGTCTACCTCAAACGCGAGGACCTCTGCCACACCGGAGCGCACAAAATCAACAACGCGGTGGGACAGTGCCTGCTCGCCCGCCGCATGGGCAAGGCGCGGGTGATCGCCGAGACCGGCGCGGGACAGCACGGAGTGGCGGTGGCCACCGCGGCCGCCCTGCTCGGGCTGCACTGCCGGGTCTACATGGGCACGGAGGACGAGCGGAGGCAGGCGCTCAACGTCTACCGCATGAAGCTGCTGGGTGCCGAGGTGGTGGGTGTGGACGCCGGGTCGAAGACCCTCAAGGACGCGATCAACGAGTCCCTGCGGGACTGGGTGAGCAGCGTCTCCAGCACCCACTACGTCATGGGCTCGGTGATGGGCCCGCACCCCTACCCGGTCATGGTGCGAGAGTTCCAGTCGGTGATCGGGAGCGAGGCGCTGCTGCAGATCCGCAAGCAGCACCGCTCGCTTCCCAAGATGATCGTGGCGTGCGTCGGCGGCGGCTCGAACGCGGCCGGCATCTTTTCCGCCTTTGTACCGTACCGTCAGGTTGATCTGGTTGGGGTGGAGGCCGGGGGACGGGGCACCCGACTGGGCGAGCACGCGGCGCGGTTTTCCGGCGGCACACCCGGCGTACTCCACGGCACCCGCAGCTACGTGCTTCAGGACCAGCACGGCCTGGTGGCGGAGACCCACTCGGTCTCGGCCGGCCTCGACTACCCCGCGGTGGGGCCGGAACACGCCTGGTGGCACGACTCCCGCCGTGTGACCTACGTACGGGTGAGCGACGAGGAGGCGCTCGACGCCTTCCACCTGCTCTCCGAGCTCGAGGGAATTGTCCCGGCGCTCGAGACGGCGCACGCCCTCGCGTATGTGTCCCACGTCGCACCGCGCCTCGGACCGGGGCAGGCAATCCTGGTCAACCTGTCGGGGCGCGGCGACAAGGACGTCAGCGAGGTGGCGCGCCTGGAGGGGGTGACGCTGTGAAGGGGCGCCTCGAGCAGGCGTTCGTGCATGCGCGGAAGCGGAAGCGCGCGGCGTTCATCCCCTACATCACCGCAGGTGACCCGACGGCCAGCCGCACGGTTGTCCTGGCACGCAGCCTCGAGAGGGCTGGCGCCGACGTCCTGGAGCTCGGGGTGCCGTTCACCGATCCGATCGCGGACGGACCGACCAACCAGCGCGCGGCAGAGCGGGCGCTGAGCCAAGGGACGACGCTTTCGTCCGTGCTGGCGATCGTGCGCGAGCTGCGTTTCTCCAGCACGATCCCGGTGGTTCTGTTCTCCTACTTCAATCCGGTCCACGCATACGGGCTCGCGCGTTTCGCAGTGGACGCCGCCGCTGCCGGCGTGGACGGCGTGTTGTTCACCGACGTGCCCGTGGACGAGGCGGAGGCGGCCCGGGAGGCGTTGCGACGAGTGGGCATTGACCTGGTGCTGATAGTGGCGCCGACCTCGACACGCGAACGTGTAAAGGCGGTGCGGAAGCTGGCGGGCAGCTTCGTCTACTTCGTTGCCCGAATCGGCGTGACCGGCACCCGTGCCACCCTGGAGGAGGGACTCCAGGATCAGGTGCGCATGGTGAGGAAGCTCACGAGGAGCCGGGTGGCCGTGGGCTTCGGCGTCTCCACCCCCGAGCAGGTGAGCCGCATTTCGCAGTTCGCCGACGGCGTCGTGGTCGGCTCGGCACTCGTTCAACGCATCGGCGAGCTCGGGGACGCCCCCGAGCTCCCCGGCGAGATCGAGGCGCTGGCCCGCTCGTTCGCGCTGGCCACAAAGCGCAAGTGATGAAGGCCGCGAGGCACGAGGAACGAGTCGCGAGGACTTGAAGCACCTCAGCGATAGGTCCGACGCCAGTAGAGAAAGCGAATCGCTTCCGTAGGGCTCACGCCTTGTTCCTCCCGCCTCATGCCTGACCTTGCGGGCGGCACGTCGCGGTGGGAAACTCGACCCATGCTCCGACGCCCAATCGGCACGATCTTGATCATCGGGCAGCTCGTGCTCTCGCTCTCCGGCTGCCTCTCGGTGCAGGCGACCAGTACCCGCAGGGCCGAGGGCCCGGGCGGCGGCGTCGCGGTGCAGGTCTTTGCCGACGACGGCGCCCGCCGCGCCGGCAAGCCGAGCCCGGCCGGGATCATGGGGGAACTGGACAGAAAAGAGGGCACGAACTGGGTCCCGGTTTTCCGCTCGCTGAACCCGACCTGGACCGTGGCGGGTCTGCCGCCCGGTGCCTACCGCGTGCGGTTCCCGGCCCGCCTTGACGAGGTCGGCAACGTGGTGCGCCTCGGGGGGACCGTCACCGACGTCAAGGTCAAGGAAGGCTGGATCACGGACGTGAACGCGGTGCTGGATCACGTCGACACGGCGCTCATCGTCGCCGGGGTGGTTGCTGCGGTGCTGATCGCAAAATACGTCCACGACCACGGCCTGCCCGAACTGCCCCCACCGCCGCCCGGGCTCCTGGATGCGGTTTTCTACGTCTCCATTGATATCTTGACCGGACCGGGCTGGACTGGCGTCGCCGACCGGTTGCCCCCGACGGTCACCTCGCACTTTCCGGCCGCCGACGCACTGGTGGCGGCTCGCCGCCCACGCGTGATCTTCTCGTTCTCGGAGCCGCTTCGGCCGCAGGACGTGAAGCCGGACGGGGTGACGATACTCGGAGAGGCGAGCGGTCTTGCGCCAGGCCAGGTGAGCTACGACGCTCAGAACTGGTGGGTGGTCTGGCAGCCCCAGGCCGACCTCAACCCCGGTGACACCTACCATGTCACCCTCGCCAAGGACGCGGTGGAGGATCTGGCCGGCAACGAGCCGGAGGCCCCGACGACGTTCACGTTCAAGACGGCGCGCTGAGGCACAGTAAAAGGAGAAAGGGAAGACAGAAACCTATGGCGGTTCCCTGGTGTTTGGTCTTCCGTATTCCCTTTTCCGTTTTTCCTTTCTCTCTCTTGGTGATCCGTGATCATTGAGCGAGAAGGCGTCGCCCTGAACGTTGCGGTCGAGGGCCGGGGAACACCCGTGGTGCTGCTGCACGGACACACACTGGACCTGCGGGTGTGGGACGAGGTAGTGCCCATGCTGGTCGGGGCGGGGTACCGGGCGATCCGCTACGACCAGCGCGGCCACGGTCGTTCGAGCTCGCCGCCCTCCGGCTACCGCTGGGGCGACCACGCCGCCGACCTCGCGGAAGTCATCAGCCGTCTCGGGGCAGCGCCCGCCCACCTCGTTGGCCTCTCCAAGGGAGCCGGTATCGCCCTCGAGCTGACGCTACGCAGTGCGGAGGTCGTGCGGTCGCTCGCGCTCGTCGCCCCGCTGGTCCCGGACTTTGCGCTTTCGGACGGGCTGATGGAGTCGTTCAGGGCCCTGGCGAGGGCGATCTGGACTCAGGGCGTCCAGCCGGCACTGGGCGTGCTTTGGCTCACACACCCGCTCCTCACCTCCGCGGCGGCAATCCCCGGGACCCGGGAGCGTGTCGAGGCGATGGTCCGCACGTTCCCAGCGGGGGAGTACCTGGCAGCCGAGCGCGACGGCCCCGACCGCACCTGGAAGCTCACCGACTGGCTCGGGGAGATCGCGGCCCCCACCCTGGTGGTGAGCGGCGAGCACGACATCCCCGACTTCGTGGCCATGGCCGCACTGCTCGCCGAGAAGGTCCCCGGAAGTGTGCTCGAGATCGTGCCGGACTGCGGCCACCTTATCCCCCTCGAGCGACCGCACGCAACGGCCGAGATCCTGCTCCGCTTCCTGCAAGCCCAGACGTGACGAGAGCAGCCGGCGGTGCTGCCCGGCTGCTCTCGTGTGCGATTGCCCCGACGCGATGCGGCGCCGGGGGCAAGGCGCGGCAAGCCCTTCAGTCCTGGTGGGCTTGCCTCCCGTTCCGAAGCGAGCGCGAGTCCACGTATGCCAGCCAGAACCACAGGTACGGCAGCGCAAACGATCCGAACTTCACGGTGTGCCCGACGGCGAGCCCGACGAGGGCCAGGGATGTAGCGTTCAGCATGGCTGCTGCCGTGCCGTCACCGGCTGGGGCGCGGCGGAGCTGCCGAAGTGCGCGGAAGGCGACCACCCAGATCCCGACGAACATCGCGAAGCCCACGAGACCGGTCTCGGCGAACACCCGACCGGCCGAGGTGGTGAGCGTCGGCATGCCGGCCCAGCTGGCGGCGATGATGTCGCGTTGGCCGACCGCTGGAATCATCGCGGCAAGGTGGGTCGTGGTGCCGCCCAGTCCGTAGCCGAGCAGGTTCAGCGAGGAGAAGGCCCGCGCAAATGGGCCCAGCGTCCCGAAGACGATGACGGTTGCCGAAGGAAGAAATCCGCCCGGCTCGCCTTTTACGAGGCCCGACCACAGTCCACGCGCCTGAAAGAGCAGGTAGTTGTCGGGGAAGGCCAGAACCAGCGCAACGATGAGCACGGCGGCCGCCCCCAAGGTCGCCAGAGCAACTCGGCGGGTCGAGCGGTTCAGCGCGAGAACCAGCAGCATCCCACCTACCACCAGCCAGCCGGTCACGCTGAACGCCCAGACGAAGGCCACCGCCTCGACTGCAAGGGCAGCGCGCGCGAACCAGGCAATCCTCCCGGCCGTGCTGAGCAGCGCGAGAGTGGGGGGAAGCGTGATGACGGCCAAGAAGAAGGCAAAGTGGGAAGGCTCGGAGCAGAAACCCGCGGCTCTGTCGGCTTGGCTGAAGTAGGGTGGCACGACGAGGCCCCGCGGGACCGTGAGCAGGCGAAGAGTCCACACGATCTTTCCGGCGTCGGGCCACACGCCGAGCCCCCAGAGAACGTTCAGCAACGCGAGGAGAACACCCGGGCAGGCGGCCCAGACGGCGAGCATCGCAATCCGGCGCTCCGTGAAGGCGACCAGCGTCGTGCGCAGCACAAAGAAGACCGCGAAGCCGACGGCGAGGGCCGCCAGCTGCCGCAACCAGGCGGTCGTCCGAACCGGGTTGCTCCCCGAGAACAACGTGTCGATCCCCAGCGCCACGACCGAGTGGACCGCCGCGAAGACACAGAACGCCGTGACGATGGTAAAAACGGGCGTGAAGCGGCGAACCCCCGACAGGAGCGCCACGAACGGCAGCACGAAGACCGCCAGGACCCCCGTGAGTGGTATGGTCTGCGCCTGGATCGTCAGCGGGAGTTGAACGGTTTCGAAGCCCATCGTCAGAACCAGCGCCGCGCCGATCAGCGCAAGCAGATTCTGTCTCCGCATCGCCAGGGCAGCCTCGGTACCGGCTGGCAGGGCCGAGGGCTCAGCCTGCAGCACGAGCCTGCTCCCTGTCGTATTCCGCCAGCCTTCCGCCGAAAAAGTCCCGGTACCCGCGGATTTCGGCCTTGATGAGGTGGCTCCTGCCCCTGAGGAGAGCGAGGGCGAACTTCACGAGTCGGCTCAGGCCGAGGAACAGGAACCCCACCAGAACCTGCAGGCGCGAGCCGTGTTTGGTGAGCAGTAGCAGGCGGTACTTGGCGTAGTAATAGACTGAGGCCGCCGGCCGGCTCTCGAGGCTGCGCCCCTCGTTGTGAACGACCTTGGCGTCGAGCTGGACGCCCAGCTGCCATCCGCGTTCCCTGGCCACACACGACAGTGCCACGTCCTCCTGGCCGAAGAAAAAGGTCTCGTCCAGGAGGCCTGCGTCGCGCAGGAAGCCGGCGCGGAAGAGCGCACAACACGCCGACAGGTGTTCGGTGGTCCTGGTACCGCACCACCTCGGACCATCGGGTGTAAACCTGCCGCGGTGTACCGCACGCGCTTGCCAGAGCCTGAGCGTGCCTCCGGCGTAGAGGACGCGCCCGGGGTCTGAGCGCTGGAGGACCTTCGGCGCAACGCCAGCCCAGGTGGGACGGCCCTCCAGACAGCTGACCAGCTGGCTAAGCACGTCGCGGTCCACCATCACGTCGTTATTGACCAGAAGGACGTACGGGAAGCCGCACGCGAGTGCGTAGCGGAGGCCCACGTTATTTCCGGCCGCGAAGCCCTGGTTGGTGCCGATGGTGACGAGGACCAGCGCGCGGCCCGAGGGGGCCCTTTCGAGCGCCGCCTCCAGCTCCGCGACTCCACCTACCTCCGCCTGGACAGATGTGTACTCGGCGAGGCACACCGGCTTGCTCGAGGTGTCGTAGTGGACGAGGGCGGAGGCGACGGGCAGCTCCCCCCGTGCCCACTGCTGAATGCGTGCGACCGAGGCATCACTTGAACCGTTGTCGATGGCGATGATCCGGTAGTCCGGGTACTCCAATTGTTGCAGTGCCTCGAGGCACTCCACGGTGTCGTTCCAGCCGTTCCAGTTCAGGACGACGATCGCCACCTGGGGCAACGAGGCTGGGGCGCCAAGGGGGTGGTTCATCTTGCTGTCAATCCAATTGACCGGCCGATGGCGCGCTTCTCCGCAGGGCAGACTCCAGGACGTCGAGGACCACTCGGCCGTACTCCGATGCCGAAAAGCGAGATTTGGCCCATCCCCTGGCGTTCGCACCGAGTCGCGTGCGCTCGCCGGGGTTTTCGGCGAGGAAGCTGATGCAGCGCGCCAGGTCGCTGCAGTCCCCAGACTGGTACAGGAGCCCGGTGACCCCATCCTCGACCAGCTCGCCGTTGCCGCCGCCGCGGCCGGCGATCACTGGCTTGCCGGCCAACATTGCCTCGACGGTGGCTCGGCCGAACGCCTCCACCGGCGAGCAGCTCAGGACGAGGTCCGCCGCCCGTTGCAGGGGCAGCGGGTTCTCGTGGAAGCCGAGGAAGCGCACCTCTGCCTCCACGTCCTCAGATGCCGCCAGACTGCGCAGTTGCTGCGCGTACGGGCCAGTGTCGTCGCCGACCAGCCACAGCTCCGCGCTGACGCCCTGCCGCTTGAGGAGCGCCACGGCGCGAACCGCGTCCTCCTGGCGCTTGAGAGGGAGAATGGAGGCGACGACGAGACAGACTGTCGCGGCTTGCTCGAGCCTCGTGACCGGCGCCTCGCGTCCCGTGGTCGGCTCCCGCAGCGTCACCGACTGGTAGGCCACGCGGAGCTTGTCCGGCCTGATGGCGCCGGCAAGGCGTTCAGCCACCGTCCCGGAATTGGCGATGCAGACGTGCGAGAGACGGTCGACGAGGCACAGGGAGAGTCTCTCACCGAGGTCGAACTCGAAACCGGTCTCGCCGCCCCACAGCTCGTGGAAGTGCCACACGTGGGGCAAGCCGAGCAGTTTCGCGGCCAGCGCGCCGACACACACCGTCATGGTGTTGGTGTACACGAGCTCGCACTTCCAGCGCCACACAACCACGCTCACCGGCAGGACCATGATGAGGTTCCAGCAGCTCCTCAGGGCCTTCTTCCAGAGCGGCGTGTCGCGGTCGGCCCACCACCGGTAGGGGATGACCGTCACGGCGGCAGCGCGCGACTCGAGGTCGGAGACCAAAGGGCCTCGCCCGGGGACGATGACGAAGGCCTCAACGTTCGATTTCCGCAAGACGTCGAGGAGCTCCAAGATGGCCTTTCCAGCACCGTCGTGCCTGGCCAGATGGAGCACAAAAGCGACCCGCATTCGTCGTCAGTTCACCGGTCGGGAAAACCCGGAGCCCGCGAGGCGTCGCCTGATGGGCATGGTGAGGCCCAACTTGAACCTCTTGCTGACGGCCTTTAAGTAGTGGAATCCGACATCGAACGGTAGGAGAGGGCTGAGCGCCAGCAGCCGCCGGCACAGGCGCCCCCATCCCTCTTGAGGGACGTGGAAGAGATTGACGGCAGCTACTCGTGCAGATTCCTGTCGCCTGACGGTTGCTGTCTGGGGATTGTCGTGATGCTTGCTGAGCCATGCGTCGAGCATGTCGAGATAGGCGTTTCCCACCGCAACGCGATTCTCAACCTGCTGCTCATCATCGGGCGCACCTCCGACGAAGAGCCGTCGCATCCGGCTCACCGACTCCAGGGAGACAGGGAAGTCGGGCAACTCCTCCCGGACGGTTTGAAGGGCGAGCAGGTCGCTGCTCTGGAGTTGGGTGGCACGGCGAAGGCTTGACATGCTCCCGGGATGACAGCGGTAGTCGAGCAGTGCCTCGCCGAGGTTTGCGCCACGGCTGTGGCGGAGCACGCGACGCCACAAGTCATAGTCCTCAACGTCAGGGAAAGCCGAGTCGTACCAAAGGCCGTTCTCCAGAAGTAGGTCTCGCCTAAGCATAACAGTAGGATGGGCGAACGCCGGGGCCAGGAGGTTTGTCCAGCGAATGTGGAGATCAGAAGTCGGAAAGCGTTTGAGGTCCACGTGCCGGCCTTTCTGGTCGATTAACCAGTACGCGGTACCCAGAATCGCAACGTCGGGGCGGTCCGAGAGAAAAGCCACCTGCTTGGCAAGCCTTGTCGGCAGCGCAACGTCATCCTGGTCCATGCGAGCAATGAATGTGCCTCGCGCAACGGAAAGACCCCGGTTGAGCGTTGCGGTCAGCCCCTGGTTGGCCTGCCGATGAACAACAATCCGGCTATCCCGTCGCTGGCTCTCGGCCAGGGTATTGGGCGTGCCATCCGTCGAACCATCGTCAATGATCAACAGCTCGAACTCGCGATAGGTCTGCCGAAGGATGCTCCCGATCGCATCCTTGAGGAAGGGCTCGCCGTTATAGACCGGCATCAAGACGGTGACGACGGGCGGCGAGGTCAATCACGACACCTCAATTGTTGTGCCTGGGCTGGCTTTGCACGTGAAAAGTGGCTCGAGAGACGAAGCAAACCCCATCCGTCTGAAGATATCGTTGAAGCGGTGGACGTACGTGTGATCAGCAAGAGTTCGCCTGTAGCCGGCCTCTGCAATCGCGGCACGCTGGTCCTCGTGGGCCAGGTAGTGGCGGATCTTGTCGAGCAGGTCCTCGAAGCTGTCGAAAACGACGATTTCTTGGTCGGGCTCATAGTAATTGGCGAGGTCGTCGGCCCAGCCCGTGAGCATGAAGCTCCCGCAACCCGGGATCTCGAAGTTTCGACCCTTGATCTGGTCGTTGGGATCTGCGACCGCGGGTGGGCGCCTCTCCCGGTCACCAGGATGCGGGTCACCGAGAAGTCGTCGGAGGACGCGGCGAGCGGGCCTGGGGGCGGTGGCATCCTTGAGGACGGATGCGTTGGACAGGTTGAGATTGATCCGGCTCCGGTTGAAGACCCCGATCATCTCGTCCTGGGAGATTCTGCCCTCCTTCCAGCCCATTCCCCAGACCTTGACGCTGAGGCCGGCGCCCCCCAGCGCCTCGATAAGAACGCGCCGGTTTCCATGGGGCTGCCCGACGAAGGTCACATCGTGGCTCAGCGGAAGATCGAGCTTCCGGTAGAGGAAGTGATTACAGGCCCATTGACTCTTGATCACCTGGTGGCAGCCGATTGCCTCGTACTTCGGCAGCGCACTTCGGGCTGTCGTTACCACCCAGGTGAACCTGGGTGCCCAGTGCTGCGAGAAGGACTCGAACCGCCAGTGGTCGTCGCAGAACCAGTTCACCGTCGGGCACAACTCGGAGAGCTTGCTGATCGCATCGGGTTCGAACTGATCGGTATACAGAACTGAAAAGGAAAGATCCGGTTTCTCGGAGCGTGCAACCTCCAGCAGCCGACGATTCATGCCCTGCTTGCCCAACCCCTGGTGGAGGGTCATGAAATCGAAGTAGAGGAGGTCGTGCCCCATGTTGCGCAGCGCGTCGTAGAAGTTGTAGTGCTCGAACCCGAGCCCTCGGGCAGGATCCCCATAGTCATACTTCATCGCGAGGTAGAGGATTCGCACGCCGTTGGCCTTTGCCTAAACCTGCAGATACGACAGCCCGGGCAGGCCAAGCTGCAAGTGCACAACTTGCCTGAACGGAAACGTTTTGCGGTATTCCTCGATGGCCAGGTAGGGCCCGTGGTTGTATGAAGCGCCTGGCTGGTAGAAGGTATCGTGCACCAGGATGCAGGAAGCGCCTGGGCGGAGGAGTGTGGCGAGCTGGAGTTCCCGCAGCACGGTCTCGTAGGCATGGTCGCCGTCGAGGAACAGCAGCACCCTTTTGCCGGGACTAGCGAGGAGGATCTCCCGGGCAACGGTGTGACCATCCCCTAGGTGCTGGGCGACTGGGAGGCCGCTGATGAACTGGCCCAGGAGCTTCCCCGGGAACTCCGGATGATTCGGATCGAACAGGTCGACTGTATGGATCTGGCAGGGTTCGCCCAGCCACTTTGCCACCTCGTGCCAGACGCGCGCGCTCTTTCCGAGGTGCGTGCCGATGTCCACCACGAGCTCCGGGCGGTGGTACTCGAAAGCGCCCGCCATCGCAAAGAGCTCGTCGAGCGGGAAGGGGTGAGTTCCAACCACTCGGACCAAGCTGGGGAGCCACTTTGACAGCAAACATTTTTCGGTCTGGAGAAAGGCCCGGGAGGTCGAATCCGTGGATCGACGCGCGGGCGATGCAATCGAGCTTCGTTTGAATCGAGAGCCGAGCTTCAGTCTGGTGCCGGAGAGAAATCCCATCTGAACCTAGTTCGCTCCCCCTTGGCGCGGGTCAGATGAATGAGCCTTCTGCTGGTTCAAATACACCCGCTCGTATTGCTCCGCGATGGTCTCCCAGGTAAAGTCGCGCCGCCACGCTTGGTATCCTGCCTCGGCTTGGCGCTCGCGCTTGCTGGGATCTGCAAGCATGCGCTCGATAGCTCTTGCCATGTCTGTGGTCTTTCCTGTTACGAGACCACCGCTGGTATGCCTGGTGGGGATAATCGTGCCGCTCCCACTCCAGGCTGCAATCTCCCCGGCGTTGCCGCAGGCGGTGGAGATGAAGGGTGTCCGCGAAGCCATTGCCTCGAAGAGGACGATGGGCGAGCACTCTATGTTGGAGCCAAAGAGGAACAGGTCGGCTGCGTGGTAGGCAGCGACGACGTCCTCCCTGGGCGGGTCGACCAGGAGCACCTGCTTGCGTCCGAGAGTCGTCCAGCGCACGTTTCGCGCAAGGCTGCTGCATTGAGGGAGACAGCTCAAGTTTGGAAGCGTGTTGCCGATCACAACCAGGGTGGCGGGTCCGATTTGTGCCTTTCGCAATGCGCGCATGCAAAGCTCATGTCCCTTTAGGAATGTGTGGCTACCGACGGTCAGGAGCAGGGGCCGGTCCTTAGGGATGCCGTAGCGCTCTCTGAACGTTTTGTCGGGCGTGCCAAACTCCTCGTATGCGGCTCCGTTTGGAATCACGCTGAGGTGGCTCAGGCCGTGCTGCTGGGCAAGCCCGATGTCGCGGTAGGTGCGCGAATGGAAGATCAGGTGGTCGTACAGCCGGAGCCTCTCGGGCAGCATCCTGAAGTAGGGCCCGTACTCCGGCCAGAAAAGACCAGAAAACCCGCAAGGTGAGAGGACCTTGCGATAGGGAATCTGGTCGACTATGGGCAGGACGAGATCGGTCGCCCACTGCTGGGCCGCATAGTTCATCATCACGTCGAACCCACCGCTCCGGAGGAGCTTGAAATAGTCAAGCGTGTCACCACGGAAGCCCCGCGCAGAGTTGCCCGAGATCCCGAACTCTGCGATGCGCACGCCGTTGATCACCGTCTCGCGGCGCTCTGGCAGGCGCGTTGTTGCAACCGTGACCTCATGGCCGCGACGCACCAAGAGCTCGGAGATCCTTTTGACAAGCTCCTGGGCGCCTCCTCGACTCGGGTGGTAGAACTCGACGGTGTGCAAGATCTTCAACTTTGGCCTCGCCACCATACTTGAGCCGTGCGGCCGTCGTGCGGGGTGAGTACCTGACGGTTGCCGTGATCGTGCGAAGGTGCTGAAACGGCTACCCACACAAGCGGGTCCGGCGATTGATGTGCGGGACTCGTAAACTCGACCTTCGCCATTGTCCGTGCTCTGCCAGCTGCCAGCTTGCCCCAGAAACGTTGAAGATGGTCGGGGGCGTTTCCCAGAACTACTCGCTCTTGGAGGTGGCGCCAAGCGGACGGGGCCATGCGAGTGAAGCGCGAGCCAAACCCGGAAACGTCTCGTTGGCCCACAGTGCAATGAGATACATCCACAGAAAGTAGTTGACATAGACATACCTGTCGTAGATGAACGCGAACCACGACAAGAGCACACTATAGGCCGCAATGAAAACCACCACGGGAAATGCCAGACGAAGCACGTCTCTCTTCTTCAATAACTTCCACGCGATTAGTGGAACAAATCCAAGAATGCCCAGCGAAAGTGCCCTGATGAGCAGATTATTGTGAGCGGTTAGCCGCAGTAGAACCAGGCCAGGTTGCTTCAGGGGCGCGAGTCCCACGTCCCGGAAGTACTGGACCTGTCGATCTTCGTAGAAGAAACGGTCGTCGTAGAACCTCGTGGCAAGATCTGCCTTCTGGCGAAGCATGTAACCTACGTGCTCGTTCTGGGGGAACACAAAGGCAGCCCTGCAGACGTTCATAAGGATCTTTTTTGCTTGGAAGAGGGGCGCGCGCGACAGGTAGTACAGGATGAGTTGCCTCTGCAACCTGCGCACATCCCCCTGCGTGCACCCAAGCTGAGCGGTCACCGTGCTCCCGAGGGGAATATAGTATTCATCGGCACTGTGCTTCAAAATGCTCGCGAGTACGGTGGGATCGGTAATCGTCTTCGCTGCCCCACCACAGGAAACGCGCAGTTCCTTGAGCGGGCCCACTGGGTTTATTTGTCCCGAGACGAAGTCGGGGATTTGCACTATGGTCTGATACAAGGGGAAGGGCCGGATTGCAAAGACGAGTGGGACGAGAAGCAAGAGGAAGATACAGAACGACACGTAAGCCTTTCGAACAGAGATATGCCAGTTCTCAACTGCCCACGCAGCAAGCACGAGCGGTAGCAGGAAGATGAAGAAGATTTTGATGGCTGTGAGGATCAAGCCAATAGCTGCAGCGTAGTACACCTTTCTCCTGACCAACTGAATCATAAACAAAAGGAGAAGGCTGAGGATAAGGCCATCCGGAAAGAGGAGTTTTTGCATATAGGCGATTCCGGGAATTAGAGCAGGAACACAGACGAGGCATCGGAGGATAGGCGGAAGAGAAAGGGAGGACGCGAAGTAGAAAATGGCCACAACAAAAAGCACAGACTGAACCAGGAACAGGAGATTGAGATTGTGGAGGTCAAGAGAAGCCACCTTAATGAAAAGAGGGTAGCCGATGGAGCGATTGAGAGTGAACGGCGTCATTCTGGAAAAGAGGCCTTGTGCGATGACAAGGTAGTCGTTGGGGTCCCCGTTGTTGTCTGTGGGCACCATTAGAAAAACCCACGCCTGCACAACGATGACCAGGATAAGGCAGGTGGGGAAAGCCCTTCTCACGCGCGTCAATCTTGCTTGGTTGCGCCGAGGTGCAAATGTCTACGGTGGCCCGAGAGCCCGGCCGAGGGGAAGGCCTCGGGGCACTCCACCAAGAACCTGCTCACACTTGAAGATGTGGCAGTGCGACGACACAGGCCAGACAGTTCGGGGAGAGCTTGCGAGGCGACCTGAGCTGGAACCATGGGATCCAACGTGACCGCTGTATGTGAGGGCGCACTAGGCAAGGACACGACTGCCGCGGTGCCACGACAGCCGGACCCAGTCCCATGTCCTTCTGAGGCCGTTCTCCCAGGTGACCTGGGGCTGCCAGCCCGCCAGTTTGTGGAGCTTTTCGGAGCTGAGGACGTTTATTGGCACGTCGAAGTTTCGTAGGCCTTCCGTCTTGATTCGAATTCGAAATCCCGCCGGGCCTACAAGCCTCTCGATTGCCTCGAGAACCTCACGGTTTGAGCGGCCAATGCCACTGCCGATGTTATACGCCGAACCCGGTCGGCCCTTGTCCAGCGCCGCGATGATTCCCCGGGCGATATCCTCGGCATGTACGTAATCTCTGACGGTCCCACTCTTGCCGTAGACCACGACAGGTTTTTTGAGGAGGATTGCCCCCATTGCTGTGGCAATGAAGCCCTGTCCGATAAACGGCCGCTGCCCCTCCCCGAACGCGTTGGCCGGGCGCACCACAACCACTGGAAGATCGTGGAGTTGATGGAACATCTGTGTGTACTTCTCGAGTGCCAGCTTTGTAATGCCGTACGGGGAGATGGGGTGGGTGGGATGATCTTCGTCTATGGGGATTCGCTGTGCCCTGCCATAAACCGTTCCGCCCGAGGACACGACGACCATTTTTCGAACCGTCGCCCTACCCGCCGCCTCCAAGAGGCGGACTGACGGCGGCAAATTGTGGAGGATGTCGCCCACGGGGTTCTCGTAGCTGGTTTTTGGGAAAGTTGCGTACGCGAGATCCACGACTTCCCCGGCACCTTCAAGAGCGGCGTCGAGCACCTCTGATCTGCCATAGTCGCCACGGATGTAGCGAACCCCGGGGGCGAGCGCCCCTTTGCTCACGCGTCTACTATCCAGGACAGTGACTTCTCTGCCGGTGCCCAGCAACGCTTCAACCAGGTGTGAGCCGATGAAGCCAGCGCCGCCGACGACGCAGCACCTTCTCGCGGGGGGTTTTGTCGGACTCATGCCCGTATCAGCTTTCTCCGCAACCTGGAAGCCAGGCCGTGGGCCAGGTTCAAGCTCCTGTGTGCTGCGCTTGGATGGCTGGTGTAGTAGGCATGGCGAAGAGCTCGCAGCCGCTCCGCTACTCGTGCCCTCAGTTGGGTTTGCTGGTTGGGCGACGGGCCCGCGAGCCGGCGGGCTGCTGCCTTCAGGACCCTTGAGGCGAGACGCACGCGAAACTGCGGGCCGACCTGCTCTGCGGCGCCGTTCGCCAATGCCGCAATGGCGAAGAAAGCCTCATCAGGCTCGGCTTTTCCTGCAGCCCACGCAAGATTCTCGGCACTGATGCGGATGAGCCTTGTGAGAAATGGATTCTCACCAGCGCGAGACATGCTCTGTTTGACTTCCCGATAGATCTGCAGGCACTCCGGGATGTTCGCGGCCTCGAAGCTCCTGATCAACCGAGACCACAGTTCGTAGTCCTCGGGAGGCTGCCGATTCGTGTCCGTGCAGTATCCCCCGACCTGCTGCACGGCGCTTTTCCTGAGCATCACTGAGCTGTGGACAAAGGGGTTGTTGAAGAGGAGCTCCCATTTGAGGATGTGATCTTCCGTGGGGTGCTGGTGGCGCCGGCCGCTGTCGGCATTGCCGACCCAGATTTCCGCCCAGGTTCCTACCATGGCGTGGGATGGGTGCGCGTTGAGAAAAGCGACTTGTCTTTCGAGCCGGTGGGGGAGAGCCACATCATCCTGATCCTGGCGTGCCAGGTACTCACCCGTTGACAGCCCGATTGCGCGGTTCAGGGCTGCCGGCAAGCCCTGGTTGGACTGGCGAAACAGACGAATTCGTGGATCAGCGTACGTCTGGATGAGCTCGTGGGAACCATCCGTCGAACCATCGTCGATCACGATCACTTCGAAGTGCTGATAGCTCTGCGAAAGGACGCTCTGAAGCGCCGCATCCAGGTAGAGCTTACCGTTGAAGAGGGGTAAAAGAACGCTAACCAGGGGACGACCCCGCGGCTGGACCCCCTCGCACTCTGAAGAAGCCTCGGGGGAGCCACGATTGGAACTGAGAAGCGCCTTTGATTTCGAGTCTGGTCCCACCGGATGCAGAGCTACTCTTTCCGTGCCCAGTTCTCCCAGACGAAGGGGTATTGATAGGTCATTGAATGCGTTGAGGCCAGCCTTTCTTGGAGGTTTCTCATTCTTGCTTCGGCATCGGGTACGAAGTCGTGGAACTGGATTTGCAGGTTGGAGATGTTCGTGATCCAGTTCCGAGCAATGAGGTGTTCGAGAAGGTCGTATTCCGCTCCTTCGATGTTGATCTTCATGAGGTCCACATGCGAGAGCGCGAGTTCCCCGGTAATGAAGTGGGTGGCCTCGCGAAAGGGGCCCATGACAATCTCCCCGTCCTGTAGAACCACTGATGAATGGTCGAGCTTCTTGGACATTGGAAGTTGACAATCGCTAGGCCCGAGGCCGAACGGGAAGACTTGGACCTTGGTATTTCGCCGAAACCGAGATTGGATCTTGTCGGCGTATTCGGTGATTGGCTCAAAGACATACAGGTTGCAGCAGTACCTGGCGAAGATGTCACTGGCCCACTGGCCTTCGTAACCGCCGAGATCGAGAACGACCGAGTCGGGGTGAAGGTTGTAATCGAGGCGGTGTGTGAGGTCGCCGCGGTTTGCAGTCCAGAGCTCGGCCATTCTTTCCCTGAGACTGGGTTCGGGCGCTGGTGGCGGCGGCGGTGGGGGGTCGAAGTCGTTCCCCATGGTGACGAGTCGAATGCCGCAGGATCGCAGGAGTCGCCCTATCAGTTTAGGCACTGCAACACGCCCCCGAATTCACCTGCGGCAAGGGTCACGCCTGGCACAAGGAGGACACGCTCTACTCGCTAGAACTCAAGGAGCCACTCCCCATAATAGACGTTGAGCTTGAAAGCCTCCCGTGCGAGGTCGCTCGTCTGCGCCACTTCGCGGAAGCCGTAGACGGCATTCCCGACCACGAAGATCTTGCCGTCGTATGACGACGCAGCGTAAAGATCTGCGACCGCATCGAGGAGGTAAAGAGCCGCGAACCGCCGATCGGCCAGGTGAAGTCGGCTCGCCAAATCCTCTCGAACGAAGAAGCAGTTCAGGCCGTTGTAGCAGACCAGCGCGTACCCCTTTGCTTTGCCCAGCAGAGCAAGGGCAAGAGCGCTATTACCTATATAGGACCCCTCCTTTTGAACAAACTCGACATTGAGAGGGAATGTTGGGTTCGCCTCCACGACGACACAGCGCGGCCTGGACCGCACCATCGACTCCCAAACCTGCCAGTCATCGCCGTCGATGTCTATGATGCAGAGGTCTGGATTTTCGGGGGCTCCCACCTCATCGAGCACACCGTCGATGGTGTTCTCACATATCCCGATTCTTCGGTGAACGCATCGAATCGAGAAACCCTTGGCATTCTCCTGCATCCCTTGAAACTTGTCGCTATCAGCCTCAATCCACACGCCCGACCAACCCTGTTGGGCTAGCGCTCTTGTGTTTGAGAGGTAAAGTCCATCACCGGCGCCGAATTCAACGAAGAACCTGTTCTCCGCGCCGATGAGCCGGATGATCTCCGCAATGATCCCATCCTCACCGTACTGTGAAAAGACGTCCTTCCGGAAGTCGAGAAGGCTACATCCTCGGGTCGCGTCCTTATTTGCTGCGGCGGCGCCGAGGGCAGGAGACTGGCTCTGATTCGTCAAAAGGTCCAAGCGTCGCGAGTGGCGCACCATTTCGTCATACCTTCCCGGCACCGTCGGGAGCTGCGCCAATGCCAAATATGGCGGGGCGTGAGGTGGAGAACAACACGCCACAACTCGAGGAACGGAGCGGCGCGACCCTAGCACCTTCCGCCGTTATCGTGACGTGGCCGGCGCCGTTGGCGTCATAGAACCCGCGCTCAAAGGACGAGAGTCCAACCGCGACGGTGAGTTCTGTCTCGGCCAAAGGCAGGGTGATTGGATATTCCCCACGGTAACACCCCGGGGACAAGTCGCTGGGTGCGGACCAGATCGTCTGGATCGGGGATCCGTCAAGCCTTGTGAGTGCAAGCGCGGCAATGAGGTGCTTCACTGGGCGGACAATCTCGAAATCGAACCATACGCACCAAGGTTCGCCAAGGGAGAATCGGGAACGTGGCTGTCGATCCTCGGACAGAAAGTGCAGGCGGAGCCCATGGCCGGGGGCATCAGGGCTTCCCGCGCCGGGGAGCGCGACAGACGCAGCAGCCCCTTGGTTGAGGCCTAGAACCGTAGATTCATATGCTCCGACCACGTATTCGGTCCTGCCCACCGCCCGGCATTCGCCGCGCTCCAGCCACAGGACGCTGGTGCAGAGCCTCCGCACTGCGCCCATGTTGTGGCTCACGAAAAGGACGGTCCGCCCCCCACGACGCCCCTCGTCCATCTTGCCGAGACATTTCTGTTGGAAGGCAGCGTCCCCCACCGAAAGGACCTCATCGATGATGAGAATGTCTGGTTCGAGGTGCGCGGCAACCGAAAAAGCAAGGCGCACGAACATCCCGCTTGAATAGTGTTTCACCGGCGTGTCAATGAACTTCTCCACCTCGGCAAATGCGACGATTTCGTCGAACTTCCTGCCTATCTCCACCTTCCTCATGCCGAGGATGGCGCCGTTAAGGTAGATGTTCTCGCGCCCTGTCAGTTCGGGGTGAAAACCGGTGCCGACCTCGAGAAGAGAACTGACCCTCCCGGATACCTCCGCCCAGCCCTCGGTCGGGCGAGTAATGCGGGAGAGTAACTTGAAGAGCGTGCTTTTACCCGCGCCGTTGCGGCCAATGATGCCGAGCACCTCGCCGCGGGTGACCTCAAAGGAGAGGTTTCTGACGGCCCAGATGAGGTTCTTGGCTTTGTCTGGCCCGTGAGAGGGCGTCACCAGGCTCTTGATCCGTCGTAACGAGGCCTCCGGCGCCTGGGAAAGCGTCTCGCGCAGCGTCCGGTAGGCGAGTCGTGACGCCCCGATTTGGTAGCGCTTGCTCAGCCCTTGTGCCCTTACGACGATGTCAGACATTGGCTCTAGACCACGTCCGCGAACGTGTCCTCAACTCGTTTGAAATAGACGAGCCCGGCCAAAACCACGAGAACGACAAGAACCCCGGAGACGAGCGTGATCACCGTGGGCGGCGCGGCACCGAAGAGAGCCCAACGGAAGCCTTGGACAACTCCGGTGAGGGGATTGAGGTTGTACAGGAAGCGGACGGTGCCTGCAGGGATCAACTCCTCGGAGTACACGACCGGCGAAAGGAACATCCACGCCTGAACGAGAAACGGGATGGCCTGCTGGACATCCCTGTACTGCACGTTCAGGGCCGACAAGAAGAGCCCGGTTCCCAGTGCAGCGAGCAGCGCAAGCAGCACGAACAGAGGAAGCGTCAGGAGGTTCCAGCTCGGAGGAACCCGGTACCACACCATGAGGCCGCCAAGGATGACGAAGGAGACGGCAAAGTCTACAAGACCGGAAACGATCGCAGCCAGTGGAACGAGGAGCCTGGGGAAGTAAACCTTGGTCAGCAGGTTTGCGCTGTTCACGAGGCTCGTGCCTGCACGGGCCAACGCGCCGGCGAAGAGCTGCCATGGCAGCAGGGCAGCAAAGACGAACACCAGGTACGGAACCCCACCCGACGGCAAGCTGGCCAACCGGCCGAAGATGAAGGCAAAGATGGCGGCGGTCGCGAGGGGTTGAATCACGACCCACGCCACGCCGAGGACGGTCTGCTTGTAGCGTACCTTGATGTCCCGCCAGACGAGGAAGTACAGAAGTTCACGGTACTCCCACAGCTCGGCGAGGTTGAGGGAGAACCAACCCTGTGAGGGCTCGATCCTGATGATGGTGGGGGCGGATGCAGTGGTCGAGGTGGCGCTCACAAGAACCCTTCTAGCTGCCGCCGCCGTTTGCCCCTCAAGCGCTCACCGTAAACCTGAGACCGGCCGCAACTGCATGCCACATTGCCACCGAACCGCGAGTTTGAACAAACTACCGTCCCTGGTTTGCACCGCAAGCCTCGACGGGAGAATATGTTAAAGATCGTCATCAGCATTTTGAGGCGGCGCCCGTGCCGTCGTCCTCCGGCTTTCCGGCCTTTGCGGTCCGCAAAGACCTCAGCCGTGCAGAATTGTACCCGAGCGGGGACCGACAGACGCTTGATCGGCGGGACCGTCGCTCTCCTCGGGCGTCGCCTCACGGCCGGTGACCGCGCCGTTGATGTGTCCCGCCGTGGGACCCTGGAGAACGGCCGTCGTCTTATGAAACTGCTTGACGCTTATGGGGCCGTTGAGATAGAGTACCCGTCCCGGT